>JAJYCT010000363.1 GCA_021778125.1 Myxococcales bacterium
CCGGCGCCCTCGAGGCCCGGGCCCCTCGGTCCGCCGCCGCCCGCCTTCCGTCCTCCCACGCCGAGCGGGTTGACGCCCGCGGCCGGCCGTCCCGCGCCCCCGCCGCCGGCTCCGCCCCCCGCGGCCTTGATGGCCCTGGCGACCAACCCCGAGGAGGACGACGAGGCGACCATGGTCGGCGCCGTCCCCGCCGAGCTGCTCGCGCAGGCGACCGGGGAGCACAAGGCCATCGACGACACCAAGGAGTGGACCGCCGTCTACGAGGACTTCATCCGCACCAAGAAGCAGTGCGGCGAGCCCGTCGAGGGGCTGACGTTCGAGAAGTTTTCCCACACGCTCAAGAAGAACCGCGACGCGCTCGTCCAGCGCCACGCGTGCAAGCGGGTGAGGTTCAGCGTGTACGTGAAGGAAGGGCGCGCCTCGCTCAAGGCCACGCCGGTCAAGGACTGACCGAGCACGGAGCAGGACAAGCTCGTCGGCTTCTGGTGTATCGTCGCGGGCCATGCGTCGAGCCGCTCGCGCCTCCGCCGCCGCTGCCTTCGTCTGCGCACTGGTCGGGCTGCCCCGCCTCGCCCGCGCGACCGGGGTCATGGAGTTCCCCGACAACGGCTCGGAGCAGGAGGGGCGCGGCGGGGCGTGGGTGGCGCGCGCGAGCGATCCGCTGGCCACCTTCTACAACCCCGCGGGCCTCGCGGGCCAGCCGACGCGCCTCACGCTCCAGGGCAACCTCTCGCGCCAGGGCACGTGCTTCACGCGCACGAAGGCCGCCGGCGATCCGACGCAGGACGGCGTACAGGCCGGCGGCGCGTACCCGCAGGTCTGCAACGACGGCAAGGTCTTCCCCAACCCGCAGCTCGCCTTCACCTACCGCCTCACCGATCGCATCGGCCTCGGCATCGCGATCCTGGGGCCGAGCGCCGTGGGCAACGTCGCGTGGCCCGACTTCGGGAGCGGCGGCGCGCCGTCGCCGCAGCGCGACCTGCTCGTCAGCTCCAGCGTCCTCCTGCTCACGCCCACGATCGGCGTCGGCTGGGAGCCGATCGACAACCTGCGCATCGGCGCGTCGTTCATCGCGGGCACGGCCCCGAGCATCGACTTCGTCACCGTCTCGCCGGCGCTCGGCGACGCGAGCGAGCAGAACCCCGGCTCCAACGACGTCCGCGCCGAGCTCAAGGCGAAGGACTGGTTCGTCCCGGGCTTCACCGTCGGCGCGATCTGGACCCCCACCGACCGCCTCGACGTCGCCGCCTGGTACAAGTACATGGCGCCGATCGACACCAAGGGCGACGTCGTCACGCAGTCCAACTACTACCAGTACGGGTACAGCAACCCGGCGAGCTCCAAGATCGTCTACGGCGACACGGCGCTCGCCAACTGCAATAACCCGATGCTGAGCTCCACCAACCCCTGCGGGAACGGCAACAACGCGTCGATCAAGGTGCCGCTGCCGATGGAGGGCAAGCTCGGCCTCCGCTACCACCACCCGCGCGCCGACGTGCCCGCCGAGGCGCACGTGCGCGACCCGATCAAGCAGGATCTGTTCGACGTCGAGGCCGATCTCACCTGGGCCAACGACAGCGCGTTCGACTACCTGCAGATCCGCTTCCCGGGCAGCGCGGGCGGTCAGGGCGTCATCCCCGCCAACCCGGGCATCACCGCCAGCGCGGTCCTGCCGCCCACCGCCGACGTCCGCCACCACTTCTCGGACGTCTTCGGCCTGCGCGTCGGCGGCGACTACAACCTCCTGCCCGACCAGCTCGCGCTCCGCGCCGGCGGCTTCTTCGAGACGCAGGCCGCCGACCCGACCTTCCAGAACATCGACTTCGACGCGGCGAGCCGCTTCGGCCTGGCGCTCGGCGGCACCTACCGCCTGCGCTTCGGCGCCGAGAAGCGGCAGGCGCTCGATCTCATGCTGGCCTACGGGCACGTCTTCTTCTCCACGCTGAGCAACACCGACCCCAACGCGCAGGGCATCCCCGCGCTGACGGGCGAGCAGTGCCTCGGCGGGGTCAAGACCACCGCGGGCGGCCAGTGCGCCAACGGCGCGCCGCAGTACCGCACCCCGTGGCCCGTCAACCTCGGCACGATCACCAGCGCGATCGACGTCCTCAACGTCGGTGCGTCGTACGCGTTCTAGTGCTAGCTGCTCCTCGATGAGCACCCCCGCGCGCAACGTCGTCATCATCGGCTCCGGCCCCGCCGGCCACACCGCGGCCCTCTACGCGGCGCGCGCGAACCTCGCGCCCCTGATGATCGAGGGCCTCGCCCGCGGCGGCATCCCCGGCGGCCAGCTCATGATCACCAACGACGTCGAGAACTACCCCGGCTTCCCCGAGAAGGTCACGGGGCCCGACCTCATGGCGCGCTTCCGCGAGCAGTCGGTCGCGCAGGGCGTCGAGATCGTCACCGACGACGTCACCCGGGTCGACCTCTCCGCGCGCCCCTTCCGCGTCTGGGTGGGCGAGGCGAAGGAGCCGGTGCTCGCCCGGGCCGTCATCCTCGCCACCGGCGCGCAGGCCAAGTGGCTCGGCCTGCCCACCGAGGCGGCGCTGCAGGGCAAGGGCGTGAGCGCCTGCGCCGTGTGCGACGGCGCGTTCTTCCGCCACCAGGACGTCGTCGTCGTGGGCGGCGGCGACACGGCCATGGAAGAGGCCTCGTACCTCTCGGGCCTCTGCCGCAGCGTCACGCTCGTCCACCGCCGCGGCGAGTTCCGCGCGAGCAAGACGATGCAGGCGCGCGTGCTCGCCAACCCCAAGATCCACCCGCTCTACGACTCGGCCGTCGAGGAGATCCTCGACGCGTCGCGCGGCGAGGTCACCGGCGCGCGCGTGAAGAACCTGCGCACCGGCGCGGTCTCGGTCGTGCCGTGCACCGGCCTCTTCGTCGCCATCGGCCACACGCCCAACACCGACCTCTTCGCCGGCCAGATCGACCTGCACGACAACGGGTACATCAAGACCCGCCCCGGCAGCTCGAACACGAACGTCCCGGGCGTCTTCGCGTGCGGCGACGTGCAGGACTTCACCTACCGCCAGGCCGTCACCGCCGCGGGCAGCGGGTGCATGGCCGCGCTCGACGCCGAGCGCTGGCTCGGCGCGAGCGACGCGCACTGAAGGCGATCGGGGTGAAGTAGACCCGCCGACGCGGAGCGGCGTACTCTCGCCGTCGCCCCCGTGTCCGCCTCGTTCCCCGCCCCTCCGCTCCAGCCGATGACCGAGCGGGAAGAGCAGCTCGCCCGCGTCCCGTTCTTCGACGGCCTGACGCGCGAGGCGCTCACGATCATCGCGCAGGCGACGACGGAAGAGTCGCACGCCACGGGCACGAAGCTCTTCCAGTACGGCGATCCCGGCGACAAACTCTTCATCATCCTCGACGGCAAGGTCCGCATCTCGCGCGAGGTCGCCGGGATGGGCGAGGAGGCGCTCGCCGTCCTGGGGCCCGGCGAGGTCTTCGGCGAGATGTCGCTGCTCGACGAGTCGCCCCGGTCGGCCGACGCGCGCGTCCACGAGCGCTGCCGCATGCTCGTCATCACCAGGGAGGCCTTCGACGACCTGCTCTTCCTTCACAAGGAGCTGGCCTACGAGGTCCTCTGGAACGCCGTGCGCATCCTATCCGCGCGCCTGCGCGAGACCAACGAGAAGCTCACGTTCCTCACCACGAGCGGCAAGTTCTGACGCCGCGCGCGCGGCGGCCCGGGCTCCCTCCCGCCCCTCCCCCCGCCCCCTCTCCCGCTCCCCCCCCACCGCACGGCTCGAGGCCTGTGGACAGGCCGGGGACAACCTGTTTGGCCCCTTTGTTGACGATTGTACGGCCGTTCAGTAGCCTGGCCACACGATGCAAGGGCTCACGTCGCGCCAGCAGATGGTCCTCGACTTCATCCGGCAGTCGATCGTCGACCGGGGCTACCCGCCCACGCTGCGCGAGATCGGCGCCCGCATGGGCATCCGCTCGACCAACGGCGTCAACGACCACCTGCGCGCCCTCGAGCGCAAGGGCTACCTGACGCGCGAGGACATGAAGTCGCGCGCGCTGCGGCCCACCAACCTCGACGCTCCGGCGCTCGCCGACGCGCCCTCGGCGCTCGTGGCCGCCAACGACGTCGACCTGGTCGAGGTCCCCGTCGTCGGGCGCGTGGCCGCCGGCCTGCCTCTGCTGGCCGAGGAGAGCATCATCGACACGGTCCGGATCGACCGCTCGCTGCTGCGCGGCGGGCGCGAGGTCTTCGGCCTGCGCGTGCAGGGCGACTCGATGATCGACGCCGGCATCCTCAGCGGCGACTACATCTTCGTGAAGAAGCAGCTCACCGCCGACCGCGGCGAGATCGTGGTGGCCCTCATCGGCGACGAGGCCACGGTGAAGTACTACTTCCCCGAGAAGGACCACGTCCGCTTCCAGCCGGCCAACAGGAACATGGCCCCCATCTACGTCCGCGCGGCCGACTTCAAGCCGACGATGCTCCTGGGCATCGTGGTCGGGGTGTTCCGCCGGGTGTGAGGCCGCGGGCGCGAGCGGAGCAGGCTCCTTCGGGTCCGGAGGAGCGCTCTGCGCGAGCGAAGGACGCTCGTTCGCGCCCGGAGGAGCGCTCTGCGCGAGCGGAGCAGGCTCCTTCGGGTCCGGAGGAGCGCTCTGCGCGAGCGAAGGACGCTCGTTCGCGCCCGGAGGAGCGTTCTGCGCGAGCGAAGGAGTCTCGTTCGCGCCCGGAGGAGCGTTCTGCGCGAGCGAAGGAGGCTCGTTCGCGCCCGGAGGAGCGTTCTGCGCGAGCGAAGGAGCCTCGTCGGGATCCGGAGGAGCGCTCCCGGCGACCGAACGAGGCGCGTCCGGGCCCGAGGAGGCGCTCCGCGCGACCGGAGGAGCCCCGTCCGGGCCCGGAGGCGCGGGCGGGGCCGCCGCAGCAGCGCTCAGTGCGTGAGCGGGACGGCCCGCAGCTCGTCGCGGGCGACGGTCCCCGCGCGGCCGGTGGCCTTCCCCTGCTCGAGCAGCGACTTGAAGCGCACGAGGTCCTCGTCGAGCTCGCGCTTGGGATCGGCCCCGAACAGCCTGGCGATCTCGTGGCCGACGAGGCCGAGCGGCGGCGCGTAGCTCAGGCGGATCACCACCCGCGTCGAGCTCGCGTCGATGGGCTCGAAGCGCGCGCTGCCGTCGTGCTGGATCGAGGCCGACTCGGCGCTCGTCCACGACACGTACCGGTCGGGGACCCGCTCGAGCACGGTCCCGTCCCACTCGAAGCGCGTGCCGGCGGGCCCCTGCACCTTCCAGTGGTAGCGCGCCCCGTCGATCCGGCGGACGTCGAGCACGTGGCGCATGAAGCGCGGGAACGTCTCGAACGCGGTGAACGCCGCGAACACCTCGCCGACCGGCGCGCGCACCGTCATCGTCTTCTGGATGCTGATCCCGAGGGGCCGCCGGGTCACGCCGAGGAGGGAGCCGAGCGGCGCGTTGGTGACGCCGCGCAGGAGCGCCGCGCCGCCGACGAGCGCCGCCGCCGCGCCGCCGAGGCCCCTGCG
>JAJYCT010000364.1 GCA_021778125.1 Myxococcales bacterium
ACGAGCTCGTGCAGTTGCTGTAGTTCCATCCGATGTTCGAGCTGTGCTTGGCGATGAGGTAGATCGTCTTGCTCGAGCGGCGTTCAACCGTACTGGAACGGCGCACCAGGTGCTCATCGCCGCGAGCCCCGGTGACGCGCTGGGCCTGAGCGAACGGCACGCGGGCAGGATCCACCTCCTGCTCACCGACGTCGTGATGCCCGAGATGAGCGGCCGCCAGCTCGCCGACCGCCTGAGGAGCTCACGCCCCGACACCCGGGTGCTGTTCGTGTCGGGCTACCCCGACGGCGCGGTCGCCCATCACGGGGTCCTGGACGAGGGGACGGCGTTCCTGCCCAAGCCCGTCACGCCCGACACTCTGCTGAGGACGGTCCGCGACGTTCTCGACGATCGGCGCAAGCAAGTAAGTAGATAAGTTTAAGGAGGTCCGCCGCTGCGGAGGCGCGCGAAAAGTCATTCGCTCACACTGGAAAAATAGGGTGGCGGGCACGGTGGACCGAGCCGCGTAATACTGGCGGCGTGGAGAAGAGCGCTCGAGACGAGGAGGAGGAGGAGGCGCCGCGAGGCTCCGCGGAAGGCGGCGCGAGCGCACCCGTGTCGTCGGTCCCTCGCGACGTGCTCTCGTCGAGCGTCGCCCACGCGATCAACGATCCGCTCGCCGCGCTCATCGCGAACCTCGAGCTGGTCGCCGAGGCGCTGGACGGAGAGCCGACGCGCCTCGCAGCCCGGGTGGACGACGCCCGGGAGCCGCTCCGGGAGGCGAGAGAGAGCGCGGAGCGCATCCACTCGATCGTGAGGCCCCTGCACGCCGCGTCCACCGCCCCGGCTTCCCGGCGCGACTTCCCGGCCCGGGAGCCGATCACCGCGAGCCGGAAGATGCGGACGAAGATCCTGGTCGTGGACGACGACGTGCTGACCGGAAGGGCCCTGGTGCGCTCTCTCCACGGGTACGAGGTCGTCGTGCTCCGCGACGCCCGGGAGGCGCTCCGGCGCATCCTCTCCGGGGAGCGATTCGCCCTGGTCCTGTGCGATCTGATGATGCCGGACCTGACCGGGATGGACCTCTACGACGAGGTCGTTCGGCTCGCCCCCGAGCAAGCCCGGAGCTTCGTGTTCCTCAGCGGAGGTGCGTTCACCCTCCGGGCCAGTGACTTCGTCCGGGCCGTCCCCAACCGCGTCCTGACCAAGCCGTTCGACGTGCAGAGGCTCCGCGAGCTCGTCCGCGAGCGGGAGCGGCGCTCCGATCGGGTCGTGCTCGTCGTGGACGACGACGAGGAGACGCGGAAGCTCGTCGTCCAGTGGCTCACCCACGCGGGGTTCACCTGCATCGAGCAGGCCTCCGGCCGCGCGGCCCTCGAGGCGCTCGTCGGCGATCCCGAGGGCGTCGACGCGATCGTCCTGGACGTGATGATGCCGGAGCTCGACGGGTTCGAGGTCCTGTCGCAGCTGAGGGTGAACCCCGGCACCGCCCACATCCCCATCGTCTTGCTGACGGCGCAGGCGCTCGGGGAGGCGGAGGTCGCGCGGGGGATCGACGCCGGCGCGTCCTTCTACCTCACCAAGCCGTTCCGCGGGCCCGTCGTCGTGTCGTGCGTTCGCGCGGCGTGCGAGCGGTCCGACGCCGACCGCGAGGTCCAGACGCGCCTGCGCTTCGCCGAAGAGCACGCGACGACCGACGGCCTCACCGGGCTGATGAACCGCCGGGCGTTCGACGGTCGCCTCGCGGAGGCCCTGGCCAACGCCGGCCGCCATCGCGAGCCGCTCGCCCTGGTCATGCTCGACCTCGACCACTTCAAGCGGATCAACGACACGTTCGGACACGCCGCCGGCGACCGCGTGCTCCTGTACTTCGCGCGGGCCCTGCGGCGCACGCTGCGCGTCGGCGAC
The DNA here is from genome assembly GCA_021778125.1 of Myxococcales bacterium. GTDB lineage: Bacteria > Myxococcota_A > Polyangia > Polyangiales > Polyangiaceae > Palsa-1150. The sequence goes on from JAJYCT010000364.1 coordinate 1,888, forward strand.
CAGCCCTTCCGGTACGGCGGCGAGGAGTTCGCCGTCCTCCTGCCGAGGTGCGACGCCGAGGGAGCGCTGCGCGTCGCCGAGCGCGTCCAGCGCGACCTGCGCGAGCGGCCGCTCTCGCTGGTCGAGGGGACCCCGCACGTCGTGCGGTTCAGCGCCGGCATCGCCGCCGCCGAGGCGGCGAACGGCTTCCGGGTCGATACGCTCGTGGCCCGCGCCGACGCCGCGCTGTACGCGGCGAAGGAGCGGGGGCGCGATCGCGTCGTGGTCAGCGCGGCGCCCGGCTGAAGCCCCCGGGCCACGGCCCGTACGACCTCTCGCCGCTCCGCGGGCCCCGCGGTTCGCTCACCGGCCCGCCAGCACCTCCCGCACCTTGCGCCCGAGGCGCTCGGGCGTCATCGGCTTCTGCAGGAACGCCGCGTCCGAGTCGAGCAGGCCGTGCTGCGCCATGGCCTCCTCGGGGTAGCCGGACATGAACAGCACGCGCATCGACGGGCGCGCCGCCAGCAGGCGGGCGGCCAGCTCGGGACCGGTCATCAGGGGCAACACGGTGTCGGCGAGGAGCAGGTGGACGGCGGCGCCGTGGCGCTCGGCGACGAGCAGCGCGTCGCCCGCCCCCGACGCCTCGAGCACCGTGTAGCCGTAGCGGCGCAAGATGCCGCACGCGACCGAGCGCACCTGGTCGTCGTCCTCGACGACGAGGATCGTCTCGTGGCCCCCGCCGGTCCGCGACGACGGGGGCGGCGTCGAGGGCGAGACGACGGCGCCGTCGCACGTCGGGAAGTAGATCTTGAACGTCGTCCCCCGCCCCGGCTCGCTGTACAGCCCGATGTGGCCGCCGCTCTGGCGGACGATGCCGAAGACCGTGGAGAGCCCCAGGCCTGTGCCCTTGCCCTTCTCCTTGGTCGTGAAGAACGGCTCGAACACCCGGGCCTGCGTCTCGCGGTCCATGCCCAGGCCCGTGTCGGTGACGGCGAGCATCACGTACGGGCCGGGCTTTGCTCCGAGGTGCTCGCTCGCGTACGGCTCGTCGAGCTCCACGTTGCGCAGCTGGAAGGTGAGCTTGCCGCCGCGCGGCATCGCGTCGCGCGCGTTGACGGCGAGGTTCATGACGACCTGCTCGACCTGCCCGGGGTCTGCGCACACCTTGCCGAGCGCGGGATCGCGCAGGACGACGAGCTCGACGTCCGCGCCGACCAGCCGCGCGACCATCCGCTCCATGCCGCCGACGACCTGGCTCAGGTCGATGACACGCGGGGCGAGCGCCTGCTGCCGGCTGAACGCCAGGAGCTGCCGCGTCAACGCCGCCGCGCGCTCGCCCGCGAGGCCGATCTCCTCGAGGTCGCGGCGCATCGGGTGGGCGTCGTCGAGATCGGACAGCAGGAGGTCGGCGTAGCTCAGGATCACCGAGAGCAGGTTGTTGAAGTCGTGCGCCACGCCGCTGGCGAGCCGGCCGACCGCCTCCATCTTCTGGGCGTGGCGCATCTGCTCCTCGGTGCGCGCGAGGGTCGCGCGAGCGCGCTTGCTCTCGGTGACGTCGAGCGACAGGACGCACACCCCGTGCGGCACCGGGAGGAGCCGGAGCTGGAACCACCCCCGGGAGCCGTCGGGGAACTCGAACTCGTTGAGCATCGCGTGCGGCTCGCGATCCTCCATGCACCGGCGCAGCGCCTCGAACATCGGCGTGCCGTCGATGCCCGGGTAGCACTCCGTCATCGTGCGCCCGAGCATCTCGGCCTTCGACCGGCGCCCCTGCTCGACGAGCGCGTCGTTGACGTAGAGGTACGTCCAGTCGAAGCCGATGACCTGACAGCCCTCGTGCAGACCGTCGAGGACGGCGCGGGTGATCCCGTCGACGTCGGTGATGGGCGGTTCGGTTCGACTCATGCCCCCCCCGACGCGCGGCCGCTACCAGGTGAACGAAGGGAAGGGCCTGTCCGGCTTGGCCAGGAGGTAGCCCTGGAGCAGATCGCAGCCGAGCGAGACCAGCACGTCCCGCTCCTGCACCGTCTCGACCCCCTCGCCGACGACCTGGATCCCCAGCTCGCGGCAGACCGAGATGAGCGAGCCGACGACCTTGCGCTTGGTCGTGTTCGCGTCGATGCCGCGCACCAGCGACATGTCGATCTTGACGAACTCCGGCTCCAGCAGCGCGAAGCTCGTGAGCCCCGCGTAGCCTGCGCCCAGATCGTCGACCGCGATGCGGAAGCCGAGCGCGCGCAGGTCCGCCACGCGCGCGCGCACGGTCGCGGCGTCGTCGAGCGACGCCCGCTCGGTGATCTCCAGCACCACCCGGCGCGCGTACGGGACGAGCGGCCCGTCGGGCGCGGTGAGCGTGGGGTCTTCGAGGTCGCGCGCGTGCAGGTTGACGAACAGCAGCGCGCCGTCGCTGTTCTGAGGCACCCGCTTGGCCACGAGGTGGCGCACGTGCCGCCCCAGATCGTCGAGGCGCTCGAGGCGCTCGGCGGCGTCGAGCACCGCCCCGGGGTGAGGCAGGGCCTTCTCGTCGCTGCGCAGCAGCGCCTCGTAGCCGCAGAGCGCGCGGTCCTCGACGCGTATGATGGGCTGGTAGGCCATCCACATGGAGGCGAGCGCGCGGTCGAAGCTGACCTCGAGCGCCGTGCGGTCGGCGAGGCCCAGGCCCCCGCCGCCCACCAGGTTGAGCGCCTCGCGCTTGAGACGCGCCATCCGGTGGAGCAGGTTGGCCCGCTCCACGACGTGGCTCAGCTTCTCGAGATCGAAGGGCTTGACCAGATAGTCGAACGCGCCCGAGCGCAGCGCCTCGATCGCGCTCTGCAGCTCCGGGCTGCCCGTGACGAGCACCACGGGCAGATCCGCATCCCGCCCCCGCGCAAGGCGCAGCAGGGAGACGCCGTCGAGCCCCGGCATCGAGATGTCGCTGACGACGACGTCGTACTCGGCCTTCTCGAGGAGCGCGGCGGCCGCCGTCCCGCTCGTCGCCGTCTCCACCTCGAAGCCCGCGCGCGCCAGCCAGCGCGAGTAGGCGTCGAGCAGCTGGTCCTCGTCGTCGACGACGAGCACGCGACCCCGCGCGCCCCCCTGGAGCTTGCGGTTTCCGGAACTCTGCCCGCCCGTGGCGTTGGACATCAAGGACACCCCTCCGTTCAAGTCGGCCGAGACATCAGCTCGATATAGTGCCGGACCGAGGCGCGCACGACCTCGGAGGGCTCGATGAACTCTACGCCGATGGCCCGCAGGCCGTCGGGATTCGACGGGTCCGCGAGGCGCACCCACCGCACGAACGCCTCGACGGAGGCCACCTTGCCGTCCATCGGCAGGGCGAAGCGCATGCCCACGCGCTGCTCGGGCGCGCACGCGAGCCTCGAGATGATGAGCGCGCCGCCCTCGGAGATGTCCTCGGTCCGCCCGTCGAGCGCGCCCGTCGCGAGCAGCAGGTGCACCGGCGTGTTGTAGGGGGCCCGGGGCACGCGCCGGCGCTGCACGGCCGACGCCGCGGGGGCAGGCGCCGGCCTATGCCCGGGCAAAGCATCCAGACCCGGGCGAAACGCGGCAAACCCAGCCCGGCGCGCGCGGCCAGCTCATGGACCATGGAATTGCAGTTGTAGCCCGGGCCGCT
>JAJYCT010000365.1 GCA_021778125.1 Myxococcales bacterium
GGATCCCCGCGCGCCCGCCCGCCTCGACGAAGTCGCCGGGGCGCAGGCGCCGACCGAACACGGCCGGCACGCCCGCCGCCGCGCAGGCGAGCAGCGGCGTGCACGAGATCCCCAGCGCCACCAGCGCGACGAGGCCCGCGCGCGAGAGCGCGCCCTCGTCGGTGCCGGTGATGAGCGGCGCGGCCAGGACGATCGAGACGACGACGACCCCCGCGCGCGCCAGGACGCTCGTCGGCCGGGCCAGCTCGCGCGGCAGCCACGACAGGTGCGTCTCGCCCCGCTCGACGCCCGCGAAGAACAGCCCCGTGAAGCGGACGGCGACGCCCAGGACGGCCGCCGCGATCGCGGTGACCACGAGCAGCGGCAGCGAGGCGCCGACGCGCCCGATCAGCGCGGACAGCGGCGTCAGCACGAACCCGGCGAGCTTGTCGGTGTAGGCTCGCGTCGCCTCGAAGCGCGAGAGCGCGAAGATGAGCCACGAGTAGACGATCGTGAACTGCGCGAGGCGGTGTGCGAGGGCGAGCGCGACCGACACCGAGCCGCGCACGGCGGCCGGACGCACGACCTCGATGCGCCCCAGGCGCAGCGCCGGGATGCGATCGGGGTGGTCGCGCACCCAGGCCCGCGCGCGCACCGACAGGTCGCCGATGCGCCCCAGCAGCAGGAACGCCAGCAGGCCCGAGAAGACGAGGAGCGAGAGCGACAGCACGCTCGTCGAGATCGCCGCCCGCCGGCGCTCGGCGCGCAGCGAGTCGTCGATCTTGGTGGCGACGCTCCCTGCGTAGACGTGCAGCGAGACGTCGCCGCCGGCAGCCGCGGCGTCGTCGTCGCCGAGCGTGACGACGGGCGTCTTCCCGACGAAGACGACCGCGGTCCCGGGCTCCTCCTCGACGCGCGAGAGGGGCTGCTCGGGATCGTCCAGGACGCTGTCGAGCGCGCGGCTCGCGGCGCGGGCGCGGTCCTGTGCCTTCTGTCCCGCGCGGCCGACGCGCAGGGCGAAGATGGGCTTCTCGTGCAGCCTCACGTCGAACGACGCGGGCGCCTGCGCGCCGGGCTGCGCGCGGGCGCCGGAGCACAGCAGCGTCACCGCGAGGGCGACGAAGGCGAACAACGGCCACCACGTCCGGGCTGCCGAGCGCACCGCGCCAGCCTACAGGGCCTGGATGGTCAGAAGCCAGCCGTGCGGCTCCCACCCGCCCTGATTTGGATCGAACGGCGCCTCGGTGCTGCCCACGTTGGCGCCCACGACGAGGATGCGGTCCGCGTCGTCCACGATTTCGACCGTGAGCGCGGCGTGCGTGGCGAGGCGCGTCGAGCCGATGGGCAGGATGGCCCTGGGCCGCCCGGCCGCGTCGACCTTCACGACGGCCCACCGCATGCGCCCGTAGTCCTCCCAGGTCGCCTCGACTCGCAGGCTGGCGCCGGCCGGGGCTCCCGCGCGATCGACGAGGACGTAGCTCGCGCCCGTGGGCGCCACCGGCACCGGGGACGCGAAGCGCCGCGGGTGCTCGGGCCAGGGGACGTGCCAGGCGAGCCGGACCGGAGGCCACGCGAGGCCGCGATCGATCGCGAAGTCGAGCAGCGCGTCGTCCAGGGTCGAGTCGGTGCCGAGGGCCCCCTTGAGCGAGGTCCGCAGGACGTCGAAGCCCGTGGGCGTGGCGGGCCAGCGCAGCTCGCCCGGCGTGCTGCGCGTGGGCGCGAGCGCCCACAGGCCCTCGACGAGCGCCCCCGGACGGCTGGCGAACGTGCTCTCGAGCCACGCGAAGAACATCGACGCGCCCAGGCTCGCCGCCGGATCCTCGGGGTCGACGACCGCGCGCTCGGGGGTGGCCTGGAACGCGAACAGATCGTCGTCGGCGCCCGCACACGGCGTCGCCAGGCGCGCGAGCATCTGGGTCTCGGCCCGCGCGCTTCCCGGATCGGTCGCCGGGGCCGCGCGCAGCAGCGCCCCTCCCGCGAGGGCCCGCGCCACGGCCCGGTCGAGCATGCATCCGGGGGGGGTTGCCCGGTCGACGAGCCCCAGGCTGACGCCGCGGTCGTCGACCGACCGCGGATCGAGCCCCACGAGCTCGGCGCGGGCTCCCTCGGCGATGCCGTCCACGAGGTACAGGTGCCAGCGACCGTCGTCCTGTGCGTCCGGTGCGGGCAGCGCCAGCGCGCCCGTCAGGGTGTCCCAGGCACGGTCCTCGGCCGCGAGGGCCGCGGCGAGCACCGTCACGGCGGTTCCTGGCGCCGCGTGGACGCACGCCGGGTGCCGGAGCGAGCACCCGTGCTCCCACGCCGCGGCCCCCTCCGGCGCCCGCGAGTACTGCACGGGCGTCCCCTCGGCGGCCGCTGCGGGCGAGGCGACGGCGAGGGCAACGAGGAGCGCGGAGAGGAGCGCGGAGAAGGGAGCGGAGGGCGACAAGGGAAGCTCGGGTCACGCGGTAGCGCCGGAGGCCGATTTTGACACGCTATCTGCAGCATCCGTATAAGCTCAGAAAAGCCCCATGGGGTCCTCCTCGTTCGATCCGACGAATGCAGTCCGGTTCGACCTCCCGCAAGGACGGGTCCACGCGGGAGGCGACGGGGAGCGCCTGCTTCTCGTGCCCACCTCGGCGATCGACGACATCGCGCTGTCGGCTCCCGCCGAAGCCGTCGAGGCGCTGGGCCGGGCGCTCGGCACGGCGATCGGCCGGCGCGCGAAGGCGCGCCTCGGCGACGCGTCCTCGGCCCCGATGGAGGCGTTCGTCACGCAGCTCGCCGGCGAGGTCGCGCTCGCAGGGGTAGGGGTGCTCGGCGTCGAGCGCTGGGGCCGCGCGCTCGTCGTGCTGGTCGAGGGCTCGCCGCTCAACGGGTCGCTGCTGGCCCCCCTCATCGGCGCTGCCGTCGAGGCTGCGTCCGGGCGCGGCGTGGCGTGCACGCTGCTGTCGCGCGACGAGCACGTCGCGCGCCTGTTCGTCGGCGGCGACGGTGGCGTCGGTCGCGTGCGCGACTGGATCGCGTCGGGGATGCCCTGGGCGGACGCGCTGGCGCGGCTGCAAGGAGGAGGCGCGTGAGCAAGGCGCACACGATTGCCAGGCTGGAGTCGCTGCTCGCCCGGATCCACTCGAGGGCCGAGGGGCCCCGCGTGGTCGCGGCGGCGCGCGTCGTCGCAGCGCCGGCGGCACCGGGGCCCGTGCCCGTCATGCACGCGCCGCCCCCGCGCGAAGCACCGGCGGTGACCGAGGCCGAGATCGTCGTCGACGTCGAGGTACAGGTCGCGACGCCCGAGACCGTGCTCGCCGTGGTGGTCGAGGAGGAGCCCGCGCCGCCTGCGGCGCTCGAGAGCCGCGAGCAACTCGTCGCCGCCGAGCCCGCGCCCGTCGCCGAGTCCGCCCCCGTGGAGAGCGAGGTCGAGGAGGAGGTGCGCGCACCGATCTCCTCGCGCCGGCCGATCCCGCCGCAGCCCGAGGAGCAGCTCGCGGCCATGGCGTTCGGGGCCGAGGAGCCGCAGCCCGCGAGGCACACGCCACCGCCCGAGTCGGGGCGCCTGCTCGCGGCCCCCGCGGCGGACTTCGACGCCGAGGTCACGGAGGTCCGGGAGGCGCAGAAGGTCGCGTCGCCCGTCCCCCTCGTGCCCCACGCCACGGCGGCCGTTCTGGCTCCCAGCGACGTCGTCGCCGATGTCGTGGGGGCGCCCAGGCCGGCCGTCCCGGCGACGTTCGTCGCCGTGCTCGACGCGAGCCTCGCGCTCTGACCTTTCCGGTACAGGGGCCGTCATGGGGGAGGGAGAACGTTTCCACATCGTGCGGGCGCTCGGGGCGGACGCCGCGGGCTTCATCGCGCATGACACGTCCCACGCGGCACATCCGGTCGTTCTCGAGCGCGTGACGCGCTCGGCGACGGCCGCGGACGAGCGCGCGCGTCTGCTCGGGCGAGCCCGGGCGCTGCTGGGCTTCGAGCACCCGAAGGTCGTTCCGCTGCGCGACGTCCTCGAGCGCGACGGCGAGGTGCTCATCGCGTCGGAGTTCGTCGACGGCGAATGGCTGTCGGCGCTGCTCGGGCTCGACCCGCGGCCGCCGCTCGAGGTCTCGGTCCGTCTGGTGCTCGACGTGCTCGAGGGCGTCGCGGCGCTCCATGCGCTGCTCGACGCGGCGGGCCAGCCGGCGGGCTTCGTGCACGGCGCCCTCTCGCCCGGGTGCATCCTGGTCGCCGAGGACGGCGTTGCGGAGATCGCCCGGCCGTGTGGTTCCGCGCACCCCAAGCCGGACCGCTTCGTCGCGCCGGAGCTGCGTCGCGGTGAGGTCCCGAAGGACTCCTCCGCCGACGTCTACTCCGTGGGGGCCATCCTCCGGGAGATCCTGTCGCTGGCGCCCCCCGACGATCCCTGGGTCGAGCGCCTCACCGACATCGCGTGGCGCGCGTGCTCGGTCGAGCCCGAGCACCGGTGGCCGTCGGCGGCCGCGATGGCCACCGCCCTGCGGCGCGTCGCCGGCGCCCGGCTCGCGTCGCCGGGCGAGGTGTCGACGTTCATCCGCGAGCACTTCGGCGCGCGGCTGCACGCGCGACGGGCGGCGCTCGACATCCTCGACCCGCCGCCCCCTTCGTCGTCGTCGCCCCTTTCCGTGCGGGATCTGGACGTGATCGACGACGAGCACGCGCCCTCGTCGGCGCCGCTCTCGGTGCGCCCCTCGGACCTGCTCCCCGACGGCCCGTCGTCGGTGCCCATCCTCCTCGACGACGAGAAGACCCCCGCGTTGGGCAAGGCCATCGCTCGCGTGGCGCTCGTGAAGCGGGCGGCGGCGCGGGCCCCGGCGGCGGGACCTCCGGTCAGCGATCGCGACCCCGAGGCACCGCCCAGGGGCATGACCGCGATCGCGCCGCCGATGCACACGGTCGAAGCGCCCGCGGTGGCCCGCAAGAAGCCGTCGCTCCCGCCGCCCGACCTCGCCGGAGACGAGCCGACGCCAGCGAAGAAGCCCTCGCTGCCACCTCCCACCATCGTCCCGGACGAGTCCCCGAAGAAGACGTCGCTCCCGCCGCCAGACATCCTCCCCGACGTGGCGTACCCGGGCGCCGCGCAGGCCGCGGACGGCTCGCTCGAGACGTACCGCCGCCGGCAGCCCACCTTTCACATCGTCGAGCCGCCCCCGCGCTCGCGCGGCACCCAGGTGCTGGTCATCGCCCTGGCGCTGGCCGCGACGTTCGCCGTCGGGTGGTGGTTCGGGCGCGAGAGGGGGCCGACGAACGAGGGAGCCTCGGTGGAGACCGTGCCGGCTCCGGTCGAGGTCACCTCGGCGCCGCCCGCGCCGACGCCGACGGCAACCGTGATCCCGGCTGCGACCGCGACCGCGACCCCGACCCCGACCGCGACCGCGACCGCGACCGCGACCGCGACCCCGACCCCGACCCCCGTCCCGAGCGCCGCCGCGATCGCTCCGGCCCCTCGTCCGACGACCGTCGTCGTCGCG
>JAJYCT010000366.1 GCA_021778125.1 Myxococcales bacterium
GCAGGCGCGCCGTCGCGCTGGTGAGCTCGGAGTCCGGCTCGGCGCCGCTCTGGACGAGGTGCTGGGTCCGGTCGTAGTTGGTCTCCGCCTCGTCGAGCGTCGCCTGGGCTTGCGCGATGTCAGCGCCCGCCCCCTTCACGGTCGGGATGGCGGCCCGGAAGTTCGCCTCGGCTTCCTTGAGGGCCTCGCGGGCCTGGTCGAGGTTCGCCTGGGCCTGCCCGACGGTGGCCTCGCGCTCGCGGGCGTCGAGCCGGGCGAGGAGCTGGTCCTTCTTGACGACGTCGCCCTCGTTGACGGGGACGGCGTCGACTCGCCCCGCCACCTGGGCCGTGACCTGCGCGACGTGGGCATCGAGAAAGCCCGCGTAGGGAGTCGGCGAGCTCGGCTTGCAGGCTCCGAGCACGACCGCGACGAGCGAGAGCACACGCCAGCGAGGCATTCTCGCGACATGGTCGAGCAACCCTCGGGCCAGCGGGGGGCGCGCCCGGCGACGCCTCAGCGGTGCGTCATCGCCGCGCGCGCAGCGGGATCGTCCGGCGCGACGAGGGGCGAGCACGCGCGGCCGCGCAATTTCTGCAGCGCGCGCGGGCGAGCCGTCGTCCTCAGCGCCCGAACACCGCCATGAAGATGGGATAGCGCCGGCCTTCTCCCTTCTCGATCACGTGGACGATCTCGCGCGTGAGCAGCTCGAGCCCGGCGCGCGCGGCCCAGTCCCTCGCGGCGGCCTCGGAGAACCCGAAGTGCTTCACGCCCATCCTCGCGGGATCGGGGTGAAAGGTCCCGTCTTCCTGGTCGAGATCGAGGATCGCGATCCGCCCGCCGTCGGCGAGCGCGGCGCCGAGCTTCTTCAGCACCGCGGCGGGATCGACCAGGTGGTGGAACGCCATCGAGGAGACGACGAGATCGAAGGTGGCGCCGGCCGGGAGGTCGTGCGCCTCGAGATCGAGCAGCAGCGAGCGCGCCTGCGGGGTGGCCTTCGCCTTCGCGTCGAACACCTCGAGCATCCCGGGCGACGTGTCGATCCCGAGGATCGCGTCGGCCACCGGGGCGAAGTGAAAGCTGAGCAGGCCCGTCCCACACCCGACGTCGAGCAGGCGGATGCGCCGGCCGGGGGCCACCCGGCTCCGGATCGCCTGCGCGTACCTCTCGGTCCAGGCGATCTTGTCGGGCGTGTCCCACTGATTGGCGGACTGGTCGAAGTGCGACATGGGAGCGAAGCTAGCATCCGGGGCACCCACGAGCGGACTCACCGCCGTGTTCCAGAACCTTCCTTCGACGGTGTCCGTCGGGCAGAAGTTCTCGTTCGCCCTCGCGCCCTCGAGCGGGACGCTGCTCGGCTGCGCCGCGTCGACCTCGGCGGGCACCTGGACGGTCGGCGCCGCCACCGGCACCTGCGGGGGCGTAGACGGCAGCCCTGCGGCATCCGGCGGGGGGTGCTCTTGCTCGCAGGTCCCCGACGCACCGACCTCCGGGCCGCTCGCGTCCGCGCTCGCCGCGCTCGGGCTCGTGGGGATTGCGCGCCGTCGGGCGCTCGCGCGCAGCGACGGCAAGGCGAAGAGCAGGTCGACAAGGCGCGGGCCGGGCTACCCTCTCCTCTCGAGGCTTGACCCGCGCATGGCGTCCAGGGGTTTCGTTCGACGGCTCGTCCGGGGCCTGCCCGCATGGCTCGCGGCGGCACCGCTCCTCGGCTGCGGCGCGCGAAGCGGCCTCGATGCCGCCGGCTTCGTGGGCTCGATTGACGGCGGCGCGATCGACGGGAGCGCAGCCGCAGACGCCGGCGCAGCACCCGACGCGGGGCCGACCGGTGATCGCTGCCCATCGGCCGTGTCGGGGCCGACGCCGATGGCGGGCAGCTGCTCGACACGCGACGGTCGATCGCGCGTGCCCGCACCGACCGCGCCGCACGTGACCTGGAAGACCAGGCTGCCGACGGACAGCACCGGCAGGGTGGGGCCGAGCGCCATCGCGACCGACGCGTCGGGCCACGCGTACGTGGTCACCACCGGCGAGATCGACGAGTCCACGGCCGCGCTCCGGCGTGTGAGCGCGGCCGATGGGACCGTCGACTGGACGACCGCCATCTCGCCCGACGAGGAAACCAGCACGCCGATCGTCCTGTCGCGCGGCGGGGTCGATCTCTTCGCGTACGGCACGTCGTACGCGGACGCAGTGTTCACCTTCGAGCCGTCGAGCGGCGCGTCCACGTCGACGACGTTCGGGTTCAGCCTCTACTACGCGCCGCGAGATCTCGCCGTCGGCGCCGACGGGAGCCTCTACGTCACGCACGAGGACCGCGTCGGCGAGGCCAACCCGACGAGCTTCATCTCGCGCGTGGCGCCCGACGGCACCGTCCTCTGGACGAGCGTCGATCTCAAGACGCTGGGTCCTGCGCCCATGTACGGCGACGTCAGCCCGTCGACCGTGGCGCTCGGGCAGGGAGATCTCGTCGTCATCGTAGTCGGCGTGCTCACGAAGGCGCAGGAGGTGTCGGTCGCGAGCGCGTTCGATCCGGCGACGGGCGCCGTGCGCTGGTCGACGACGCTACCCGGCCCGATCGTCGGCGGCCCCGTCGTGAGATCGGACGGCACGATCGTCGCCCTGCTCGACATGAGCGGCGGCGTCACGGCGCTCGCGGAGCTCGATCCGAGGTCTGGAGCGCCCACGACGCACCGGCTCTCGAGCGGCGCGTTCGAAATCTACGGCGTGACGGAGCGCGGCATCGTCATCGCGGGCGGGGACACGGGCAACGGCGTCACGGGGATCGTCGCGGTGGGCCAGGATGGGGCGATGCTGTGGACCAGCCCCGGCCCCTCGCACGCGACCATCGCGGCGAACGGGATGATCGTGGCGTTCGGGCCGGAGATCACCGCGATCGACGAGAGGACGGGCGCGACGAAGTGGAGGCTCGCACCGGCCGTTGCTGGGTCGTGCGTGGCCGACGCGGCGCTCACGAGCGCAGGCGGGATCGTGGCGCTCCAGTGTGACGGGACGCTCTTCGGCGCGAGCGACTGAGCGCTCAGGGGCGCGAAGGCGGTCGGAGCGGCTGGACGCGACCTGCCCGCGCGCTTCGCGCTCCGTGTTTGCATGCGCCCGGCCGCAGGCGCTTCGACACGTCGCTGCAGGAGCCCGAGCCGGACGGCGGAGCGACCCGCCGGACCGGCTGCTATCGTGAGCGGAGACCGATGGCCGATCCCGCTCGCCGCCGCGCCACGTACGAGGACGTGCTCGCCGCGCCCCCTCACATGATCGCCGAGGTCATCGACGGCGAGCTGCGCCTGCAGCCGCGCCCGGCGAAGGCTCACGCGGCGGCGGCGAGCGCGCTCAGCGAGGAGCTCGGCCCCCCGTTCAAGCGAGGCCGGGGCGGCCCGGGCGGGTGGCTGCTGCTCTACGAGCCCGAGCTGCACCTGGGCGGCGACATCCTCGTCCCCGACCTGGCCGGGTGGCGCCGCCAGCGCATGCCGGCGCTCGTCGACGACGTGCCGTACTTCACGCTCGCGCCCGACTGGGTGTGCGAGATCCTCTCGCCGTCGACGGCGAAGCAGGACCGCATCGAGAAGCTGCCCGTCTACGCGCGCGAGCAGGTCGCGTACGCGTGGCTCGTCGATCCGCGCCTGCACACGCTCGAGGCACTGCGGCGCGAGGGCACGCAGTGGCTGCTCGTCGGCCAGTGGAAAGACGACGCGCGCGTGCGCGCGGAGCCCTTCGAGGCGTTCGAGCTCGAGCTGTCGATCCTGTGGGCGGACGTGCAGGCGGGGTGAGGGGCGCGGATCACGGCCGGAGGCTACTGGAACGCCGCCAGTGCGCCGCCTACCCGCCGCGCGCGCTCGCGGATCGCATACTCGCCGGCGCTGAAGGTCGTCGTCCGCTCGCCACCAGAGCACGTTGCTGTTCTTTCGCCCGGCGACCCTCGCGAGCAGCCCACCGGACGACGAGATCGGCCGACGTGGAGAGCGTCAGCGAGCCGCACCGTGTTCGCGCCGACCAACGCCGGCGGGCAGAAGTTCCACGGCGTGAGGGGAGGCGAGTCGGCTACTCGCGGTCGGCAGTGCGATCCGCGAGCGGTCCGTCTCTCGTCTCCCCTGCGTCGCGCGGCGTCGCGATGGCCCTTGCCGCCTGCGGGGGCCGCACCGGCTTGCCGTCGCCGGAGGCCGACGCCAGCGTCCCTTTCGGCGCCGACTCGGGACGCAGTCCGGCGGACGCCGGTCCGGTCGAGGCGAGCGGCATCGACGGAGGCACGAAGGGGAGCTGCACCGAGTACGGCGCGGTGGGCGACCCGTCGCGGTGGGCGACGTTCGACGTGAGCACGCTCGGCTGGAGGCTCAGGGGGTTCGGCGGCGCGGCGTTCGACGGCCGCTACCTCGACCTCGCGCCGTTCAACACCGGCGCCCTCGTGGCGCGCTACGACACGCGGGCGAGCGGCGGTCTGGCAGCCGCTGCCTCGTGGGCCACCTTCGGCCCTGCACCTCCAAGCGCGTAGGCCCGGCCTCGAAGAAGGCGTCGCTCCACCCGTAGCCGCCGTTGAGCGTGACGATCGGATGAAAGACCTCCGGCACGTCGCAGGCATCGCTCGGCGACACCTGAGCGCCGTGGCACATGACGAGGACGCTGTACTTGCCCTGGTACGCGAGACCGCGACCAGCGACCAGGCCGCCGCTTTCATCGGGAACGAGGAACTGCGCCTGGCCGTCCTCCGTGAACGACACCGGCAGGATCGGGAAGTCGGGAGTCCCGCCTGCGGGGCTCGACGCGGAGCAGGGGTACCATCCGCCGACGAAGTGATTCTGGAACTGCTCGAACGTGGCGGGAGCGAGCGCGTCACCGTGATCCGCTCCACAAGAGGCCTTCGCGGCGACCACCTGAGCCGCGCTGAACGTCGTGCTCACCGAGGAAGACGTGCTCCCAGTCGGTGTGGTGCTCGCGGTCCCGGAAGCTCAATGGGCTCGAGGCGGTCGCGGGGAACCCGTTCGGGATCGCGATCCAGTACGGCGAGTCCGGCTTCACGGCATTTCGTGCAAGCGACGTGATCCGCGCCGGCGGGCGCCTGGGTAGCGTACCGGGCGGTCGCCGCTTTGACGCTTGCGAGATCCTCGCCGGTGACTTCCAGTGAGTAGGCCGTTCCAGTGGCAGTGAACGCCGCATGAGCCCCGAAGGGCGAGTATGGGGCGCCGCGCCTCTTGCTGCTCGCGGCCCCTTGGACACACTACTCGCCTACGGCAAGGCCCGCGAGGCGCTCGATCAGGCCGAGACCGATTGCCGCATCGGGCGGTTCGAGCGGTGCGGCGACGACCTGAAGGTCGCCTCGAAGTACGATCCGGACGCCGCCCGCTCCGACGAGGCGAAGCAGCTCTCCCAGCAGGTGCAGGAGGGCAACGACCTGCGAGAAATGAACGCCAAGCCCGGCATGCTGCCGCGGCGCAGGTAGCGCTCGACC
>JAJYCT010000367.1 GCA_021778125.1 Myxococcales bacterium
GCGCGTCCCGGGTCGCGCGACGCTTCGCTCCCGAGGAGGCCGAGGGCATGCTCACGCGCGGCTACGCGGCCGACGCGGGCGATCGCCAGATCGCGGCGCTCTATGAAGGCCTGCTCGCCGAGCAGGCGCTGTTCGACGCGCTCGAGCGCGCCCAGCTCGAGATCCTCGCCGCCCTCTCCGACCGCAAGGCGCGCGCGCGCCTCGCGATGGTGTTCGGAGCGCGCTGGGTCCTTCGACACCAGAACGTCGACGTGGGGCTTCGCTTCCTCGAGGAGGCGCTCAAGCTCGACTTCGCCCACGAGGGCGCGTTCTTCTTCCTGCGCGAGGCGCTCGGCAAGAAGGGCGGCGACTGGGGTCGCGTCCTGACGATCGCCGAGGAGGCCGCCACGCGCGCCGACGACGGCGGGGGAACGTTCCTCTGGGCGCAGGCAGGCACCATCGCGTGGCGGCAGACCGGTGATCTGATCCGCGCTCGCCTGTCGTTCGAACGGCTGTCGGCCGTCTCGCCCGAGCACCCGCAGCTCCGTGCGTTCGAGGCCCAGATCGGCGAGACCATCAAGGCGGCGCCCGCGGCGGCATCCTCCCCGGAGCCGGCTCCGGTCGCCGAGCGGCCGGCCTCCGCGCCGCCGGCGAGCGTGGCGCCGGCGAGCGAGCCGGTCGAGCCCGCGTCGCTGGTGCCCACGGCCCGAGGATCGGTCGTCGAAGACGCGCCCGTCCAGGCGGCGCCGGCGCCGGCGCCGACGCCCGCTCCCGCGCCCGTCGAGGCCCCGGCGCCGGCGGTCGACGAGGCGAAGATCTCGGAGCTGCGCCAGCTGGCCGAGAAGCAGGAGACCGCGAAGCGCTTCAACGAGTACGTGAAGACGATCCTGCAGCTCGCCGGGCTCGTGCCCGACCCCAGCGAGAAGATCGAGCTCTACTCCAAGGCGGCGGATCTCTACGTCAGCAAGTTCGCCAACCAGGCCGAGGCCGTGAAGGCCTACGAGGCCGTCCTCGCGATCGACCCCGACCACGCCGCGGCCACCGACTACCTGCGGCAGATGTACGAGAAGCGCCGGGACTGGGAGAAGCTCCTGGGGCTGCAGCACCGCGAGGCCGAGCGGCTTCCGGCCGGCGGCGATCGCGCCGCCAAGTTCCTGGAGATCGCCAAGCTCGCCACCGAGCGCGTCAAGAAGCCCGAGATCTGCATCGGCCTCTGGCAGGAGGTTCTCTCCAACGACGACGCGAACGCCGAGGCGCTCGGCGCCCTGGCCGGTCTCTACGAGCGCGCGAAGGACTTCGAGAAGCTCGCCGAGGTGCTCGAGAAGCAGGCGGAGATCACGTTCGAGGCCCCGGCCCGCATCCAGGTGCTCAACAAGCTCGGCACGATCTACGGCGATCGCCTCAACAACGACGAGGGGGCCGTCAACGCGTGGCGCGCGCTGCTCACGCTCGATCCGAACGATCGCCGCGCCCAGGATGCCCTCAAGAAGAAGTACCTGACGCTGGGGCGGTGGGACGACCTCGAGGTCTTCTACGCCGAGAGCGGCAAGTGGGACGAGTTCATCCGCGTCCTGGAGCAACAGGAGGCCAAGGAGACGGGCGCCGAGGCCAAGATCCCCCTCCTCTTCAAGATCGCGCAGCTCTGGGCCGACAAGAAGCAGAAGCTCGATCGGGCCGCGAAGTCGTACGAGAAGGTGCTCGAGCTCGACGCCAACAACCTGCAGGCCGCCGAGGCACTGATCCCGATCTACACGGCCGCGAACAACGCGAAGGCGCTCGCGCATGTCATCGAGGTGAAGCTCGGGCACGTCGAAGACGCGCAGGCGAAGGTGGACCTGTACCGCGAGGTCGCCGCGCTCTACGAGGGCAAGGTCAAGGACCCGCAGCGCGCGTTCGAGCGCTACGCGTCGGCGTTCGAGCTCGCTCCGGGCGACGACCGCGCCACCGAGGACCTCGAACGGGCGGCCAAGGGCACGTCGCGCTGGGAGGAGGTCGTCGCGGCGTACCGGAAGGCGGTCGAGGCCGCCGACATGAACGGCGATCGCGGCGTCGCCGTGACGCTGCGCCTCCGCCTGGGGCGCGTGCTCGTCGACAACCTCCAGCGCGTCGACGAGGCCCTGGAGGCATACCGCGCCGTGTACGACGCGGACGGCGAGAACGCCGAGGCCATTGCGGCGCTCGAGCGGCTCTACCGGAGCACGTCCCGCTACGGCGACCTGCTCGGGATCTACGAGAAGAAGCGCGAGCTCTCGGCCACCCCCGAGGAGAAGAAGGCGATCAGCTACGAGATCGCCAAGCTCTACGAGGAGGAGACCAAGGATGTCGATCGCGCCATCGACACCTACGTCCAGATCCTCGAGGACGAGCCGAGCGACGGACGCTCCCTTGCGGCGCTCGACGTCCTCTACGGACGCCTGACCCGCTGGGAGCCGTACGTCGATGTCCTCCGCCGGCGCATCGAGCTCGACGTCGGGGAGACGGAGCTCATCGATCTGAAGTTCCGGCTCGGGCAAACGCTCGAGCAGCACCTCGGTGACGCCGCCGGCGCACTGGAGAACTACCGCGAGATCCTCTTTCTCGAGGCCGGCCACGACGGTGCGCGCACGGCCCTGGAGGCCATGCTGCAGGGCGAGCTGCGCGCGGACGCCGCCGCCATTCTCGAGTCGATCTACGAGGAGCGGGCCGAGTGGCCCAAGCTCATCCAGGCGCTGGAGATCCTCAGCGCGAGCCAGGGGGACGTCGAGCGGCGCGTGGCGCTCAAGCGCAAGGCGGGGCGCATCAGCGCCGAACGTCTGGGGGACTTCAAGCACGCGTTCGCCGTGCTCGCCTCCGCGCTCCGCGACGACCCCGCCCTCGCCGAGACACGCGACGAGATCGAGCGGATCGCGGAGGCGTCGCAGGCGCAGCGCGAGCTGGTCGCCCTCTATGCCGAGCTCGCCGAGAGCCTGACGGACGCGGTGCTCGCACGCGACTACTGGCTGCGCCTGGCCGGCATCGACGATCGCCTCGGGGACGTCGATCAGGCCGCGCAGGCCTACTACAAGGTGCTCTCGATCGACCCGGCCGACGCCGACGCGCTCGCCGCCCTCGAGCAGCTCTTCACGCGGACCCAGCGCTGGAAGGACCTGATCGGCGTCGTCGAGCGGCGCGTGGAGCAGGTGGTCGACGCTCGCGATCGCGAGGGGCTCTACGCCACCATGGCGCAGATCTACGACGAGCGCCTCGGGCAGCCCGAGGAGGCCGTCTCCGCCTACAAGAAGGTGCTCGAGCTCGAGCCGGCGAGCGAGCGCGCCCTCAAGGCGCTCGACGCGCTCTTCACGCGCCAGAAGATGTGGGGCGACCTCGCCGAGAACCTCGAGGCCCAGCTCTCGCTGGCCTCGACCGACGAGGCGCAGCTGGAGTTCATGCTCCGTCTCGCGGCGCTGCGCGAGTCGGAGATGGGGCTCGTCGATGTCGCGATCGAAGGGTACCGGCAGGTGCTCGAGCGCGCGCCGACGAACGCGGACGCCCTCGCGGCGCTCGAGCGCCTCGGCAAGGATCCACGCTACGAGCTCACGATCGCGGATCTGCTCGAGCCGCTGTACCGACACATCGGCGACTGGCAGCGTCTCATCGGCGTGCACGAGGTGCAGGTGCGCCGCGCGGACGACGCCTCGCGGCGTGTCGAGCTGCTCCACCAGATCGCGCAGCTCTACGAAGACTCGGCCGGGGACCTCGGCTCGGCGTTCGCGACGCTCGCGCGTGCGCTGAAGGAGGACCCCGCCAGCGAGGGGACGCAGCAGCAGCTCGATCGCGTCGCGCGCGCCACCGGCCGCTTCGCCGATCTTGCGACGGCCTTCCAGGACCTGGCGGCGACGATCGAAGATCCGGCGCTGGCGAGCGCCCTGACGATGACGAGCGCGCGCGTCCAGGAGAACGACCTGGGCAACGTCGACCAGGCGATCGCACTCTACCGTCGAGTGCTCGAGATCGATCCGCTCAACCTCGCCGCGGCCGAGGCCCTCGAGCGCCTCTTTCGCACCACGGAGCGCTACCAGGAGCTGTCGGTCATCCTGCAGCGCAAGTCGGAGATCCTCGAGGAGGCCAGCGACAAGAAGGACGCCCTCTTCCAGGCCGCGGCCATCGAGGAGGACGTGCTCAGCCGCGCCCCCGCGGCCATCGCGGTCTACAACAAGGTCCTCGAGATCGACTCGGACGACCTCCGCGCGATCGACGCCCTCATCCGCCGCTACCTCGACCTGGCGCAGTGGCAGGACCTGCTCGGCGTCTACGCGCGCAAAGCGGATCTCGTCGCCGAGGTCGACGAGAAGAAGGGCATCTACTACCAGGTCGGCGCCGTGTACGAGCGCGAGCTCGGCGACGTGCCGCGCGCGATCGACACCTACGCGAAGATCCTCGAGCTGGATCCCGACGACCTGCAGGCGCTGTCGCGGCTCGACGTGCTCTACGAGCAGGCGCACAACTGGAGCGAGCTGCTCTCCGTCCTGACTCGCGAGAGCGAGATGACGGCGGACCCGAACGAGGCGATCAGCTTCCAGTACCGGATCGCCGAGCTGTACGAGAAGCACCTCGACGACGTGTCGCGCGCGATCGAGCTCTATCGCGAGATCCTGCAGCGTCAGCCGGACCACGAGCCCACGCTCCGGGCGCTCGAGGGTCTCAAGGACGGCGACAAGGACCCGCTCGGTGCGGCTGCCGTGCTCGAGCCGGTGTACGAGGCGACGAGCGACTGGCCGAAGCTCATTCGCGTCCATGAGGCCCAGGTTCGCCGTGCGGCCGATGCGTTCCAGCAGGTCGACCTGTTGCACCGCATCGCCCGCCTGCACGAGGACGCCCTCGGAGATCACGCGTCCGCCTTCGACACGTACGCGCGTGCGCTGCCGCTCGACGACGGCAACGAGCAGACGCTCGGCAACCTCGAGCGCCTGGCGATGGCGGTCAACCGGTGGCCTCAGGTCACGCAGCTCTACGACGCCCAGCTCGACAAGCTCGCCGGTGGCGACAACCGCGAGCGCTTCGTCGAGCTCGGCCTGCGCGCCGCACAGATTTTCGAGGTCCAGCTCGAGGACGTCGACGCCGCCATCGCTCGCTACAAGCGCGTGGCCGATGTCGATTCCGAGAACCTGACCGCCATCCAGTCGCTCGACCGGCTCTACGCGACGAGCGAGCGGTGGGCGGAGCTCGCCGCCGTGCTCGCTCGCGAGGCCGAGATCGGCCAGTCGCCCGACGAGATCCTCGAGCTCAAGTATCGCCTGGGGCAGGTCCAGCAGTCGCGGCTCGGCGATCTCGACGCTGCCATCGCTGCGTACCGCGACGTCATCAACGCGGCGCCCGAGCACCAGGCGACGGTAGAGGCGCTCGAGAGCCTGTTCGCGAGCGGTGCCAAGCAGCCTGAGGTCGGCGAGATCCTCGAGCCGCTCTATCGATCGATGGGCGAATGGGAGAAGCTG
>JAJYCT010000368.1 GCA_021778125.1 Myxococcales bacterium
CGCGGGGGCGTCCTTGCCGAGCCGCAGGTCGAGCGCGAGCGTGGCGGCGTCGCCGGCCAGCGGCTCGACGCCCGGGCGCGGCTCCTCGTAGAAGAGCTTCAGGTACGTCTGGCAGCGCGCGCACGCCTCGGCCTTCACGCCCGGGGCGCGGCCGTCGTCGGGCCCGTAGTACGAGAGCGCCGCGGGCGAGCCGCACGTGGCGCACTGCACGCGCACGCGATGCCAGGCCGACGAGCAGCGCGAGCACGCGAGGTAGCGCGTCCTGGTGTCGCCGGTGACGACGCCCGTCGCGGCGGGAGCCCGGCAGACGGGGCAGTCGAACGCGGCGGGGGCCACGTCGCGCGGGTCCCTCCCCGCTGGCGCTGCGGAGGCCAGTCTTGGCCCGCCGGGGTCCCCGGGCAAGGGACTTCGGTGGCGAGGCGGCCTCGGCCCGGCTCGCCTACCGTCCCGGTCCCAGCAGGAACGCGAGGGCCCCGGGGAGCCGCTGGGCCCAGTAGATCTCGCTGTGCTGTCCGCCTGCCTGCACCAGGTAGTCGAGCGTCCCGCCCGTCGTGTACCCCAGCTTCTCGTAGGCCGGGGGCAGCCGCGCGGTGTCGGTGACGTCGTCGTTCGACGGCCCCGAGTCGCCGCTGTCGACGTAGACGCGGAGCGGGCGCGGGCTGGTCGGCGTGGCGCCCACGTCCCCGACGAGCCAGTCGCTGTCCCACCACGTGGACGGCGACAGCGCGCCGACCTGGCCGAAGACGTCGGCGTGCGCGACGCCCGCGTAGGCGGTGATGAGGCCGCCCAGCGACGAGCCGACCATCGTGGTGTGCGCCCGGTCGGGCAGCGTGCGCATCTGGGCGTCGACCTGCGGCTTGAGCTCGGTGATGAGCATCTGCAGGTACGCCTCGCCGTTGCCGCCGGGCGGGGTCTGGGTGGCGTCGGGCACGGGCGTGTACTCGGACATGCGATCGGCGGTGTTCTCGACGCCGACGACGATGGCCTCGGCGATCGAGCCGTCCTCGGCCGCCGCGTCCATCGTCTGCTGGACCTGCCACGTGTTGCCTCCGAAGGCGACCGTGGGGTCGAACAGGTTCTGCCCGTCGTGCATGTAGAGCACGGGCATCGAGGCGCGCGTGTTCTCGATGTACGTGGGCGGCAGGTAGATCCAGATGCCGCGCGTGTTGCCCAGGATCTGCGACGTGAACGGGTAGGCGAGCGACCACGTCCCCTGCACCTGCGTGAAGTGCGGGTAGACGTCGAGCGTGGCGCCGGGGGTCGCCTTGTAGTTGGGGCCGCGCGACCAGGTCGCGTCGTCGAGCAGGGGCTTCCACTCGAAGGGCGCGGTGATCGCCGCCGTCGAGACCGTCCACGTGTCGTCGGGCCCCGCCGTCATCGCCGCGCCTGCGGTCCACGACCAGGGCGCCGCCGAGGCGCGCAGCGTGAGCGAGTGGCTGCCGGCCGGGTAGTGGACGCGCAGCGTGGTGACCGGAGGGCCCGCGTCGGCTCCCGATTCGCTCGCGGCAGCATCGGCCGTCGCGCCGCCGCCCTCGGGCGAGGGCGACGCGTCCCTGTCCTGGAGGGCGCCTGCGTCCAGCGCGGAACCGCCGGGGGGCGGCGCGGCGGCGGGCGACGCCGATGAGCACGCGGACAGGAGCAGCGCGAGGGGGAGGGCCAGATGACGCACGGCGGCAGACCTTGGTGCGTCCGGCTTCTCCGGTCAACCCCTTGGTCACTCCGGGGTGAGCTCCCGGCAGCGATTCCGCGGTTCACGGAGGGCGCGCGAGCGCGCGGCGCGCCGTGAGCCCGTGCTATCCCCAGCCTTCCTGGGCCCATGCCGTACGCCCCGACTCCCACCGACACTCCGTTCCAGCGCCTCGGCGGGGAGCCCGCCGTGCGCGCCATCGTCGGACGCTTCTACGAGGCGATGACCGAGCTCGAGCCCGCCCTGGCGCGGCTGCACCCGTGCGACGCCGAGGGGCGCGTCGCCCCCGAGTCGCGCGAGAAGTTCGCGCTCTACTTCATCGGGTGGCTGGGGGGACCGCAGGACTACGTCGCGCAGCACGGGCACCCGCGGCTGCGGATGCGGCACGCGCACGTCCCGGTCGACGCGCCGATGGTCGACGCGTGGATGCGCTGCATGCGCCGCGCGCTCGAGCAGAGCGGCGTCGACCCCGAAGTGCGCGAGTTCCTCGACCGCGCGCTCCTGCCCGTCGCGGCCTTCATGCAGAACCGCCGGTGAGGCGGCCGGCTACTGGAAGTCGAGGAGCTCGATGTCGAAGACGAGCATCCCCGCAGGGGCGCCCGGGCGCATCGGCTTGTCGCCGTACGCCAGCGCCGCCGGGATCCAGAAGCGCGCCTTCTCGCCCTTGGTCATGAGCTGCAGGCCCTCGGTCCAGCCCTTGATGACGCCCGTGACGCCGAAGCGCGCCGGCTGGCCGCGCATCACCGAGCTGTCGAACATCTTCCCGTCGGTCGTCCAGCCCGAGTAGTTGACGGTGACGTTGCTGGTCGCAGCCGGGTGCGCGGTGCCGGTGCCCGGCGTCAGCACGCGGTAGGCGAGGCCCGACGCCGTCTTCTTGGCGGTCGCGGGCGGCGCCTTCACGTCCTCGGGGACCGGCGGCGGCTTGGGGGCCGGGATGACCTCGAGCAGCTGCACGTCGAACACCAGATCGCCCGCCGGGGCGCCCGGGCGCTTCGGCGTGTCGCCGTACGCGAGCGCCCCCGGGATCCAGAGGCGGCGCGTCTCCCCGGCGACCATGAGCTGCAGGCCCTCGGTCCACCCCGGAATGACGGCGTTGAGGCCGAACGTGATGGGCTCGCCCCGCACGACGGAGCTGTCGAACATCTTGCCGTCCTTCGTCCAGCCCGTGTAGTGGACCTTCACCTTGTCGGTGGGGCCCGGGTGCACGGTGCCCGTGCCGGGCGTGATCACCTTCGTGATCAGACCCGACGCGGTCTTCACCGCGTCGCCCGGGGCCGCCGCGACGTCGGCCGGGGCGGGGATGGACGACGCGGTCGGCGTCGGCATCGCCACGGCGGGCTTCGCCGACGGCGCGGCCGCCTCGGGGGCCGCGTGGCTCTCGGAGCCGCCCTGCGTGCAGGCGAGCGGACCGAGGGCGAAGAGGAAGGCGAAGGAACGTGCGCGTCGCGTCATGGTGGGCGCGCTAGTTAGCACGCGCTCGTCACGCGGAGCCAGCCGCCGTGGCCAGGCGCGCCTTGAGCGTCCCGTCCGCGATCGCGGCCATCGTGAGGTCCTCGCCGCCGAGCAGCACGCCCCGCACGAAGACCTGCGGGAACGTCGGCCACCCGCTCCAGAGCTTGATCGCCAGGCGCTCCCTCCACTTGGAGAGGTAGCTGCCGTGCTCGATGTACGTGAACTCGATCCCCGCGGCGGCCAGCGCCCTGCGCACGTTCTTCACGTGCGGGTTCTGCGCCATCCCGACGACGACCACGGGGTCGCGCCGGACGGCCTCATCGACCTCCTTCACGATGGGGGCGTGGAAGGTCTCCATGCGGGCGAGGGCGTCGGGGGCGATCGATTCAGGGGCGAGCAGCGGGCGAGGGGCCATCGGGTCTCCTTCGGGTCGCGAATTCCGATGCGCGCGCGCAACGGTCGTTGCGCGCGAGGTCGGAGGCGGGCGCCGATGATATGACGTGGGCATGACGACCGCTCTCAAGGGAAGCGCCGCTCGCCATCTGCGCGCGCTCGGGCACGACCTGTCGCCCGTCGTGTCGATCGGCAAGGAGGGCGTGACCGACGGCCTCGTGGACGCCACGCGCGCGGCGCTGCTGACGCACGAGCTCATCAAGGTCAAGGTCCAGCAGGAGGCTCCCGTGGATCGCCACGCCGCCGCCAGCGAGCTCGCCGCCCGGACCGACAGCGCGCTCGCGCAGGTGCTCGGGCGGACGTTCCTGCTCTACAAGCGCCACCCGAAGAAGCCGAGGATCGTCCTGCCAAAGTGAGCGGGGCTCGCGCGGCCGCGCTCACTCGTCGCAGGTCACGCTCTCCACGCGCATCCCCGGGGGCACGGGCTGCGAGAACGTCCCCTCCGGCAGGGGGGGGTTCCACACGATCTGGGTCGTGACGAAGCGCACGTCCGCCTCGGGGTACGGGACCTCGACGTGGATCTTGCGCGGGACCTCGGCGTCGCACGTCGGACCGCTCGGGGGGATGGGCGGCTCCCCCGGCAGGTTGTCCGGGTCCTCGCGCGGCCCGGCCGTGGGGGCGGGCCCGTGGTCGCCGAGCTCCGCGTGATAGAGCTCGTGGCCCTGCTGCGTCACGCGCACGTCGAGCACGCGCATGCGCTGCTGGTCCCACGGTCGGCTCCAGTCCTCGGGGCGCGGGGCGAGCTGGATCTCCTCGCGCGCGCCGCGGGTGCTCGGGATGGAGAGCACCCAGTAGCCGTGCGTGTCCCACGCGATCGTCGCCCCGGCGGCGTCGTGCCGCAGCACGGGGGCCTCGCCGCGCAGCAGGTCCACCAGGACATGTCCTGGCACCGGCACGGTCGTCAGGCGCGCGATGTTGCAGGCCCGCGCCGGCCCCACGTAGAAGACCTTGTCGCGCAGATCGCTCAGCGCGAACGCCCGCCCGTCGCTCGTGAGGGTCGCGAGGGCCACGCCGAACGGGCTGACGACGTCCATGCGGAGGCGCGCCGGGCGCGCCGCGAAGAGCATCAGATCCCCGCGAACCCGCCCCTCGGCGCCGAAGTGGTCGATCTTGGCGCCGGACTGGACGGCGTTGGCACAGGCGAACGTCGCGTGCATGCGCGACAGGGCCGCGTCCACCGTGGGGGGAGCCGACGCAGGGGGGGCCACATGGACGCATCCCGTCACGGAGCCGAGGAACGCCGTGACGCACAGCCCCCTGGCGCCCGCGCGACGCGGGGCGGCGAGGACGTTTCCGTTGCGTCCCACCGATCGAGCTGTCCGGACCACGGACATCCTAATGCCTCGCGATGTCAACAAGGTGAAACAGGTGGGTATTCAATTTCCCGGGAAAAATCGAGGAGCCATGTGGCAGTGACGTTGCTCAGAGGGACGGCGGGAGGCCATCACATGACCGCGACGCAGGGCGGCGGCACGTTCTGAAGGCGGGTCCGGCGCGAATCAGCCCTTCGCCTGAAGGAGCTTCGCGCCCGGGAGCTTGTCCACGGGCAGCGACGCGGCGCCCGCGGTGTAGAGCTCCGTGTACCCGCAGCTCCGGCACACATACGCCTGCAGCGTGCCCATCTCGATGTCCTTCCAGTCCAGGTGGTGGACGTGGAGCGAGAGCGGGCGGACGTTGTCGCGATCGTCGCGATCGGCCACGGTCGGGACGAACAGGACCTCGGGGTGCTTGCACTTCGGGCAGGTGTGGGACGCGCGCATGGCCCCACGCTAGCGCCGAACGCCGAGCGCGCCGCGCTATTTCGAGAGGCCGCGCGCGCGAGCCTCC
>JAJYCT010000369.1 GCA_021778125.1 Myxococcales bacterium
CATCCGAGCCTCCTTCGGCCCCGCGCGCACCCACGACGGGGCGGACGGCGCGAAGACTCAGGATCGCCCGCGCAGCGCGAGACCTACGAGACGGACTCGCGACCGCCTCGCCGGAGGGGCGATGCTCGCGCACGAGGTGACCACCTACATGCGAAGCGATGCTGCCGCGCAGCGGCCTCGTCCAAGGCGCGTTACGTCAGGGCGCCCCCCCTCGACGCCCGCACCCCGTTTCGACGGCCTGCTCGCTCGCCTCATCACAAGTTGGACACCGCTTGACCGCCGAGGACCGTTTGCTCGGGCTACTCGCATCGCAGCGGGTTGGCCGCGAACGTCTCAAGGTCGAACACGCGCTGGCCTCCCGCAGTCGGTCGCGACGTCAGGCTGCTCGACCACTGGATGAAGCGAATCGACGCTCAAAGATCCGCCACGACCCGGATGCCCGCTGTGAGCCAGATGTCCCAGCCCGTCGTAAGCGCCCAGCTGTCTGGCTGCCCGCTCCCGAGGAGAAAACTGCTGCTGGCCCCGAGAAACGGACCCACGGCGACCTCCCCGGTCGTCCTGAAGTCGACGCCGCCGGTGAGCGCGCCGAAGGCGCCACCACAGCAAGGGTACGCGACCACGGCAGGGAGCGCTTCGAAGCCGACGGCGACTCCCACCCACGGATCTACGGGTGCCGCGCCAGCCGGGTGGAACTGCAGCCCGCCACCCATCATGAAGTCGACGCCGGAGCACGGCCGGCTCTCGCAGAACGCTGGCCCCGCTTGCAGGAAGCCCCCGGCCAACAGCTTCGGGTAGCGAAGCCCGAGGCCGACGCCGACCGGAAGCATGCCCGACGGGCCGATACTCTGCGAGCACGACGGACAGCCTTCGATGCCCGAAGAGTGAGCGGCAAAGGGCGCGCTCGTGTTGCCGAATACCCAGGCGAAGCCCGACCACGCGCTGAACTCCACGCGGCGCTCTTGCTCCTGCGCGCTCGCCACGCCTGGCGCCAATAGCGCCAGAGCGGTCAGGACGAGAAAGCATCCACGCATCTTCGGCGCTCGTGAGCGCGAGAGCATACCCCTCGGCCCGCTCCGGGCCAAGGGCTCAGAACTCCACGCTGCCATCGCGCCGCAGCAGGAGCTCGTCGAGTGTACGCCCCCGGTCTTGCTCGAGCGTCTCCGGGAGCGGCTCGATGCGTCCTCGCGGAGCGAGTAGCAGAGGTTCGAGAAAGGGAAGGACAATGGGGTGCTGAAGAACACGCAGGCTGGCGTTGAGAAGGTCCAGCGCTGCGGTTTGGCGAACGAAGTCCGCCACGTCGAGGGGCCCGTCCCAGCGATGCCCGAACTGACCGGACGAGTTCTTGCTGGCCAGAGCGAAATTCGCGTTCTTCAGGAGAAACGCGCGGTACCGCGCGTTCGGCCTTCGTACGAAGAGGTAGGCCAGGTTGCGCACGAAGATGCCCTTGAACTGGCAGTGATCGACGCTCTGATTGGGCTGGAGGTCGCTCCATTCCGTCAAGACGCCGTTGCGGTCCACTCCCGACATGTCAGGGCTCACGTCGTTGGCGATGAGTGCATCCGCGATCCGTTCGGCGCGGGTGACATACGTCGGGTCGCTCTCGATCTCGGACAGATCGCTCAGCGCGCGAAGAATGACGCCTTGGTTGTACGTGTAGACGGGCTGCCCGTCGTTCCGGCACGAGGTGTTCAGCGCATCGTTTATCAAGTCGAGCTGGTTTATCAGGCCGCTCGAGTCAAACCAGCGCCATTCGTCCAGCGCCGCGTTTAGGTACGTCGAGACAGGTGCAGGTGGCGGTGGCGCACCCGTTTTCGCGAAGCGCAAATACAGCGCCGCAGCAATGGCCATGAAGAGCTCGTTCGCGATGGCGTTCTTGTAGGGGGAGTTACCGTTCGAATCCTGGTGGTTTTTCGCCCAATAGAGACCGCCCCGGCACGCTCTGTCCCACCCCAGCGTCATATCCTGGAAAATGGTAGCCGCCATCTTCAGATACTTCGGATCGTTCGTCAGGTCGTAGGCATTGATCCATGCCAGCGCCCACCACCCCTCGTCGTCGTAATAGCCGTTCAGGAAATTCGTGTAATGGATGCGCGCAGGGCCAGATGCCGCGACCGCGCCTCCACCGAACAGGCCGACCACGAAGCCCACAGGGCCGCCCACGAGGAAGCCGACAACCCCACCGGCAATCGAGTAGCCGGCGACGGTGCCGGTGTTCTCCGTGTACGCATTTGGTGCGTTGTTGAAGGTGAAGTCGACGGCCGGGAGATAGGTATGGTCGCCGGTGAGGAGCATGTAGTCCGTCAACGCCGTGATGGCGTTCGCGCTGTTCCACCAGCGCGACGTATCCTGGAAAGCGTCTTTGTACCCAAGGATTGAGACGAACCCCGCAGGAATGGCCCCGCCGGCATCGCTCGAGTAGTTCGGGTCGTCCCAGTGGTACAGACCGGTGCTCGCGGCGTAGGAGTCACCCTGGTACCACTGCTGCAGCACGCGGGCCGCCGAGGCGGCGGCCGACGTGAGTTCATTGCGCGTCAGGAGGGGTACGGGGGCCATGAGATGTGCGCCTAGCAGCTCCGCGACGGCGCCGGTTGACCGCCACCGATGCCAGCGCCACCCCATGACGCACAATTTGTAGAGCTGTGCTTGGGGGCAAGCCGGTGTGGGCCTGTCGAGCCATGCGGCGTGATTCGGTTTTCAGTTTGCCGCGGATGCCGGCCGCCATGTTCCAGCCCGTTAGAGAGGCTCTTTGCGAGGGTGAGCATGTCAGTCAATGATCAAATCATGATTGACAAGCTGTAGATCTGCGCCCCAGAGGGTGTAACGGGTTGTGACGGGTCGTCCAGATAGGCGCTCACCTGTAACTGTGTGCTGATCGCAACAGGCGCGACGTCGAGCATCTGGTTCTTGCCGCCCTCGGCCGCGAAGAACACCTGATTCACGAACGTCTGGTTGACGTCAGTAAGGTTGAGTTGAATGGCCGGATCGGTCGTATTCGGCACTCCCACAGCAACACGTGCCTGGATGACGTTGCAAACGTATTCTTGGCGAGCCATGTCAGTGCTCCAAGCCCTCGGTTGGCCCGACCTCACTCAAGAGGCAAGAACGCGAAGTTCATAGCACTGCGTCCAAGGGGTATTGCCGTTGTTCGGCGGATCGACCCAGGCGGACACCCGCGACTGAGTGCTGATCGCGGCGAGCGCAACCGCCAGCATCTGGTTCTTGGCGCTTCCCGCCGCGAAGAAGAAGGCGTTGGTGAAGCTGCCATTGGTGTCGCTCAGGCGGATCAGAATCTCTGGGATCGGGGTATCGGAGTGCAGCGTGGTAGGGCCCGCCTCGTTGACGATGCAAACATAACCTGTTGCAGCCATTCTCGACCTTTCTCTCAAGGCTCTCGAAGCCCGACCTCGGACGCGTCGCTCTTGTTTACTTGCTGCCGAGGCGGCCTGCAACTGTGCAACTGGTGACGGTGCGGCGGCACTCGTTTCGATGAGCGTCAGGCCCGGCCAAGGTGCCGCGCGAGCACAAGGTCGCCAACGGCGACAAGCTGGTTGAGGCGTGCCTCGGCGTCACCTGTGCGCTCGTCGAGGTGACGTACGTTGTGTACCAGGCCGACCGCGCCAGTGAGTGCGCCATTCCAGTAGCATTGAACGCCGCTTGAGCCGCTAAGGCGCGTTACGTCAGGGCGCCCCCCCTCGACGCCCGCACCCCGTTTCGACGGCCTGCTCGCCCGCGACGGCCCGCGGCTCCGTGAACGCGCCGGGCGTCGCCCCTGCATCGAGGTCCCCTACCCCTCCACGGCGCACAGCGCGCTCCCCCTTCTCTGCTCCTCCACGCACTCGGGGCGCGTCGCCTCGTCCAGCCCCGGACGCATCGCGAGCCACCGCAGGCCCGCATGGCGGACCCGGTCCACCACGACGGGGAACCAGTCGCCCGATCGGGCGCGGGAGAGGGCCGCGTCGATGGCCGGGTAGTGCGTGAACACGTCGAGGGCGCGCGCCGACTCGAGCCGCACGGCGACGATGGACTCGCCGCCCGTCCGCGTGCCGCAGAACCACACGACGGCGTCGGCGGCCCCCCGGGGCCTGCGCCAGATCTCGCGACGCACCACGTCCTCGCGAAGCGCCAGCAGCCGGTCGATCTCCTCGCGGCGGGAGGCCGGCGGCGCCGGGTGATCGGTCTCGCTCACGGACACCTCGCCCCCCTCGCGCGCCTGCCAGTACACGACCGTCCGCCCGGGCAGCGCCCTGTGCTCCTGGCGCCGGGGCTCGAAGACGACCGGGCCGTCGCCGAGCGCGAGCGAGCGCCGGACCGCTCCCCCTGCGAGGCGCTCGGCGCGCACCTCGACCTCGCGGATCGAGACGAGATCGCGCGTGCGCACGACGACGTGGAGACGATGGGATCCGGGGTTGAGGAAGAGCGTGCGCCGGATCCCGAAGAACCTCTCGTAGAGGTGCGCCGCGTACGCGCGGGAGACGAAGCCCAGGTACGGCACGTCGGCGCCGCGCTCGAGGACCTCGGCCACGTCGCAGTAGATCGAGTCGAGCGGCTGCTCGACGTACGGCTCCTTGCGCGCCAGAAAGAGCAGGCCACCGAGCTGAGCGCGCAGCAGCTCCTCGTGGCGGGCCGGCGCGCCCGCGAACGGCTCGCGCGGAAAGGCGACGGGCCCGGGGATCTCGGCGGAGCTGCACGAGAAGCTCGGCGTCCCCTCGACCGCGGCCACCACGGCCGCGTCGCGCAGCACCACGGGACGCTCCGCGTAGCACCAGCCCCATACCGCGCCCTTGCCGTTCGCGGTCACGATCCACTGCGCGGGGCGCAGCTGCCAGAGCAGCTCTTCGCCGCGATCGCGCGTGGGGGGGCCGCCGCGCCCGCGTACGATCCCGACGAGCAGGGTCTCGCGGCCGCTCCTGGCCGGCAGGGACAGCACGTGCACCGTCTCGGTGCACGTGGGCGGGCCCGAGGCGCTCTCGCGGAAGACGCCGTAGAGCCACTGGCCGAGCTTCCGGTCGGCCTGGATCGGTCCTCGCCAGCCGGCGGGGGCGAAGTCGGGAAGCAGGTCGAACGTCCGATCGCTGGCGGCCCGGCGCCACCGGCCGAGCAAGCCCAGGACGGCCCACGCGGCGAGGCCGACGCCGAGGGCGGCGAGCGCCTCGACGACGAGCGGCGAGCGGAAGAACGCGATGCCGAGCGCGCAGAGCCCCGCGGCGAGCAGGATGAGGACGTCGGGCGCGGTGCCGCGCAGCACGGAGCTGGGAGGCGGGGGGGCGGCCACGGCGCGCAAGGGTAGCGCGTCGCATCGCCGGTGTCCGTCGACCGGGGTCATGACGAGGGGATGCGGCCGTCGCAGTCCGGCCGCACCCCCCTCAGTCGCGTCTCCTCGTCACCCGGGGGCCGCTCTCACGGCACGACGAA
>JAJYCT010000370.1 GCA_021778125.1 Myxococcales bacterium
CGGCAATCCCGGCGCGGGCGGAGGCGGGCAGCGCGGCGGCCGGCGTGACGACGGTGGGCGCGGCCCCGGACGCACGCCGGGCGCGCCCCTTGGCGACGACCGCCACGGCGAGCCCCGTCGCCGCGAGCACCGCAACGAGCACGAGCGGCGCCCGACGCAACGCGACCGCCTCCTACAGGCGCGTCTTGCGCGCGGCGCGGACGCGGCGCTCCGACTCGCGCGCCTCCTCGATGCCGATCGCGTGCGGCTGCTCGTCGGGACGACGCCGCGCGAGCCACCCCACGAGCGTCATCCCGGCGTGGCGAGCCGCATCGGGGAGCGTGGGCTCCCGGAGCAGGCGCATGATGTCCCCGATCAACCGCGTTCGCTCGCTCTCGTCGGTCACTGCAGCTCCTCCGATGGGCTGGACCGAGGACACGGGTCCGGCGGACGGCTCGTCCGCGCCCCAGCTTGTCGCGCTGGCCCCCTCCGAGGCGCGCGGCTGTCTGTCTCCGGCCCGCGACACGTGGCCCGAACTATAACCCAGGCTTGACGGTAGTCGAATTTTGGCGGGCTCTCAGACGGGCATCAGGACCTCGCGATCCTTGGCGCCGTTGGCGGGCCCGACCAACCCCCTGCGTTCCATCATCTCGACGATGCGAGCGGCACGGTTGTAGCCGAGGCCCAGCTTGCGCTGGAGCCACGAGGTCGAGCACCGGCGCGTCTCGCGCACCAGGCGCAGGGCGTCATCGTACATGCCATCCTGCTCGCCCTCCTCCTCGGCCGCCTCCTCGTCCTCGTCGCGCGGGCGCAGGATGTTCTCGTCGTAGACCGGCTCACCCTGCGTCCGCAGGAAGTCGGTGACGAGCTGCACCTCTTCCTCGCTGACCCACGGGCACTGCACGCGCCGGGTGTCGTTGGTGCCATTGAGCTTGATGAGCATGTCGCCCATGCCGAGCAGGTGCTCGGCGCCCTGCTCGTCGAGGATGGTGCGCGAGTCGACCTTCTGTGAGACGCGGTAGGCGATCCGCGTCGGGAAGTTCGCCTTGATGACGCCCGTGATGACGTCGACGCTCGGGCGCTGCGTGGCGAGCACGACGTGCATGCCGGCGGCGCGCGCCTTCTGCGCGAGGCGAGCCACCGCGGCCTCGACCTCCTTGCCTTGCTGCATCATCAGATCGGCAAACTCGTCGACGACGATGACGATCCACGGCAGCTTCTCCGGCAGCGGCGCGACGCCCTCGTCGCTCCCCTTCTCCGCGGGCACGACGTCGGAGAAGCCGTTGAAGTCCTTGCCGACGACGACCTTCGCGTTGGGGTTCGGGGCTTCGCCGCGCCGGACCCTCTCGACCCAGCCGTTGAAGGTGGAGATGTTCTTCGTCCCCGCGTCGGCGAAGAGCTGGTAGCGCCGCTCCATCTCGTCGACGGCCCACTTGAGCGCCGTCGCGGCCTGCTTCATGTCGGTCACGACGGGCAGCAGCATGTGCGGGATGCGGTCGAACGGCGCGAGCTCGACGACCTTCGGGTCGACCATGAGCAGGCGAAGGTCGTCGGGCGACCGCCGGTAGAGCAGCGACAGGAGCATGACGTTGAGGCCCACGCTCTTGCCGGCACCGGTGGCGCCCGCGACGATGACGTGCGGCATGCTCGCGAGATCCGCGTAGACCGGGTTGCCCAGGATGTCGCGCCCGAGGACGACCGGCAGCGGCTTGTCGAGCGTCTGGAAGCGGCGGTCCTCGATGAGCTCGCGCAGCACGACGGGGACGCGCGTGTCGTTGGGCAGCTCGAAGCCGATGCGGTTCTTGCCCGGGATGGGGGCGACGATGCGCACCTTGCGCGCGAGCGCGAGCGCGAGATCGTCGGCCAGGCCGGCGACCTTGGAGACCTTGGTCCCGGCGGCAGGCGACACCTCGTACGTCGTGACCGTGGGCCCCGGGAGGATGTCCTCGACCTTGCCCTGCACGCCGTAGTGCGCGAGCGTCTCGACGAGCTTGGTCGCGTTGGCCAGCAGGCGCTCGCGGTCGACGGCGAGGGTCGGGTCGACCTTCTGGCTGACGAGCATGTCGACGCTCGGCAGCTCGAACGACGATGCTACCCGCGCCGCCTCCTCGGGGTGCGCCTCCTCCTTCTCGAGCGCCGCCGACGTGTCCACGATCGTGGGCGCGGCCTTGCGCGGGCGCCTGGGCCGGGGCGCCTCGATCGACACCGAGGTGGGCGAGGCAACCGGAGACTCGGGCCCGTCGTCCCCGGCCGGCACCGGCTCCTCGCCCGCCTTCGCGTCGACGACGGGAGCCTCGGGCGACACCGGAGCGGCGGGCGACGGGGCCGGCGCGTCGACCGGCTCCGGCGGGGGCGCCGGGTCCACGGTCGCCGCGGGCGCGGGGGAGGGCTCGGCCTTCGGCTTGCGCCGGCGCCTGGGTGACGCAGGCTCGAGCTCGACGAGCGCGGCCCCGACGCCGTCGTCGACATCGAGCGGCAGGGCGGCGACGATCGCGTCGTCGCCGTGGGAGGTCGTGATGCGCGGCAGGCTCGCCGCCCTGGCGCTCGCCTCCCGGTCGCGCTCGAGGGCGCGGGCCTGGCTCCAGGCCTCGCGCACGGCGCGGGATGCGCCCGCGACCCAGCGCGCGCACGCCGTGGCGACGCGCGCGACCAGGCGCGCGAACGCGATGAACGAGAAGGCCGCCCGGCCGATGAGCACGAGGCCCAGGCACGCGAAGCCGACGAGGAACGAGCCGGCGGTCGAGAAGAGCGAGCGCGCCAGCTCGCCGAACACTTCTCCGACGAGGCCCCCGGCGGCGAGCCCCCCGAACGCGGTCCGGCCGGGCCACCCGACCTGGACGAGCGCGGCGGCGACGACGGCCATGAGCAGATCGCCGGCGATGCGCCCCGGCGTCGCCGCGCTCTCCTTGCCGCGCACGAGGGGGACGCCGAGCAGGAAGAGCTCGACGGGCAGCGCCCAGCCGACCACGCCCACGAGCGACGCCAGGCCCCGGGCGGAGATCTCGCCGACGGGTCCCACCCAGTTCGCCTCGGGAAAGGACGCGAGCGCCAGGACGAGGAACACCGCCAGGGTCCAGACGACGAGCGCCACGACCTCGCGGGTGCGGCCGTAGGCCGCCGCGCCGCGCCCGAGGACGCTCGGAGTGCGCGTGTTGGGCAGCCCCTTGGGAGCGGCGGGAGAGCCGCCGACGGGGCCGGGAAGTCGCGGGGGAACGAACGCCGGAAGGGACATGCCTACGTTATCCTACACAACGACGCTACGCTGCCCGTGCGAGGGGGGTCAACTTCCCGAAACAATTCCGCTCGCGCGCCGGGCGGCGTAGCATCGGCGCGATGCGAAAGACGGGAGTGACGTGCCGGCGCGTGCTGGCCGCAGTGGCGCTGTCTTGCACCGCGGCCGGGGTTGGCTGCGCCGTGAGCGAGTCGGACGTGCATCGCTGGGAGACGACGGAGGGGGGCCCCGAGAAGCTCTACGCGATCGTCACCCACGACAAATACTCGTGGTCGCTGCGAGACGACGCGGCCCTGTCGCTCGTGCACATGCGCCCGCGCAACGGCAAGCGCGTCGGGCTCGAGTACCTCGCGCTGGGCTACGACACGCCCGCCGGCAAGGTGCAAGGTGCGCTCTCGATCATCCCGGAGGAAGCGCGCCGGCACATCATCGACGACATCACGACCATGCCGGGCGGCCTGAAGGACATGATGGACCAGCCGCCTCCCCCCAGGCCGGGCGAGGGGCAGGCCGTGCCCCCGGATCCCAGCGTCCCCTACAAGGACGCCGCGTTCGCGATGATCTCGCACGAGCCGCCGCTCGTGGTGAACGACGAGACGAAAGCGAAGCTCATCGCGTCGCTCACCGCGTGGGTGCAGACCGACTTCGAGGACCGGATCGACAACACGTCGCAGCAGTTCGGCGTCGAGCAGATCATGCGGTTTCTCGGCCCGACCAGCGTCGTGCATCTGCCCAAGATCATCGTCGAGGGCGGGATGAAGAATGACAAGGCCTGCCAGCTCGTGGCCGACATCGGCGACGAGGCCACCAAGACCGCGGCGGGTCAGGCGCTCGTGACGATGGCGAAGTCGATCGACTCGTCGGCGTGGGTCGACAAGCAGCGCGGGCTCGTCCAGGAGGCAAACAAGAAGACGGGCGCGAATCCAACGGCCGCGCAGCTCGCCGATCAGCTCAAGCAGTACCAGGAGCAGGAGCTCGAGAAGGTCTTCACCAACATGAAGCGGGTCGGCGGCCGCCCGGTCATCGACTACTGCCTGGCGTACGCGCAGGACAAGAACAAGAGCGAGAAGATGCGGAGCGACGCGCTGGCGGCGCTCGAGAACCGCATGGACAAGAACGCGGCGTCCGACGTGACGGCGCTCTTCGCGATCATCGGCGACGACACGGCGCCCGACGCCGTACGCGGCGTCGCGCTGGCGCGCGCGGGGGAGCTGCCCAAGGACGTGATCGTCCCCAAGCTCTACGCGCTCTTCTCGAAGAAGTGGCAGGTCCGTCTCGACGCGGCGAAGCTCGTGCTCAAGACGATGACGCCGAAGGACGTGCCTGATTTCATGCGCCACCTTCCGGCGGACTCGAAGACCAAGATGGCGCTCAACGAGCCGATCACGTACGGCATGCTCATCATGGGCATGGACCCGGCCGGGGGCCCCAAGCCGCGCGACGTGCTCAACGGCTTCCTGCAGTCCCCCCTGCTCGGCGCGAAGCTGACGGCCGCGGGCGGCTACTACAACGCCAAGAAGGGCGAGGCCGGACCGCTCACCGCCATCGACGGCGACAAGACCCCGCTCCCCAAGTGCGACGCCGCCGACAAGTGCGGCTGGGAGTGCGTCGTCAACAAGGAGAGCAAGACGCCCACCACGGTGGGCGAGTTCGTGAAGTTCTGCATCGAGCCGCAGCTCCAGTGAGCTGCGACTGTGCAAAACGACCGTGTGCCGGTAACCTAGTGGAGCGAGAAACCTCGCGTCGACGATGAGCGCCGATCCCAACAAGAAGAGCTCTCGCTCGTTCCAGTGCCGGGACGTCCTGTGGGAGACGTTCGAGCAGATGGCGCGCGAGCTCGAGTGCAGCGTCGACTACCTCATCAACGAGTCGATGAAACAGTACGCGCGCCAGCGCAGCTACGGCGGCACGCGCACGCCGTATCCCGCGCCCGGGCGCGGGGATGCTCCCCCCTCGGGCGAGCGCGCGTCCGGCGCCGGGTTTCCGGCGGTCGCTTCCGCGCCCGCGCACGCGGCTCCCGCGCCTGCCGCCGCGCGTGCGCCGATGGGCGGAGCCTTGCCCCCGCCGCCAGGACGCCTGCCACCTCCGCCGGGCCGTCCCGGTCCCCTCCCCGCTCCGCCGCCGCGCAGCGCGCTGCCGGTTCCGCCTCCGCCC
>JAJYCT010000039.1 GCA_021778125.1 Myxococcales bacterium
GTCCTGGCAGGCCTCGCGATCTGGTTCCGCTCGAACGCCGTGGTGCTCGTGCTGGCGCTGCTGGCGCTGCTCGCGTCGTTCATGGTGAGCTACGGAAGCGCCAAGGCCGAGGCGCTCCACGTGCCCGTCCCCGGCGGCGTCATGAGGCGCGCGCACCGCGCCGTCTGCGTGGGGGCCGGCGTCACGCTCGTTCCCCTCGCGGTCGCAGGGGTTCACCGCCTGGCGCTCCCGCCCGTCCTCGCCGACCTGCCGGTGTCGCTCTCGCTGGGGATCGTGGCGCTCACCGGCAACGTCTCGGCCGTGCGACGGCTGCGGTCGATCGCGGCGAGCGCCTCGGGCGGTCGGGGGTAGCGGCCGTGGCCCGTCTCCGCGGGGCCCTGGACCACGCGAGGGCGCTCGTCGGCGAGGCCGCTCCGATCGCCCTCGTCGGCGTGGTCTACGCGGCCATGCGGCCGTTCGCGGACGTGGGCCTGTCGCCGGCCCGCGTCCACACCTGCGACCTGCAGGCGCTCGACGCGCGTGCGTTCGGGGTCACGCGCGGCGGCGCGGCCCTGACCGTTCACGACTGGATCGCGCCGCACCGCACGACCGCGCTCGATCTGTTCTTCGCGATCCCCTACGGGACGTTCGTCCTCGCGAGCGTCACCGCGGCGCTTCTGCTGCACTTCCGGGACGCGGCCGCGCTCCGGCGGTTCGCGTGGAGCTTCCTCGCGGTCAACCTGGCGGGCTTCGCGACCTACCACCTCTACCCCGCGGCGCCGCCCTGGTACGTCCACGCGCACGGCTGCGCCGTCGACCTGGCCGCGAGGCCCAGCGAGGGGCCCGCCCTCGCGCACGTGGACGCGCTCACCGGCGTGCCGTTCTTCGCGTGGATGTACGGTCGCTCGAGCGCCGTCTTCGGGGCGATGCCCTCGCTTCATGTGACCTACCCGCTGCTCATCGTCCTGGCCGGCTGGCGCGCGCTGGGGCGGGCGGGCCGGCTGCTGGCGTGCGCGTATTTCGCCTGGATGTGCGTGGCCGCCGTCTACCTCGATCATCACTGGGTCGTCGACGTGGTCGCGGGGAGCGCGTACGCCGCCAGCGCCTTCGCGCTGGTGGCGATGGCGACGCGCTGGCGCGCGGCGGAGCCTCCGGACGCGATCGATCCGGCGTGGCCCTCGCCATGACCCGGGCACGCCGTCTGGCCCGGTGGGTCGCCGTGTGGTTTGGTTGTGGCCTCTCCCCGGTCGCCCCCGGCACGGTCGGCACGCTCGGCGCCGTCCCGCTGTACCTGCTCGTCCGCCCCCGCGGGCCCGTCCTCCTGCTGGCGGTCGCGGTGCTCGTGACGGGCGTCGGCGTCGTGTGCGCCACGATCGTGGCAGCGGACGAGGGCACGCGCGATCCGCAGATCGTCGTGATCGACGAGGTCGCAGGGTTCCTGGTGACCATGCTGGCCGCTCCGCCGTCCCTGGAGGGCCTGCTCCTCGGCTTCGCCCTGTTCCGGGTCTTCGACATCGTCAAGCCATGGCCCGCGCGGCGGGCAGAGCGGCTCCACGGCGGCTGGGGCATCGTCCTCGACGACGTGGTCGCGGGGCTCTGGGGT
Organism: Myxococcales bacterium; assembly: GCA_021778125.1. Taxonomy (GTDB): domain Bacteria; phylum Myxococcota_A; class Polyangia; order Polyangiales; family Polyangiaceae; genus Palsa-1150. The sequence continues at coordinate 1,583 of JAJYCT010000039.1, forward strand.
GCGGGCGTCCTGCTGATCCTGCGGGGGCTCCGTGTCGCATGATGCCCGCGCAGCATGCCGTCCGCGCGCGGTCGTTCGTCCGGTGGACGCTGCGCCACGGGCGCGCGCTCTGGCTCCTCGCGCTGTTGCTCGCGGTGCCCGCCGGGCTCCGGACGGCGCGGCTGTACCTGCACCTGCGCGGCGACCTGGAGGCCCTGCTGCCCCGCGGGTCCCCGAGCGTGCGGGCGATCGACGAACTCCGGACGCGCGTGCGGGGCCTGCAGCACCTCGGGATCGTCATCGACGTCGGAGAGGCCTCCCGGCTGCCGGCCGGCGAGCGCCTGGCCGACGATCTCGCGGCGCGGATCCGCGCGTACCCGCCCGAAATGGTGCGCTCGGTGCGCGTGGGCGACGCGGCCGAGCGGGCGTTCTTCGAGAAGAACGCGCCCCTGTACGCGGAGCTCGGCGACCTCGAGACGCTGCGCGCGCGCCTCGAGGCGCGGCGCGACTACGACGTGAGTCGGGGGTCCGGCCTTCTGCTCGACGAGGACAGTCCGCCTCCCCCGCTCGACTTCTCGGACCTCACCCGCAAGTACGAGCAGAGGGCTCCCGGCCGGAGGTTCCCGCGGGACCGGTTCTCGAGCGAGGACCTGCACGCCACGCTCGTGCTCGTCGACGTCGGCGAGTTCTCCACCGACCGGGGGCGCGGGCAGGCGCTGCTCGAGCGCATCCGGCAAGACCTGGCCGCTCTGGGCGGACCGCAGCGCTACGCGCCCGGGATGAGGGTCGGATACGCGGGGGACGTGGCCATCTCGGTCGAGGAGACCTCGGCCCTCCTCACGGACCTGTCCCTTTCGTCCGTCGTGGTCGTCGTCGCCGTGATCGCCGTCCTCGTCGGCTACTACCGCTGGTGGCGGAGCGTGCTGGTCCTGGTCCCACCGCTGCTGCTCGCCACGATCTACGCGTTCTCGCTCGCGTCGCTCCCGCCCTTCGGCGTGACCGAGCTCAACTCGAACACGGCGTTCCTCGGCTCCATCATCGTCGGCAACGGGATCAACTTCGGCATCATCCTCCTCGCGCGCTACCGCGAGGAGCGCAGCCACGGGCTCACGGTGGAGAGGGCGCTCGCCGTGGCCACGTGGGGCGCCAGGCGCGGGACGCTGATGGCCGCGCTGGCGGCGGGCACGTCGTACCTCTCGCTCGTCCTCACGGAGTTCCGCGGGTTCCGCCAGTTCGGCGTCATCGGCGTGCTCGGGATGCTCCTCTCGTGGGCCGTGACGTTCGTCCTCGTGCCGCCCCTGGTCGCCTGGCTCGATCACGGCCCCCCGCCCTCGCCGGAGTTCCTGCGCGCGCGCGGCGCGATCGCCCCGCGCCTGGCTCGCTTCGTCGGCGCGTGGCACCGGCCCCTGCTCGCGCTCGGCCTCGTGCTCGCGCTGCTCGCCGCGTGGAAGGTGCGTCGCTTCGGGCCCGCGGACATCGAGACCGACTTCGCGACGCTGCGCCGCGCCGACACGTGGAAGAGTGGTGAGGGCTACTGGGGGCGAACGATGGACGGCATCCTCGGTACGTACCTCACGCCGGCCGTCGTGCTGGCGGATGAGCCGGAGCAGGCGGCAGCCATCGAGCGCGTGCTCGACGCGGCGCGGGCACGACCCCCGATGGGCGACCTCGTCGCCTCGATCCGCACCATCGACGATCTCGTCCCGCGAGACCAGCCCGCCAAGATCGCCGCGGCGCGCGCGATTCGCCGCGACCTCTCGCCCGGGCTGCTGGCGCACGTGGCCCCCGACGAGCGGCTCTGGCTCGACCGGTGGCTCGCGAGCGTCGAGCTCCGCCCGCTGACGGCCGCGGACCTTCCGGCCACGTGGACCACCGGCCTCGTCGAGCGCGACGGGACATCGGGGCGCACCGTGCTCGTCTACCCACACCCTTCGCGTGCGCTCTGGAAGGGAGCACCGCTCGAGGAATTCGTCGACGAGCTGCGGAGCGCCGCGCGGACGCGCACCCGCGCGACGCAGGGCCCGGCCCGCGTCGCGAGCTCCCTCGCCCTCTCGGCGGACATCCTGGCCTCGATCCAGCGCGACGGCCCGCGCGTGAGCGTCGCGGCGTTCCTGGCCGTCGCCGCGGTCACCTGGGCGTTCCTGCGCCGCGCGCGTCCGGCCCTGCTCGTGGTCGGCTCGCTGGCCCTCGCGGTCCTGCTGCTCGTGGCCCTCACGATGACGCTCGGGGTCCGCGTCAACTTCGCGAACTTCATCGCGTTCCCGATCACCTTCGGTATCGGCGTGGACTACGCGGTCAACGTCGTGAGCCGCCACGAGCAGGAAGGCGCCCGCGACATCGGCCGCGTGGTGGGGTCGACGGGCGGCGCGGTGGCGCTCTGCTCGCTCACGACGGTGATCGGCTACTCGTCGCTCCTGATGGCCGAGAACCGGGCGCTCTTCTTCTTCGGCGTCATCGCGGTCCTGGGCGAGCTCTGCTGCCTGGTCACGGCCCTGGTCTTCCTCCCGGCGTTCGTCCAGTGGCAAGCCGCGCTGCACGCTCGACGCGGGCGCACGTCGGCCGCGATCTGAGGCCTCCCGGAGCTGCCGCGGCGCGCGCGCAGGGCATCGAGCATCCGGAGGGCCTTCGCGGCGCTCTTTTCTCGCAACCGTCCGCCCGGGCCGCCCGACAGGGGGTCAAAGAAAGGCGGGACGAACGATGACCCCGGAAGCTCGACTCGAGGCGCTCAAGCAGGAGCAGGAGCGACAGGACGAAGCCTGGCAGCAGGTGACGGCAGCCCTGTCCCGGATGGGCGACGAGCCCATCGCCGTTCCGGGCGAGGCCCTCGAGCAGCTCACCGCCCCGACGCCCGCCGCGCCGCAGGCTCCCGTGGTCTTCGGCGTCCGCGCCTGAAACAAGGAGAACGACCATGTCACTGATGCTCAATCCGGGCGGCTCGCCCGTGAATGCGGCCCCCGTCAACTCGTGGCACGTGGGTCGACCGGACCCGTCCAATGCAGACGCCCCGTCCTACCTGACCCCTGACGCCCTGATGGCGTACTGCCAGGCGCGCCTGTCGAACCTCGACTCCCAGGTGCAGAAGCTCATGGGCGCGCAGCAGAACCTCGGCACGGAGCAGCAGAAGATCCAGGACATCTTGAAGGAGGTGGCCGACCTCCAGACCCAGTGCGCCGGCCAGCCCAGTGTCGTGTCGCCGGCAGACGGAGGCCTGAAGCTCGAGCAGCAGCTCGAGGACGCGATTGCGTGGATGGAGCAGAACGACCCGACGAACCCCCAGATCGCCGACCTCAAGAACGTCCACGACACGCTCATGGCGACGGGTACGGGCGCCTTCTCGCACTCGGCCCCCAACAGCGGCTACTACGGCAGCGGCGACGGGAAGGGACCTACGGGCCACACGCCGCCGTCGAACGTCCGGATCGACGGCGACGGCACGTTCGGAAGTGACGAGCTGCAGAACGCCACCGACACACTGAAGGGGATCAGCAACTCCCTGAGCAGCGGCGCCGAGATGGGGATGATCGACATCCAGTCGGTGATGTCGCAGCGCTCGACGGCCATCCAGCTCGTCACCAACATCCTGCAGTCGTACAACGACGGTCTCTCGAAGATCGCCGACAACGTGGGCCACTGAGGGGAGCCGGGCGATGACGACATCGACGATGGCGCCGGCCCCGTCGCCGGAGGCCGTGGAGGCCCTCTACGCGACGGGTCACTGGCTCTACTCGCAGGCACGCTTCACCGACGCCCAGGGCGTCTTTCGCGCGCTCGTCTACGTCGCTCCCGAGGACGAGCGCGGATGGCTGGCCCTCGGCGCCTGCCACGAGGCGGTGGACGAGGACGACGCCGCGTTCGATCTGTACGCGGCGGCTGCCTCGGTGACGAGCGCTCCGCGATGCGAGATCGCCCGCGCACGCATCCTTCGCCGCCGTGGCGACGACGCGGAAGCACGGAAGGCGCTCGACGAGGTCGCCCGGCTGGCCGAAGGCCACCACGACCACGAGCTACGCGGCCTGGTCGAGGCCGAGCGGGGGCGGCCATGAGCGCGCCCGTGTCGGCGGCGGGCGTCGCGCCTGTCGCCTCGTCCCCCGCCGCGAGTAGCGCCGGCGGTGCCTCGCTCATGCCGGAGCCGGTGACGCTCGCCGGCCCCGGCGTCGACGCCGCGCTCGGAGCGCTCTACGCGGTCATGTCGCAGCAGCGACAGAGCGCGTTGCAGCTCGGGCAGACGCGCGTCCAGAACGCCGAGGAGGTCCAGAAGCAGGCGCTCCAGCGCCAGGAGGCCGCCGAGGCACGCGCGGAAGCCAACGAGGCCCACCACGGCGGCGGGTTCTTCGACAGCGTCGGCAAGACGCTCGGCGACGCGGCCGGCGACGTCGTCCACGGCCGACTCGACCAGGCGGCGAGCGACGGCGCGAGGGACGTCTCGGACGCGGTCCACAGTCCCGCGTTCTGGAATGATCTCGAGAAGGGCGCGCTGGTCGTGGCCAAGGTCGCCGCGGTGGTCGCGTCGGTGGCCGTGACGGTCGCCTCGGGCGGCGCGGGTGCCTTCGCGCTCGCGGGGGCGGCGCTCCTCCTGTCGGCCGGCGGCGAGGCCGTCTCCGCCACCAGGTGCCTCGGCAAGGACTCCGACGAGGTCGCGCTCGGCCTGGAGATCGGCGGCGCGGCGGCGGGTGGAGCGAGCGGGCTCCTCTCGGCAGCGTCGACAACCGCGGATGGCACCGCGGCAGCGGTCGGCACCGCGGCGCAGGCGGTCTCCGGCGGCGCTCACGTCGTCGCCGGCGTGGCCCACGGCGAGAACGCGACCTTCGCGGCGAACGCGCAGCTTGCGGAGGCGGACGCGACGCAGGCGAAGCACCAGTCGGAGACGATGCAGCGGCTCACCAGCTGGATCGTCGACGACATGAAGACCGACGACGAGTCGCGACAGCGAGGCATGGAGGCCGTCCAGGGCGCGGTCCAGGCCAACGACCAGGCCGCAGCCGCGGCCATCATGCCCCCCGTGAGCCTGAGAGGATGAGACCATGACGACGATCCAGAACACCTCGTCCTCGGCCGCCGGCGCCGTTCGAGCGGCCCTCGATCCTGCGCCGTCCACCCCCGCCGCCTCCGACACGACGCTCCCCGATCCCGACACGGCCCTTGCTCTGTCGGGCGATCCGGCGGCGGAGCTCGCGGCGCTGATGGTCAAGAACGGCAACAATGCGCGCAAGATCGAGCAGAGCGCCCGGGACATGCAGGAGCAGATCGCCGAGCGCGAGGACGACGCGGAGGTCGACGCGATGCGCCGGAAGGCCAGCGACACCCTGAACGCCGGGTGGGCCGAGGGCGCCGGCATGATGGCGCAAGGGGCCTGCGAGCTCGGCGCGGCGACGGCCGAGGCGGACAGCGCGCTCCCCGGAAGCAAAGGCGCCCAGGCACGAGCCACGGGCACAGGCTGGAACGCCGGGGGGGAGATGACGAACGCCGCGGGAACCGTCGTCGCCGCGGGGTACAGGGCCAGCGCGGCGAACGACGACGCGGACGCCGAGGCGCACCGGGCCTCGGCGGGCCGCGCGCGCACCGCCGCCGAGGACCTGCACGACGAGAAGAGGGGGGCGGACGACCTCATCTCGGCGGCGCTCGACTTCTATCGCGACTACGTCTCGAGCAAGGCGACCGAGCGCGCGGCCACGCTGCACCGTTCGTGACGCCGCCGGTCAGCCCTCCGTCCAGCGCGCGAAGCGCGCCTCGCCTCCTCGCTCGGCGTCGAGCAGGATCTCGCGCAGGTGCGACGTGACCTCCCCGGGCACCGCGCGACGCAGCGGGGCACCGTTGATCGACGCGATCGGGGCGATGGGGAAGGACGACGCCGTGAGGAACGCCTCGTCGGCGGCCGCGAGCTCCGCGAGCGACAGGGTCCGTTCGTGGACCTCGAGGCCCTCGGCGCGCGCGATCGTCAGCACGCTGTCGCGCGTGATCCCGTCGAGGATCCGGCCGAGCGGCGGGGTCACGAGGGCGCCGCCGACCACGGCGAAGACGTTCGCGGTGGGCGCCTCGGCGATGTTGCCGTCGATGTCGAGGAGGACCACCTCGTCGGCTCCCGCGGCGAGCGCGCGACGCTTGGCGATGAGGGGCCCGGCGTACGCACCCGCCACCTTCGCGAGCGGAGGGAAGACCTCCGGCGGCGCCTTGCGGGCGTCGTCGAACACGGCGATCCGCAGGACCTCGCGCTTCGGCGCCGGAAGCGCCCCCGCGGGGAGCAGATCGCGCGGCGTGTACGCGAAGATGGCCACGTGCGCGCGCGAGTCACGCGGGACCAGGTCCGGCTCGATGCTCGTCACGAGCGCCGACCACCGCACGTACCCCTCGGCGAGACCGCTCGCGGCAACCGTCTGGCGCGTGGCCTCGGCGAGGGTGCGCTCGTCCTGCTCGATCACCAGGCCCAGGAAGGCCGCCGAGCGCCGGAAGCGCGCCAGGTGCTCGCGCATCCGGAAGGTCGCGCCCCCGCGAGGCGTGGCGTGAAACGCGCCGAAGTCGAACACGAGGCTGCCGCGATGGGCGGCGTGGCCCATGACCGACAGGTTCGCGGCCTCGAGAGGGACGAGCTGACCATCGAACCAGACCGGGCGACCCATCGCGCGCATGGTACGCCATCGTCCGCGCGGGACGCAGCGGGCCCGCGGTTACGGCGCGCCCCTCCCGAGCTTGCCGAGCAGCCGCAGGAGCCCGTCGAGGATCGTGTACGGGTGCGGCGGGCACCCGGGGACGAAGAGATCGACCGGCACGACCGCGGCGGCCCCGCCGTGGACCTCGGGGTGCCCGAGGTACGGACCGCCCGAGATCGCGCAGGCGCCGACGGCGATGACGATCCTGGGCTCCGGGACCGCGTCGTACGTCTTCCTGAGCGCGAGGTGCATGTTCTCGGTCACGGGCCCGGTGATGAGAAGCCCGTCGGCGTGGCGCGGCGACGCGACCATCTGGACGCCGAAGCGCCCGAGATCGAAGACGATCGTCGAGAGCACGTTGACGTCGGACTCGCACCCGTTGCAGCCGCCCGCGCTGACCTGGCGCAGCTTGAGCGAGCGGCCGAGAAGGCGGTGGAGCTCCCCGTCGAGGGCGCGCGCGAGCTCGAGGGAATGCCCGGCGCGCAGCGAGAGGGCGTCGCGCGTGCGCGTCGCGAGCCGGTGGTCGCGCGAGTGGGCGAGCGCCCCCTGGGGACACGCCTGCACACAGTCGCTGCAGAACAGGCAGCGACCGAGATCGATCGCGAGCTCGCCGGCCGGCGCGCGGATCGCGCCGGTGGGACACGCCTCCTCGCACGCGCGGCACCCGTCCTCGCAGCGCGTCGCGTCGAGCACGGGCAGCCCGCGGAAGCGTGCGGGGAGCTCGGGAGGTGCGTCGGGATAGGCCACCGTGCGGTGACCCTGGCGGAGGCGGTTCTCGAGGATGCGGAACATCGGCGTGCGGCCCCCTCAGAGATCGAACCCGCAGTAGGAGAGATCGAAGCTCTTGTTGCACAGCGGGAAGTCCGAGATGTCCTGGCCGCGCAGGGCCATCGCGAGACCCGACCAGTTGTGGAACGACGGGTCGACCACCTTGTACGCGGCGAAGCGGCCCGCCTCGTCGGTCAGGCCGACGTGGGCGAGCTCGCCGCGCCAGCCCTCCACGAGCGCGACGCAGAGGCTCCCCGGAGCGAGGGCCGCCGCGGGAACGCGCGTCGGTCCGGCCGGCAGGCTCTCGAGCAGATCGCGCACGAACACCGCCGAGCGCTGCACCTCGAGCCACCTCACGTACGCGCGCGCGAAGACGTCGCCCGTCTGCCAGACCGACACGGGGATGTAGGCCAGGCGGAAGACCCCCGACGGATGGTCGCGCCGCACGTCGCGCTCGAGGCCGCACGCTCGCGCCGCCACGCCGACGAGGCCGAGCGGCTCGGCGTCGTCCACCGACACGATCCCGGTCGCCTCGAACCGCGCCTGCACGGACGCGGTGTCCCAGAGCAGCTCCACCGAGTCGCGCACGTCGCGCATCGCGGCGTCGAGGCGCTCGAGCATCCGCGCGACGAGCGCCTCGTCCACGTCGGACGACAGGCCGCCGGGGCGCACCAGGTCGCGGCCGAAGCGGTTGCCGCACACGGCCGCCGTCAGGTTGAGGAAGTCGCCCCGAAGGCGGCCGCACGACGCGGCGGTGGGCTGGAAGGCCACGTCGTTGGCGAGCGCGCCGAGGCCGCCGGTATGGTTCGCGAGGCGTTCGAGCTCGAGCGCGACGCCGCGGAGCGCCTGCGCGCGCGCCGGGACGCGCGTCTGCCCGAGGGCCTCCACGACGTGGCAGTAGGCCGTGGCGTGGCCGATCGTCGTGTCGCCCGCCAGCGTCTCGGCGTAGTGCACGCTCCGCTTGTCGGGGCCGCCCACGAGCGCTCGCTCGACGCCGCGGTGCTGGTACCCCAGCGAGATCTCGAGGTGAAACACCTGCTCGCCGTGGCACTGGAAGCGGAAGTGGCCCGGCTCGATGACGCCCGCGTGCACCGGCCCCACGGCGACCTCGTGCACCTCGTTGCCTTCCACGCGGTAGTAGTCCATCACGCCCGCGACGGGCGCCTCGCCCTCCTTGCGGCCGAAGGGGTCGCGGCCGGAGCGCGCGGGCCGCGCGAACCGGACGGGCTTGAGCCACGGGTGCCCCTCGGGGACGACGCTCCACTGCTCCGCGATCTCGCGCTCGAACAGGTGCGCCTGCGGGCACTCCGGCGTCAGGGCGGGATAGGCCTCGTCCACGACGGCCGTGCCGACGCGCAGGGTGGCCTCGGAGTCGTCGGCCAGCACCGCGTGCAGCTCGACGCGTCCGGGCTCGCACGGGACGCCGAACAGGGCCACGAGGCGATCGCCGCGGGAGGCGGCGTCGAGCACCGCGCGCCGCAGCTCGCCCACGTCGAGGCGCGGGACCGATGCCCGCGGAAGGGGTACACCGTTGCGGGTACGCGCCAGCTTCCCGGCGCTCATCGCGCGGCCTCGAGCGACGCGGCCACCTCGCGCAGCAGGTGATCCAGCGGCGCGGGCACGTACACGCCGAGCATGAGCACGATCGCCAGCAGCGCCGCGCCGGGGGCGACGGAGGCGAACGTGTCGCGCTGGTCGGTGAGCCCTCCTCCCCCGGAGGGCTTGCCCTGGACGACGCCGACGACCGTCGCGCCCATGCCGAGGAACACGAGCACGAGCAGGCCGAGGAAGAGCGCCGCGACGCCGTACCGGCCGGTCGAGACGGCGGCATTGAGGATCGTGAACTCGCTGAGGAACGGACCGAAGGGCGGCGAGCCCGTCACGGCGAAGAAGCCCGCGAGGAACAGGGCCCCGGACGCGGGGAGGCGGTGGATCGTGCCGCGCACGTCCTCGGTGCTCTTGCTGGCGTACGCGCGGTGGATGTTGGCCGCCGCGAGGAAGAGGACTCCCTTGGTGAGCCCGTTGTTGACGAGGTGCAGGAGGCTGCCGAAGAACCCGGCGCCGCCCAGCCCGACGCCCACCGACAGGATGCCCATGTGCTCGACGCTCGAGTACGCGAGCATGCGCTTGAGATCCCGCTGCCGGACCATGAACACCGCGGCGACGGCCATCGAGAAGAGCCCCGCCGCGAGCAGCACCCGCTGCATGAACGCGGCGTCGCCTGCCGCCCCGCAGACCCGGTACACCCGCAAGATCGCGAGGAACGGGGCGCTCGTGAGCACGCCGGCCAGCAGCGCCCCCACCATCCCGGGCGCCTCGCCGTAGGCGTCTGGCTTCCACGTGTGCATCGGCGCGAGGCCCATCTTGGTGCCGTAGCCCACGAACAGGAGCAGGAACGCGGCGCGCACCCACGGGCGCGAGAGCGTGGGGCCGTCGCGGACCAGGTCGTCGAAGAGGAGCGTCGGCCGCATGCCCGACGAGAGCGCTGCGTACGCGAGGAAGAGCGACCCCAGCAGAGCGATCGCGATCGCGACCGATCCGATGAGGAGGTACTTCCACGTGGCCTCGAGCGCGCGCGGGTTGCGATGGAAGTACAGCATCGGCGCGGACGCGAGCGTCGTCGCCTCGATGGCGATCCACATCAGAGCGAGGTGATGCGCCTCGGCGACCAGCGAGAACGCCCCGATGAACGCGAGGAAGCACGCCGTGAACAGGCGGTTGGGGCGCTCCGGGTGCGCGGCGAGGTAGCCGGCCGCGTAGAGGGACGTGAAGAAGTAGAGGACCGAGCAGAAGCCGAGGACGAGCCGCCCCGCGCCGTCGAGGTGAACCCATCCCTCGAACGCGTCGACCGACGGCGTACGGAGCAGGCTCACGGTCATCGCGAGGTGCGCGGCGCCCCCCACGGGCAGAAGGCGCCCGCGCCAGGCGGCCGACGGCAGCGCCGCCGCGAGGAGGGCGAGGGCGAGCGGGACGATGACGATCGCGATCGCCACCGGCTCACTCCTTGAGGCTCGAGAGGCGCGTCGTGTCGAGCGACGCGAACTCGCGGCTGATCTGCAGCAGCATGATGCCCATCACGAAGATGGCGACGAGCAGGTCGAGGAGCACGCCGACCTCGACGAAGAACGGGACGGCCTCGATCAGCGTCAGGCCCATGATGAAGACGCCGTTCTCCAGGACCAGGTACCCGGCGACCTGGGTGATGGCCTTGCGCCGGGTGGTGAGCAGCAGGAAGCCGGTGACGACCGTCCCGAGCGAGGTGGAGACCAGCAGCGAGCCGGCGTGCTGCGGCGCGAGCGGGAGCGTCCGCGCATAGACCATCGCAAGGCCCGTGCCGGCGGCGCCGAGCAGGAGCGACGCGACGTATCCGATGAACGGCTCGACCTCGCGACGGATGTCCGCCTCGCGCATCGCGCGCGTGAGCATGCCCGGGATGACCACCGCCTTGATGGCGGTGGCGCCGACGGCGACCAGGATCGGCTCGAGCGACAGCTCGTGGTGTACGAGCAGCGTCAGGGCCCCGAGGAGCACGCCCTGCAGCGCGGTCCCGTTCACGATCGCCCGGAGCCGGCTGCTTCCGAGCAGGAAGAAGTTCGAGAGGAGCACGAGGACGAGGACGAGGTCGGCGGAGGGCATCATGAGCGTCACCGGGCCGAGAGGGCGACGGCGAACCCCGCGAGGAGGCACGCACCGACGAGGAGGCTGGGCACCTGGCGCAGCTTCAGCCGCGCCGTCGCCGACTCGATCACGCCCACGAGCACGGAGAGCCCGAGCATGGCCCCGACGAACACGCCGAGATCGACGACAAGGCTCCCGGTGCGCACGGGGACGGCGATGGCGACCACGATCGCGCCCAGGACGAAGAGCTTGAGGGCCGCGCCGTACAGGATCATCCCGAGCGCCGGGCCTCCGTGATCGAGGACCATCACCTCGTGGATCATCGTGAGCTCGAGGTGGGTGTTCGGATCGTCGAAGGGGATGCGGCAGTTCTCGGCCAGGACGACGACGAAGAGGCTGATGACGACCAGGACCAGCGCTGCCGCCGCGACGTGCCACTGGGCCAGGACCTGCGGTCCGAGCATCGTGCTGAGCGACAGGGATGAGGTCGCGCGGACCAGGACGACGAGGCCGAGCAGGAGCGCTGGCTCGGCCAGGCACGAGAACGTGACCTCGCGCGCGCCGCCCATGCCCTCGAACGCCGAGCCGGTATCCAGCGCCGCGGACACCGTGAAGAAGCGTGCGAGACCGAAGAGGTAGGCGAAGAGCACGAGGTCGCCCGCGAAGGACACGGGCGCGCGGTGGCCGCCCATCGGGAGCAGGAGCGAGGCGACGATCGCGGCCGCGATCCCCACGACGGGACTCGCCAGGAAGATCCACGACGTCGTCGTGCTGATGACCGATCCCTTGCGCAGGAGCTTGGCGATGTCGCGGTAGGGCTGCCAGACGGGGGCCCCCTGACGTCCGGCGAGCGCGGCCTTCGTCCTCGCGATGATCCCCACGAGGAGCGGGGGGAGGACGAGCGTCAGGGCGAGGTGGATCGCGGCGACGACGAGCGAGGGGAGCATCTACCGGCTCACGAGAATCAGGATGACGAGGGTCGAGAGGACGTAGACGAGGTAGAGGTGCACGTTTCCGTGCTGCACCCAGCGAAACCACCGCGCCACGCGCGCCCCGGCCCGCGACAGCGGGAGGACCGCGCGATCGAGCACGGTGTCCGGGACGTGCGAGTGGAACGTCGCGGGCTGCGGGAACAGGCCCCCGACGCGGGGGGGGTGCACGACGGGCCGCAGCGCCCACGCGAACAGGTCCACGAGCGTCTGCGCGAAGGACGACGCGGTGTACTGCATCCGCGGCGACGGCGCGGCATAGCCGCAGTCCCACGTCGGCCCCGACGCTGCGCGCGCCCGGCTCGTGCTGCGCCGGAGGAGCGCCGCAGCGACCGCTCCGAGCGCGAGCAACGCGGCTCCCGTCACGCTGAGAATCCGGAGCGGCGCGAGGTCCTCGAGCGAGCCGCTGGCGACCGCCACCTCCGACGAGAACGCCGCGACCGCACGCTCGAACGCGGGGGCGACCCCCGAGGGCCACAGGCCGATGGCCGCGCACGCGACCCCGAGCACGCCCATGGGCGCGAGCATCGCCGCCCCGGGATCGTGCGCGTGGTCGCCGCGCGGCGACCGCGGCGAGCCGAGGAACACGACGCCGTGCGCCTTGACGAAGCACGCCACGGCGAGCGTGCCGATGAGGGCCAGCGCCGGCGTTCCGATCGCGCCCGCCACGAGGAGCCGGTCCGTGGTCGTCGCGCGCAGGAGGCCCAGGTAGATGAGCAGCTCGCTGACGAAGCCGTTGAGCGGCGGCAGCCCGCAGATGGCGACGGCCCCGAACAGAAACGCGAGGGCCGTCCGGGGCATCCGGCGGGAGAGGCCTCCGAGCTCGTCGAGCTCGCGCGTGCCCGTCGCGTGAAGGACCGAGCCCGCGCCGAGGAACAGCAGCGCCTTGAAGAGGGCGTGGTTCCACACGTGCAGGAGGCCGCCCGCGAGCCCGAGCGCGACGAGGACCGGCGAGCCGATCGCCCGCCCGAGCATGGCGACGCCGAGCCCCATCGTGATGATGCCGATGTTCTCCACGCTGTGATAGGCGAGCAGTCGCTTGAGGTCGTGCTGGCCGATGGCGAACGCGACGCCGAGCACCCCCGACACGGCGCCCACGGCGAGCAGGGTGACGCCCCAGCCGAGCGGCGGCTGCTCGAAGAACGAGCAGACGCGAACGAGACCGTAGATCCCCGTCTTGATCAGCACGCCCGACATGAGCGCCGAGACGTGGCTGGGGGCGCTGGCGTGCGCGCCCGGGAGCCACACGTGCAGCGGCATGAGCCCGGCCTTGGTCCCGAAGCCGACGAGCGCCAGGACGAAGACGGCCGTCGCCGCCTGCGGACCGAGCGCCGAGGCAGGAGCCGCGAACGCCCACGAGCCCGTCGCCTGGTGCAGGATCGCGAACATGGCGAACAGGGCCAGCGTGCCGATCCGCGTCGCCACGAGGTACACGTACCCCGCGCGCCTCACCGCCTCGAGGCGATCCTCGGTCGTGACGCAGACGAACGCCGCCAGCGCCATCGTCTCCCAGCCGACGAGGAAGAGCACGGCGTTGCCCGCGACGAGGAGCAGGGCGATCCCCGCGGCGAGCAGCCCGTAGAAGAGCCTCAGCTTGCGGCCGTCCTCCGCGTGGTCACGCGCGGCCCAGTACTCCAGACCGTAGATCGAGCCGAGGGGGGCCACGACGAAGAGGGGGAGGAGAAACACGGCCGACAGGGCGTCGATGCGGACGGCGAGCCGGCCTCCGGGCACGGCCCACGGGAGATCCAGCAGCACCGAGGTCCGGAGCGCCCCCAGGGCGACCCCCAGCCCGAGGAGGCAGCCCGCCACGAGGAGGACCGTCGCGATGCGCTCGCCGACGCGCGACGTGCGCCCGAGCAGCACGCCGGGAGCCCCGCTGAACGCCACGAGCGCGATCGCGGCGAGGATCATGCAAGCCGCTCCGGGGCCTGGTCGAGGCGACGCGCGAGCGCGAGGATCTCGTCCGCCGCCGCGTGCCGCCGGATCGCGCTCTTGAACGGCGCGTCGTGGAGACCGGCGGCGATGCGCGACAGCAGGTACAGGTGCCCCCGGATCGTGGCGCTGACCACCGAGAAGATCGTGTCGACCGGCCGGTCGTCGACGGCGTGCAGGTCGACCGGCGTCTCCAGAAAGCAGAGCGTGATCGACGGGCGCCCGACGGAGAGGACGAGGGGGCGACGGACGTGGGGGATCGCCACGCCGTCCCCGACGCCCGTGGAGCCGAGCGCCTCGCGAGCGAGCAGAACGTCGCAGACGAGATCCCGGTCCGCGGGATCGATCGGCAAACGCTCGGCCACGGCCCGCATGACGGACGCGGTGTCGGTGCCGGGCACGCGGTGGTGCACGCCCCCGGCCGCGAGGGCGTCGGAGAGACGGGGCGTTGCCACGCCGTCGTCGTCGCCGAGAAACTCGCCCGACGCGACGTGGATGCCGCGGGCGGTGGCCCACTCGAGCAGCTCCGAGCGGTTGAAGCGGTAGGTCTCGCTGACCCGCTGGAACGGGATGCTCTTGTCGCGGATCCACCGCTGCAGCGTGCTCTCCGTGGTCTGGAGCAGCCTCGCGGCGTCTCGCACGGTCAGCATCATCGTCCCCCGGCGTATCACCCGGGCGCGCAACGGACCATACTGGGCGCCCTTGCGTTCCGCGAGGAATCGTGGCTGCCGTCACGAAGATCGCGAGGAGACTGGCGCGTCTCGAGAGTCCTTCGAGTGAAATCGAGATCGGCGCGTCGATCTTCGCGAGAATCGAGGCGCGTCGCTCGAGGATCGTCTCGGCCAGGCTCTCGCCTCTCGATCGTCGAGCCGCGTCGCGAGCGATGCGTTCGTCTCCGGAGTCTCGGCGGCGCTCGCCCCTCGGGGCGCCGCTTTCGCGGCCCGCGCGGCAGCGGTGGTGGCGCCCGCGCCGTGCTAAGGACCCTCCTTCCCCACGAATGAACGCGCAGCTCCAGCACGAGATCGCGCGTCGGCGGACGTTTGCGATCATCTCGCACCCCGACGCCGGCAAGACGACGCTCACCGAGAAGCTCCTCCTCTACGGGGGCGTCATCCAGCTGGCCGGGGCCGTGAAGGCCAAGCGCGGCCGTGCCTCGGCCGTGAGCGACTGGATGGAGATGGAGCGCGAGCGCGGGATCTCGATCACGACGAGCGTGCTGCAGTTCCCCTACCGGGGGCTGCAGATGAACCTCCTCGACACCCCCGGCCACGCCGACTTCAGCGAGGACACGTACCGGACGCTGCACGCGGTCGACGGCGCCGTCATGCTGCTCGACTGCGCGAAGGGCGTCGAGGCGCAGACGCGCAAGCTCTTCCGCGTGTGCCGCCAGCGGGCGATCCCCATCTTCACCTTCGTGAACAAGATGGACCGCCCGGGGCGCGATCCGTTCGAGCTGGTGGGCGAGGTCGAGAGCGTCCTCGGCATCGGCGTCTTCCCGATCACGTGGCCGGTCTTCCGTGAGGGCGTCTTCCGCGGCGTCTACCACCGGCTCGCCCGGCGCGTGTACCTCTTCGACGAGGATCACGCCGGGTCGAGCGCGGCCAAGGGCGCCGAGCGGCCCCCCGTCCTCGTGACGGGCGTCGACGATCCGTCCATCCGCGAGGCGCTGGGCGAGGCCGGTCACGCGCAGCTTCGCGAGGACATCGACCTGCTCGCGTCGGCGGGCGACGAGTTCGATCGGAAGCGCTTCGAGGCCGGCGAGCTGTCGCCGATGTTCTTCGGCAGCGCGATCAACAACTTCGGTCTCGAGGCCTTCCTCGAGACGTTCGGCGAGCTGATGCCGCCGCCGGGGGCGCGCACGTCCGACCAGGGGCCGGTCGTGCCAGGGCAGGACGAGTTCAGCGCGTTCGTCTTCAAGATCCAGGCGAACATGGACCGCGCGCACCGCGACCGCGTCGCGTTCGTGCGCGTCTGCTCCGGGCGATTCGAGCGCGGCATGAAGGTGCACCACGTCCGCTCGGGCCGCGATCTCCGGATCGCCAACTCGACGCAGTTTCTCGCGCAGGAGCGCAGCACGGTCGAGGAGGCGTTCGCGGGCGACGTCATCGGCGTCCACGACCCGGGCGCCTTCGAGATCGGCGACACGCTCACGGGCGGCTCGCGGTTCCTCTTCGAGCCCATCCCCAGCTTCGCGCCGGAGTACTTCGCGCGCTTGGTCATGGTCGATCCGCTCAAGCGCAAGCAGTTCAGCCGCGGGATCGAGCAGCTCGCCCAGGAGGGCACGATCCAGCTCTACCGGCCGCCGGCGCGCCGCAGCGGGGATCTCATCCTCGGGGCGGTGGGGCAGCTCCAGCTCGAGGTGGTCAAGTACCGCCTGCAGAGCGAGTACGGCGTCGAGGTGCGCCTCGAGCCGGTGACCTACCAGTACGCGCGGTGGGTGACGCGCCACGACGGCGAGCCGGTCGACCTCGACGCGCTGCACGAGGCCCGCGTGGGCCTCGTGACGCTCGACGTGCGCGATCGCGCCGTCGTCCTCTTCGAGGGGGAGTGGTCGATCCGCAGCGCCGAGAAGTTCCACCCGGGTCTGCGCTTCGCCGAGACCGCGCACGGGGTCGTCGTGCGCGACGGTTGACGTGCGGCACCCGCCCCCGAAGGCTCCGCCGCCCCCGCGGGGCGGCGTCTGGGCGCAGGTGCGCGAGAGCCTCTCGCACGTCCGGGCGACGCTGCGCCTCGTCTGGCGCTCCTCGCCGCCGCAGACGGTGGCCCTGGCAGTCCTCACGCTCGTGGGAGGCCTCGTTCCCCTGGGCATCGCCTACGCCGGCAAGCGGATCGTCGACGCCGTCGTCGCCCACGACCGCAGCGCGACGCTTCGCTGGGTGCTCGCCGAGCTCGCGCTCGTCGTCGTGCTCGCCGTCGTGCAGCGAGGCCTGGGCCTCCTGCGCAGCGTGCTCGGCCTGCGCCTCGGCGTCGACATCAACGTCACGATCCTGGAGAAGGCGCTCGGCCTGGACCTGCGCTTCTTCGAGGACTCGGAGTTCTACGACAAGCTCACGCGCGCGCGCCGCGAGGCCTCGTCGCGCCCCATCGCGCTCGTCACCGAGAGCTTCGGCCTGGTGCAGAGCGTGATCACGCTCGTCGGGTACGGGGCTCTGCTCCTGCGCTTCAGCGGGTGGGCCGTCCTCGCCCTCTGCGCCGCGACCATCCCGGCCACGGTGGCCGAGATGCGCTACTCGAAGCTCGCCTTCAAGATCAGGAACTGGCGCTCGCCCGAGTCCCGGCGGCTGCTCTACCTCGAGTACGTGCTCGCGAACGACGAGCACGCAAAGGAGGTCAAGCTCTTTGGTCTCGGGCCGGTGCTGCTCGATCGGTACAAGTCGCTCAGTGAGGAGTTCTACGCGCAGGACCGCGACCTCTACCTGCGGCGCGCGAAGTGGACGCAGCTCCTGTCGCTCGTGGGCACGTTCGCCTTCTACGGCTCGTACGCGGCCATGGCGCTCCTGGCGGCAGCCGGGCGGCTCTCGCTCGGCAACATGACGATGTACGTACTCGCGTTCCGGCAGGGCCAGCAGGCCTTCCAGTCGGCGCTCGGCGGGATCGGCTCGATGTACGAGCACAACCTGTACATGTCCAACCTCTGGGACTACCTGCGCCTCGCGCAAGGCGCGCGGGGCGCGCCCCCCGGGAGAGCCCCCGCGGGCGACGTCGGGAGCCAGCGCGCCCACGCGGGCCTGGGGCTCGCGCTGCACGACGTGGGGTTCCGCTATCCGGGCAAGGACGCCTGGGCGCTGCGGCACGTGACGCTCTCGATCCCCACCGGCGAGAGCCTCGCGCTGGTCGGCGAGAACGGGGCAGGCAAGACGACCCTCGTGAAGCTGCTGACGCGGCTGTACGAGCCGACCGAGGGGCGCATCGTGCTCGACGGACGTGACCTCCAGGACTGGGATCCCCTCGCGCTGCGCCGCCGCTTCGGCGTGCTGTTCCAGGACTTCAACCAGTACCAGCTCGTCGTGAAGGAGAACGTCGGCCTGGGGAGCGTCGACCACCTGGACGACCTGCCGCGCATCGAGCGCGCGATCGACAGCGGCGGGGCGCGCGACGTCGTCTCCGGGCTGTCGTCGGGGCTCGAGACGCCGCTGGGCCGGTGGTTCCAGGACGGGACGGAGCTGTCGGGCGGGCAGTGGCAGAAGATCGCGCTGGCGCGCGCCTTCATGCGGGAGGAGGCCGACATGCTCGTGCTCGACGAGCCAACCGCCGCGCTCGACGCGCAGGCCGAGCACGCGGTCTTCGAGCGCTTCCGCGAGCTGGCGCGCGGACGGACGACCATCGTCATCTCGCACCGGTTCCCGACGGTGCGCATGGCGCACACGATCGTCGTGCTCGAGCACGGCGAGATCGTCGAGCGCGGCACGCACGACGATCTCGTCGCACGGGGTGGCACGTACGCGCGCATGTTCGCGCTGCAGGCCGAGGGCTACCGCTGACGCGAGTCGAGCGCGGGCCTCCGCCCTCGCACGGATCGTCGGAGGTGGTAGCCTGAGCGGCTGCCGTGGCTGACGACACCCAGCAACCGCCGGTCTGCGTCATCGAGTCCATTCCGGTCGGGGGAGACAATCAGGTCACGGCCGCCGAGGCGCAGGCCGAGGGCATCCCGACGCCGCCGCACCTGCTCCTGTACCGGGAGCTCGCGCGCGGCGGCATGGGGCGCATCCACCCGGCGACCGACCGCAACCTCCTTCGCCACGTGGCGCTCAAGCGCCTCGATCAGACGCTCGCGCTGCGCTCGTTCTACCGCGACGGCTTCATCGCCGAGGCGCAGATGACCGGGCAGCTCGAGCACCCGAACATCGTCCCGGTGCACGAGCTGTCGGTCACCGACAGGGGCGTGCCGTACTTCACGATGAAGCTCGTGCACGGCGTCTCGTTCGACAGGTGGCTCGCCTCGCCCGCGCGGCCGCTCGGCTCGACCGAGCGGCTCGAGGAGGCGCTCGAGATCTTCTCGAAGGTCTGCGACGCCGTGGCCTACGCGCACCACCGCGGGGTCATCCACCGCGACCTCAAGCCCGAGAACATCATGGTGGCGGCGTTCGGGCAGGTCTACGTGATGGACTGGGGGCTCGCGCGGCTCACCAAGACGCGCCCCGCGTCGGGGCCGTCCGCGCAGATGGAGGCCCCCGGGCCCGTCGGCACGCCCGGCTACATGGCGCCGGAGCAGGCGCGCGGCGAGCCCGACGAGATGACCGAGCGCTCCGACGTCTTCGGGCTCGGGGCGATCCTCTACGAGATCGTCGCCGGCACGACCCCCTTCGGCGACGAGCGCGATCCGGAGGTGCTCATCGCGCGCGCCAAGGCAGGCGACGTCGTGCCGATCGACAGGGCCGCGGCCCACGTCGGCGTCTCCAAGCGCCTGCGCGACATCGTCGCCCGCGCCGTGCACCCCGATCCGGTGCACCGCTACGGCAGCGTCGTCGAGCTGCAGCGCGACGTGAACGCGTTCCTGCGCGTCGGGCTGCACCTGCCGCGGCGCGTGTTCGAGGCAGGCGCGCTCATCATGCGCGAGGGCGACGCGGGCGACACCGCGTACATGATCGTCCACGGCCGGTGCCGTGCGTTCCGCACGGTCGACGGGCGCGAGGAGACGCTCGCCGTCATGGGCGGCGGCGACGTGTTCGGCGAGATGGCCCTGCTGCTCGACGAGCCCCGCGCCGCCAGCGTCGCGGCCGTGGATCGCGTGACCGTGCTCGTGCTCGACAAGGCCACGATGACCGAAGGCCTCGGCCTCGGCGGGTGGACCGGCGCGCTCGTGCGCGCGCTCGCCGGGCGGTTCCGCGACCTCGAGGAGCAGGTGCGAAGGTCGGGGATGCGGAGGGGCTAGGGGGGGCCAGGGGCGGGGCCTCTATCCCTCGTCGTCCCCACCCCGACGCTTGCGCGGCTCGATCCCCGCGGCGCGCCCCAGCTCCCGGTGGATGCGCCCCACGCGCTCGACCTGCCCCTTGGCCGGGAACCGCTCGTAGAACCCTTCGCCGCGGAAGCTGCGCGCGAGCTCCGTCCAGGGCGCGAGCTTGCGCGCCCAGCGCCCGATGCGCCCCTCGACCGGCTCCTCGTCGACGTGCGCGAGGTCCGCGCACACGCGCAGCATCGCCTTGATGGTCACCGGCCGCGTCACCTGGTAGTGCGCGCTGCCCCACGCCGGCCCCCACACCTTCTCGGCCGCCTTGAAGAAGTCGCGCACGACGCCGTAGACGCGCTCGACCTCGCGCCGGGAGCTGCGCTTGCCGATCGCACGCCAGTCGGCGACCGCCCAGCGGTGGATCTCGTTGAAGAGCTCCGCCTGCAAGATCCACTTCTCCTGCTTGGAGCGCCCCCCCAGGCGGTTGATCTTGTACCGGAGCGGGCTGTCGCCCTCGCTGTAGAGCCTCTCGACCACCTGCGCCGCGAACTTGCGGTCGGGCGCCGCCCACGAGACGCGCTCGTAGAGGTCCACGAGGTGGCTCTTGTTGATGCGCGTCGGCGTCGAGTTGATGATGACGAACATCTCGGTGGCGAAGTCCTCGCTCTTGCCGTCGAAGATGACGCAGGGCACGTGGATGCTCTGCGCCTCGGCGGGGTGCTGCTTCATGTAGAAGTGCAGCGCGGCGAGGCGGTGCTGGCCGTCGATGATGAGGTACTTGGAGGCCGGCTCCTCGAGGTTGCCGACGTTCGTGAAGGGGCGGACCGGCTCGAAGTGCAGCGTGTCGGCCGTGAAGAGCAGCACGGTGCCCGGGATGGGCGGCTGGCTGACGGCGGTCTCGTAGAAGTTCTTGATCGCGCCGACCTTCGCGCGCGACATGTCGCGCTGGAACGCCGCGTCGGTGCGCTCGATCTTCCCGATGAAGTGCGCGACCTCGTCGCCGCTCTCGGCCTCGTCCGGCGCCAGGCTGCGCTCCCCCTCGGCGTAGAAGCGCGTGATGAAGCGGACGCGCGAGAGCAGGTCCTCGGCCGGGTAGGCCGCGAAGTAGAAGACGCTGTCCTTCTGGCGCACTTGCGTGGCGAGCATGGCTCCGCAGGATAGACGAGCCGGTCCGCGCGATCAGCAGCCGCAGGCCTCGTAGCAGGACGGCGTACCTCCGCACGCCTGCACGCAGCTCTGGCACGCCGGGGAGGGGCCGCCGGAGCTGCTGCCCGATCCGGAGCCGGAGCTGGCGCCGGAGCTCGCGGGCAGGCACGTCCCGGTGGAGACCTGCTGGCAAACCTGCACGGAGCTTCCCTGCTGCGACAGGAGCTGGGTCGCCTCGGTGCAGCTCGTGGGCACGCCGATGGGGCAGAGCACGCCGCCGGGGCAGAGGCACTCGAGATCGAGCGAGCCGCCCGGGCGGAAGCCGCACTCGGGGAACGTGCCCTGGTCGACCGAGACGCCGGGGCACGCGTCGATCTGGACGCAGAGCGTGATGCCCGTCTGCGTGTCGGTCCCGCACCCGGTGCCGCTCGTGCCGCCGTCGATCGCGCCGCCCGCGCTGGAGGTGGGCGGAACGCCGCCGTCGCCGCCTGCGCCGCTTTGCGTGCCGGTGTCCATCTGCATGCACCCGACGATCGGCAGGGACAGCAGCAGCACGACCAGACTTCGCATGGGCCGAGCCAACCGCACGGGTGCGCGGGGGGCCAACTTTTCGGCTACCGTCCCGGAGCAGATCCATGAAGACACGACGACTCGGCTTCCTCGGCGCGGGCAACATGGCGACGGCGCTCATCCGTGGCCTCCTTCACGGCAACGTCCTGCCCCCGTCGCGGATCCTGGCGAGCGACGTGAAGGCGGAGCGGCTCGAGCAGATCGGCAACGAGCACGGCATCCGCACGACCATGGACAACCACCAGCTCCTGCGCGAGTCGGACGTCGTGGTCCTCTCGGTCAAGCCGCAGGTCATCGACCGTGTGCTGACCGAGATTGGCGCCGAGCTCCGGCCCGACCAGCTCCTCGTCTCGGTGGCCGCCGGCGTGCCGCTCGAGGCGCTCGAGTCGCGCCTGCCGCCGGGCTCGCGCGTCGTGCGCACGATGCCCAACACGCCCGCCACCGTGCAGGCGGGGGCGACGGCCGTCGCCGCGGGCACCAACGCCACCGCGGATGATCTGCGCCTCGCGCGCGAGATGTTCGAGGCGGTCGGGCGCGTCGTCGTGCTCGACGAGGTGCTGCTCGACGCGGTCACGGGCCTTTCGGGCAGCGGCCCCGCGTACGTGATGCTGATCATCGAGGCGCTCGCCGACGGCGGCGTGAAGGTGGGCCTGCACCGGGACACGGCCCTGCTGCTCGCCGCGCAGACCGTGTTCGGCTCGGCGAAGCTGCTGCTCGAGACGGGCGAGCACCCCGGGCGGCTCAAGGACATGGTCACGAGCCCCGGCGGGACGGCGATCGCGGGCCTGCACACGCTCGAGAGCGGCGCGCTCCGCAAGACGCTCATCGACGCCGTCGAGTGCGCGACGCGGCGCGCCGCGGAGCTCGGGGCGGACATGAGCGCGAAGCTCCGTCGATAAAATTCTCGTGCGGTCGCTCGCCGGAGGCGCGCTCGCTGCAATCGAGCGCTCCCAGCGAAATAAGTTGAACGGGGTGGTCGGTTAGCTCCAGTAGCCCCAAGATGTAGTGGTGAGCGTGGCGGCACCGGGCACTCATGGCGACTTTCCCAGCACTTACCGAGAGTTCGTGCGCTTCTTTCCTGACGACGAGGCGTGCTCGCGCTACCTGGCGGGACTGCGATGGCAAGCCGGTTTCCTGTGCCCGGCGTGCAACCAACGGGCGTCGCAGCCCTGGCGGGAGAGTCGCGAGCGGTTCGCATGCCCAGCGTGCCAGCACCAGACCTCGGTCACGGCGGGGACCATCTTCGACAAGACGCGGACACCGCTGACGACCTGGTTCGAGGCGGCGTGGCACGTGACGACCGCGAAGAACGGGCTGTCGGCCAAGACCTTGGAGCGCACTCTGGGCGTTCGCTACCGCGTCGCCTGGGCCATGTTGCAGCGCTTCCGCGTCGCGATGGTCCGCGCAGAGCGAGAGCGTCTCTCGGGCGAGGTCGAGGTGGACGAGACGTTCCTGGGCGGGCCGAAATCAGGCGGGAAACGCGGGCGCGGCGCGATCAAGAACGTTGTGGTCATCGCCGTCGAGATCAAGCAGCCGAAGGGCTTTGGGCGCGTGCGAATGCGCCACATCCCCGATGCGTCGGGCGCCCACCTGCTGCCGTTCGTCGCCGACGTCGTACTGCCCGGAAGCTCGGTGCTCACCGACGGCTGGCGGGGCTACAACGGCCTGGCCGAGCGCGGCTACGCGCACAACAGGACGATCATCGACACCTCGAACGATCCGGCTCACGTCTTGATGCCCGGCGTCCACCGCGTTGCCAGCCTGCTCAAGCGCTGGGTGCT
>JAJYCT010000371.1 GCA_021778125.1 Myxococcales bacterium
CCGATCTCACGGCCTCGTCGTCCTCGAGCGCGCGCGCCTCGGCGAACCACTCGGGCCTCTCCTCGCGGCAGAAGTAGGGCCCCTCGAGCAGCTCCGGCGGCAGGACGATCTGCGCGCCCCGCGCGGCGGCGGCGCGCACCAGGCGCTCGACGCGCGCGACGTTGTCCGCGCGGGGCCCTCCGAGGGCGCACTGCACGGCGGCGACGGTGACGCTCCTCACGACTCGCCTCGGCGCGGCTGCTGCTGCGTGATGCAGTGGAACGCGCCCCCGCCCGTGAGGACGGCGCACGCGTCGAACCCGACCGTCCGTCGCCCCGGGAACAGCTCCCCGATGCGCTCGACCGCCTCGTCGTCGAACGAGGAGGCGTACGTCGGCACGATGACCGACGCGTTGGCGACATAGAAGTTCACGTAGCTCGCGGGCATCACGCGCCCGGTCGCGTCGACGATCCGGCCCGGCGAGGGGATGCGCACGACGTCGAGCCCGTGGCCCTCGGCCTCGCGGACCAGGGCGCGCAGGACGTCGCGGTTCGGATCGTCGCTCGCGCGCGGCTCCATCGCCACGACCACGCCGGGCCGCACGAACCGCACGATCGTGTCGACGTGCCCGTCGGTGTGATCGTTGACCAGCCCCTCGCCGAGCCAGAGCACGCGCTCGGCGCCGAGGAACTCGCGCAGCAGGGCCTCGAGCTCCCACTCGGAGCGCGTGCCGTTGCGGTTGGGGTTGAGCAGGCACTGGCGCGTCGTGAGCAGCGTCCCACGCCCGTCGACGTCGACCGCGCCGCCCTCGAGGATCCACGGCGTCTCGAACCCCGTGCCGCCCGCCCGCCCGGCGATCTGCCCCGAGACCTCGTCGTCGTGGGGCAGCACGTACTTGCCGCCCCACCCGTTGAACCCGAAGCGCACCGGGCGCACCGCGCCGCCCGGCCCGCGCAGGAAGATGGGCGCCGTGTCGCGCAGCCAGATGTCGCCGAAGGGGACGCGGTGGAAGACGATCCGGTCCCCGTCCGGCAGCGCGTCGCGCGCGGCCTGCTCCTGCGCCGCATCGGGCACGAGCACGTCCACGCGCTCGCCGTCCGCGATGCGGGCGACCAGGCGCGCGAAGGCGAGGCGGGCCGGCGCGAGGTTGTCCTGCCACAGGTCGGCGTGGCTGGGCCAGGCCACCCAGGTGGACTCGTGGGGTTCCCACTCGGCGGGCATCGTGAAGCCAGATCGTCGCGGCGTCGTCACGCGGCGGGGTATAGCCGAGGCCCGCCGGTCTGATAAGCATGGGGACCACCGGAGGTCCCCGATGCGCCGTCTCTTCCTGGTCGCGGCAACGCTGCTCGCCTGCCCCGCGGTCGCCCTGGTCGCGTGCTCCTCGGGCTCGAGCGGCGACGGGGGCGCGATCGCGGGCCCCGCGTGCGCCTCGGGCGACGCGGGCTACGGCGCCGACGGCGGCGTGCTCACGCCCTGCGCGTGGGACCAGCCCGTGGCTCAGCCGAGCGACACCACGTCCGCGGCCGGCCGCGCGGCCTGCACGTACAAGCGCGGCGACCTGCCCGAGGCGACGCTGGGGCCGGGCACGCTGCCCGCGGAGATGCCGATCGAGAACATCGTCGTCGTGATGATGGAAAACCACTCGTTCGACAGCTACCTCGGGCACCTGAACCAGTACGGCAACCGCGGCGACATCGAGGCCGCCGACGCCGGCGCGACCAACCCGGGCGTCGACGGAGGTCCCGTCCCGTGGGCGCACGCCGAGCGCCTGTGCACCGCCGACACCGATCACTCGTGGGCGGGCACCCACCGGGAGATCGACACGGGCAAGATGGACGGCTTCGCGACGGTCAACGACCGGACGGCGAGGGCGGCCGACGCCGGGGCGGACGCGGCGCTCGATCCGGCCGTCTACAGCGGCGCGCGCGCCCTGTGGTGGTACGACCAGACCGACCTCCCGTTTTACTACCAGCTGGCCAACACGTTCGCGGTGGCCGACCACTACCACGCGGCGGTGCCGGGCCCGACGTGGCCCAACCGCATGTACCTCATCTCGGCGACGAGCTTCGGCCTGACGTCGAACGACTTCCCCGACCTCACGCCCTACCCCTTCCCCGCCCGCGACGTCAGCGTCCTCGACGAGCTCGAGAAGCGGCACGTCTCCTGGCAGCTCTACGCCGACGGCTCGCCGGGCGCCGGCGTCGTCTACGCGACGTCGCTGGTCACGCGCTGGGGCCGCAGGAATGTCCTGTCGCACATCGACCAGTTCGTCGCGGACGCGAAGGCGGGCCACCTGCCGGCCGTGTCCCTGGTCGACCCCGACATGCCGCTGACCGGCAGCGGGGGCGAGACCGACGAGCACCCGCCGGGCGACATCCAGTCGGGCGAGGCGTTCGTCGCGCAGATCACGCAGGCCGTGATGACGAGCCCCCAGTGGGCGCACACGGCCCTGTTCATCACGCACGACGAGCACGGCGGCTTCTACGACCACGTCGCCCCGCCGCCGGCGTGCCCGCCCGACACCACCGCGCCGATCCTCGGCAGCGGCGACACGACGCAGGGCGGGTTCGACATGGAGGGCGTGCGCGTGGTGCTGCTCGCCGTCAGCCCGTACGCCAAGAAGGGCTACGTCGGCCACCACGTCTACGACCACACGAGCATCACGCGCTTCATCGAGGCGAAGTTCAAGCTGCCGGCGCTCACGGCCCGCGACGCGAACGCCGAGCCGCTGACCGATCTCTTCGACTTCTCCCGGCCCGCGTTCGCGAAGCCCCCGTCGCTCGCGACGCCGACGGTCGACCCGACGCAGTACTCCTACTGCACCGCGACGTTCGGGAAGTGAGCGGCGCGGCGGGCGCCACGTCGCGCGCGCTCGTCGCCGTGGGCCGGCTGGTCCGGGGGCTGCGGGCGCACGGCGGCCTCGAGGCCGCCGCGGCGATCGCGTTCTGGTTCTTCCTGAGCCTCGTGCCGCTCCTGGCGCTGCTCGGGTACCTGGTGGTGCGCGTCGCGCGGGCGCGCGGCATCGACGCGCTCGTCGTCCCGCTGCTCGAGGTCGTGCCCGACACGGCCGAGGACATCGTCCGCAAGGAGGTCGAGCGCATGGCCGGCAGCGGCGCGACGTTCGCGCCGCTCGGGGCGATCGGCTTCTTCTGGACGGCGTCGTCCGGCCTGCACTCGCTGATGGACGTCTTCGAGACCACGTCGGGGGTGACCCCGCGCCCGTGGTGGAAGCAGCGCGCGATCGCGCTCGGCTGGGTCACCATGGGCCTCGTGGCCGCGTGCGCGCTGGCCTGGTCGCTCGTGCGCATCGACGTGGCCGTCCAGTCGTACGGGCCACCGCCCGCGGCGAAGATCGTCCAGGTCCCGCCGGCGTCCACCACGGCGCAGGCGGCGCCGCCCCCGCACGCAGGGACGACCGCGAAGGGGGGGACCGTGTCGCGCGCGCGCGGGGCCCTCAAGCGGCGCGTGCGCACCGCGCTGCACACGCCGCTCGAGGAGGCGATCGCGTCGGTGCTCCTGCTGGCGCTCGGCCTCACGCTGCTCGCGGGCTTCTACCGGTTCGCCGTCGAGCACGCGCCGGGGGTGCGGAGGCGCGTCTGGCCCGGGACGCTGGTGGCGGTCGCCAGCTGGCTCGTCGTCTCGTGGTTCTTCGGGCTCTACGTCGTGTCGATGCCGAGCTACGCGCTCTACTATGGCAGCCTTGCGGCCGTCGCGGTGATGCTCGTCTGGCTCTACCTCACGAGCCTGTCGCTCGTCGTGGGCGCCGAGGTCAACGCGAACCTCGAGCTGGAGATCGTCGTCAGAGCGCGGGCAGCGCGCTCTTCCAGAGGCTCGACTCCGACAGCAACCCCTTGACCTCGTCGATCTCCCTGGGCTCCTTGAAGAACGCGAGCTGCTTCTGGAGCTTGCTCCGCGCGAAGTCGCTGCCCGCGTTGAGCAGGCCGCTGTCCCCGGCGAGCTGCACGACCCCGCCCCCGTCGGCCGCGGACTTCACGAGCGCGATCCCCCTCTGCACCTGCCCGGCGACCTTGCGCGCCTTCTCGGTGAGCTCGACGGCCTGGTCGGCCACCTTCCCGACCTCGCTGCCGCCCGGCAGCATCTTCACGACGGTCTTGAGGTACGAGAGGTAGTCCGCGTCGCCGCGCCACACGTCGAGCACCTGCTGGTAGAGAGCCGACGTCTTGAGCCCCGTCATCGCGTCGACGAGCGTGAGCAGCTGGCCGAGCTGATCGAACGCCCTGGTGCTCTCCTGCTTCTCCCACGTGACGTACGCGGGCGACTGCCGGATCCCGTCGTAGAGCTGCTGCCCGCGCGCGCCGTACTTGCGCCGGCTGTCGTCGTCGGCCGGGTAGGTCGCGGCGCGCGGCGAGGTCGCGTCGGCGTCGGTGACCACCGCGAGCAGCACCTTGTGCAGGTTGGCGGCGAGGCTGCCGGACCCCGCGTCGGTCGCGCGCGCCGTCAGGCCTACGGTCACGATGTTCGACTCGACGCGCGACAGGCGCGCGCCGTCGTCGTCGAGGCGCTCGAGCAGCAGCAGCAGCACGCCGCGGTAGTCCTGCACGCTCACCTGGTAGGGCAGGTCGAACGGCGGTTTGTCGCCCTGCGACATCGCCTCGAGCTGCCGCACCAGACGGTACTGCTCGACGGTGCCGTCCTCGATCGCGCCGCGGACGTGCTGCAGCTGCCCGAGGAGCGTCGTCAGCGCCCAGTCGAGCCGCCGGATCTGCTCGTAGTCGGTCTGGATGGTCTCGCGCGCCTTCTCCCACCGGGCCTGCGCGGCGTCGCGGTCGGCCTGGCTCATGTCGGAGGTGAACGTCAGGCGCTCGGGCACGTCGCGCGCGACGGCGAAGCCCGTCTCGTCCTGCTGCACGCGGATGAAGAACGGCACCTCCCGCGACTGCAGCGCGTCGAGCCCCGTCACGCCCTTCTGCGCGAGCATCGCGTACGCCGTGCGCGCCTTGTCCTCGCTCGACGACTGGACCTTGGCGTACGTGCCGGCGTAGAGCTCGTAGGCGCCGTGCACCCAGTCGCGGCCGTACAGGTGCGCGAGCGGCGTCTCCTCGCGGCGGGCACACGCGCCGAGCCACAGGGGCGACGTGCCGAGCGCGCCCAGGAACGCCCTGCGCCTCACGGCGCGCTCCCGGCGCTCTTCTTCTTCGCGCCGCCCTTGGTCGCCTTGCCCTTGCCGGGCTTCGCGTCGGGCGCCGCCGAGGCGGTGGCTGGCGCCGCGTCGACCTCGAGCAGGCTCACGCCCGAGAGCCCCTGGAACTGATCGGTGACGCGGCCCGGGTGCATCGACGCGTGCCCGTCGGGCCCGCGCTGCCCCGCCGCGCCCGACGCGCCGCCGGTGCCGTC
>JAJYCT010000372.1 GCA_021778125.1 Myxococcales bacterium
GTGCGGGCGTCGAGGGGGGGCGCCCTGACGTAACGCGCCTTGGACGGCTCAAGCGGCGTTCAATGCTACTGGAATGGCGCACTCACTGGCAGAAGCGGTTGAGCGTGACGCCCGTGACGCCGTCGGGCAGCCCGGCCGCGAGCACGGCGTTGCGCGCGGTCAGGGCTCGGAAGACCGCGGCGAGCAGCTCCTGCGGGTGGACGGACGAGAGCGCGCCCTTGCCGGGCTTGCCTCGACCGCGGGGGGTGCGGAGAGCGTCGACGATGTAGACGGGGCGCATGGGCGTGTCCTCCGGGCGAGTCCGGAGGTCGTGGGGCCGGCGCGGGCGACGGTCAACCGGCGCGGGGCACCCCGGGCTACGGCTTGCATGCCGCCACCATCGGCGTGTACCAGGCAGGGCCGCTGGCCGTCTTGAGGTCGATCTGGTGCGAGTAGTTGGCCGTGGTCCCGAGCACGGCGATGGTCATCTCGCCGCCGCCGTGGGAGGCGACGTCCCACGTGGCGGCCCGGCAGGGCACGAGCGCCGTCGAGCTGGCGGCGGTCAACGTGAGAACGTTCACCATGTCGACGAAGACGCCCGCCTTGGCGCCCAGGCCGAAGTACATCGTCCCGACGCCGATCCCGACGCGAGGGGCCTGAAGGGCGATGATCATGGCCGACGTGCCGATCGACGGCGGAGCGGTCGCGTTGTCGAGCGGGTTCGCGGGCGTCGTGATGCTGGGGGTCGCCGTGGCCGTCGCCGTCCCGCCGCTGAACGTGATCCCCGCGCTGCCGGAGAAGTCGACGTGGTCGCTCAGCCCGATCACCGAGTTCTTGACGGAGAGGGAGGGCTGAATGGAGAGGTTGGCCTGCACCGAGATGTAGACCGGGAGCCCCCACGGCATCGGCACCGGGAACTCGACCGACAGCGGCAGCTTGAGCATGGCCGACGCGGGGAACTGGCTGCCCGTGGGCGTGCTGGCCTGGGCGCTCAGATCCGCCGAGCCTCCGATCGGCGCGCTGAGGCTGGCGTT
Organism: Myxococcales bacterium; assembly: GCA_021778125.1. Taxonomy (GTDB): domain Bacteria; phylum Myxococcota_A; class Polyangia; order Polyangiales; family Polyangiaceae; genus Palsa-1150. Next base: position 1,014 of record JAJYCT010000372.1, read on the forward strand.
CGTGACCGTCCCGCCGTGAACCGCGATCGACCCCGACGAGCCCTGCACGTTCTGCACGTGCACCGAGAACGTGAAGGTCGCGCTGACGCCCCCGAGCGTCTGCGCCGGATCGTAGGGCTGGCGCGTGTTGCCGGAGTTCGGCTGCCACGTCGCCGTCCCCGTGATGTCGACCGCCGGACCGCTCGTGGCCGCGCTCCACGAGATGCTCCAGTTGCCGATGGACAGCGTGAGGGCGTTGGTCGGGTTGGCTCCGAAGCCGAGCGTGTGGAGCCCCGGCTGCAGGCCCATGCACGGCAGGCCGCCCTCGCCGCCGTCGCCTCCCGCGTCCCCTGCGGCGCCGCACCCCGCGTCTCCTGCAGCGCCCGCGTCGGCGCCGCCGTCGGGGCTGGCCTCGGCGCCGGCGACGAGCGCGTACGGGAGCTGGCCGATGTAGCCCTGCGTCGTGTCGAGGGTCGCGTTCTGCCAGTCGAGCGACCCTTCCTGGAGCACGTCGGTGAACGAGACGGGCGCCACGGTGACGTCCAGCGTGCTGCCGTTGTCCTGGACGGCGGTCACGCGCGCGCAGTCGAGGCCGAGGATCAGCGCGACCTTGCCTGGCGCGAGGCTCGACACGCCGGGGGCGCTCTTGTCGAGCGTCCACACGCCGTGATCCGCGGAGATCCCCTTCATCACCGAGGCGCCTCCGTGAATGACGACGACGTCGGGCTGGAGCGTGACGCTCGAGGGCGGCTCGACCTCGGGCTGCTGCGGCGGGATCGTCGTCGCGAGCGTTCCCCCGCCCGAGCCGGCGCTCGACGAGGTCGAGCAGGCGAGCAGGGACGACGCGAGGACTGCGGCGGCGGCGACGACCAGGCTCGGCCGCATGCTCGAAGGCAGGGGAAGGCTCATGAGGGGGTTAACGCAGAACGGGCTGCGGACGGGACATGTCCTCCCGGCGCGCGCTTATGCGTGAACCATCTCGTGAAGCCTGCCTTCGTCTCGAACGGTCTCCGGTCGCTGGTGCTCCTCGCGCTCGTTCTGCCGGTCGCGGCGGCGAGCGGCTGCAACTGCGGCAGCAGCGCGGGGGGCGCGGCGAGCGACGCCGCTGCGGACACGGCCGAGGTCGACGGCCCCTCGCCCGGCGACGCCGACGCGGCGCCCGTCCCCGTGTCACCCGGCGGCACGGGAGCCTTCGGCGTCGTCACCACCGGCGGAAAGCAGAAGCTCTACATGCCCACGACGATGACCGCCGACGGCGGCGACGCGCTGCTCGCCGTGGTCGACGTGGGCGTGGCAGGCCAGGGCGTCGCGGGGGCGCCCGCGCTGCTCAGGACGATCGACCTCGGGACGACCAACGGCGCGACGACGACCGGCGGCGACGCGACGATGATCGTCGCCGCGGCCGGCGGCAGCCGGGACGTGTGGTTCATCGATCCGACGACCGACACGCTGGTCGATCACGTGATGCTCGACGCGAGCTTCGGCCAGGCGGGCTTCTCGCGCGGCGGCGGCTACGTCACCGGCATCGCGGTGGACTCCGCGCGGCACAGGGCCATCCTCGGCGTGTGGAACGGCTTCGCGCTCGTGGATCTCGCGACGCACGCCATCACGTCGGTGATCCAGGCGCCGCCCAGCGAGAACTTCGGCTTCGACTCGGTCCACGGGCTCCTCTACGCGCCGTTCTACGACTGCACGTTCTCGTCGAACCCGGGCGCGGACGCGAGCACCCCGTCCGCCTGCGGCACGCCGATGACGCCGGGCGACGCGTCGACGGTGATGACCGACGGGCTGAGCGTCGTCCGCCTGTCGGACGGCGCGGTCTTCACGTACGAGGATCCCGCCGCCTCCGATCCCACCAGGCCCGTGGGCGCCGAGCCGGATTCGGCGGGCGCCGATCCGACGACGCAGCTCGTCGCCGTCCCGTCCGAGGCCGGCGACTTCCAGAACGTCCTGGATTTCTCGAAGGCGACCTTCGACGAGACGAGCCACACGGTGACCGCGCCCCACCACGTCCTGCCCGGCGTGTCGTACGAGGGCGTCGCCGTCGACCCCGCCAACCACCTCGCGTTCCTCGAGGCCGAAGGAAGCCCGGGGATCGCCGTGCTCAGCCTCCCGGAGGTGAGCTCCGGCGGCCAGGGCTGGGTGGGCGGCACGATGCCGGACCTGCCCAGCGGCGGGGGTGGGTTCGCCAACCTCGGCGATCCCCACGGCATCGCCGTGACCGCGTCGATCCTCGACGGCAAGGCGGTCGGCTTCCTCGTCGACTCGTCGTTGCACTGGGTCGCGCGCGTCGACCTGCTGGCGTTCGCGAGCGCGGGCCAGCCCGACGCGAGCGTCACGGCGGACGGCGGGCAGGTCGCCGCGGCGGTCACCTACCTGGACGTGACGACGATCGAGTGAGGCAGGCGGAGGCCCCGGCGGACAGCGGCGGCCCGTGTGCTACAGCGACGGGGACATGCCCGCGGGCGGGAGGAGCCATGGGTGACGAGGCGGGGTCTCCGCTGCGGGCGGCGATGGACCTCGTCGACGACCTGTTCGACCGGCCGGAGGAGGAGCGCGAGGCGCTGCTGGGCCGCGCGGATCCGGAGGTCCGTGCCCAGGCCCGCAAGCTGCTCGAGGCCGACGCGCGGGAGGATTCGCTGCTCTCCCGGCCGGCCGGCGCGTGGCTGCCCTCGGCGCTGCAAGCGTTCGCGGCGCCTCCGGCCTCGCGCCGCGATCGCGAGGGCAGCCGGGTGGGCCCCTTCCGCCTCCTCTCGCTCGTGGGGGAAGGCGGGATGGGAGAGGTGTGGGTCGCCGAGCGCGCCGACGCCGACTTCCGGCAGAGAGTCGCCGTGAAGCTCCTGCACGGACCCGGCGACGCCAGAGCGCTGGCGGCGCGCTTCCTCCTCGAGCGACGGATCCTGGCGCAGCTGTCGCATCCGCGCATCGCGCGCCTGCTCGACGGCGGGACCACCGACGACGGATGCCCGTGGCTGGCGATGGAGCTCGTGGAGGGGCTCTCGCTCACCGACCACTGCGTGGCCCGGAGCCTGGACGTCGACGAGCGCCTGCGCCTGTTCGCCGAGGTGTGCGACGCCGTGGAGTTCGCGCATCGCAACCTCGTCGTGCACCGCGACCTCAAGCCGAGCAACATCCTCGTCGGCCCCGACGGCGAGCCCAAGCTCCTCGACTTCGGCATCGCGAAGCTGCTCGAGGACGACGACGCCGCGGCCGCGCCGCTCACGCGCACCGGCGAACGACCGATGACGCCCGACTACGCCGCCCCGGAGCAGCTGCGCGGCGAGGTCGTCACCACGGCGACGGACGTGTGGGCGCTCGGCGTCATCCTGCACGAGCTCCTGACCGGCGTGCGGCCCTGGACGCACAAGGGCGCCTCGGGCCTCGAGCGCGCCATCCTCGAGGCCACGCCGCCGCGCGCCAGCTCCAGCGCGGGCGACGCGGCCCTCCGCCGCAGGCTCCAGGGCGATCTCGACGCGATCGTCCTCAAGGCGCTCCGGCCCCGGCCCGAGGACCGCTACGCCTCCGTCGGCGCCCTCGCCGCGGACGTGCGCCGGCACCTCGACGGGCTGCCGGTCACCGCGCGCGGGGAGACGGCGGGATACCTGGTGCGATCGTTCGTGCGCCGCTACCGGCTCGCGGTGATCGCCTCGGCGCTCGGCCTGGCGCTGCTCCTGGCCGGGCTCGCGGGCACGCTCTGGGAGGCGCACCGCGCCCGCGAGGAGGCGCGCAAGGCCGAGCAGGTGCAGGAGTTCGTGCTCGGGCTGCTCCGGAGCTTCGATCCGTCGCAGCACCGGGGCCCCCCGGTCGACGAGCGCGATCTGCTCGTCCGCGGCGAGGACCGCCTGCGGAGCGAGCTCGGCGATCGGCCCGAGGTGCAGGCGAAGCTCTGGAGGGCGTTCGCGCGCATCTGGTTCAACATGGGCGCGTACGACCGCGCGAGGCCGGCCGCCGAGCAGGCCCTCGCGCTGGAGCGGGCCGCGCTCGGCCCGCGCAGCGAGGAGGAGGGGCTGACGCTGGCGGTGCTCGGCGAGATCCTCGGCGTCCAGTCCTCCAGCGACGTCGAGGAGGCGGCCCGCGACTACCAGCTGGCGTGCGACATCCTCCACGAGACCCGCGGGCCCGACGACCTGACCGCGGCGGCGGCGTGCGCGGACGTCGGGGGCATCCGGCGCGGGCAGGGGGCATTCCCCGAGGCCGAGAGGCTCTCGGCCGAGTACGTCGCGATGCTGCAGCGCGTCCTCGGAGAGCGCAGCCCCGAGACGCTCGTCGCCCTCTACAACCATGCCCTGCTCCTGGGCGAGTGGGGGCGGCTCGACGAGGCCGTCGAGCTGAGTCGCCGGA
>JAJYCT010000373.1 GCA_021778125.1 Myxococcales bacterium
CGCGCGGGCCGCCTTGCCGCGCACCTCGCTCGCGCGCAGCGAGCGCGCCGCCTGGACCGTGGTGAGGCGCTCGTCCCACAGCTCGACCGATACGCCCGTCGCGTCGGCGATCTGCTGCGCCACGAGCCGCGCGTCGCGCGCCTCGGGCCCCTCGCGGCCGCTCATGTGCAGCGGCAGGCCGACGACGAAGCGGGCGATCCCCTCGTCGCGCGCCAGCTGCACGAGCGCCGCGAGCAGCGCCCTGCGGTCGCCCCCGGGGAGCGTCCCGCGCGGGTGCGCCATCGAGCCGAGCTCGTCGTCGATCGCCACGCCTACCCGCGATCGCCCGAGGTCGAGCGCGCACGTCCTGCCGGAACCCACGCTCCCGGAGTTATCAAGGCCCCGCGCGCCCCGCCACCCCGCGCTTGACCCCGCGAGCCGCTACGGGCCATAAGGGGCCGGGCTTCCCGCCTGCCATGACCCTTCTGCGAGCCGTCAAAGGGATGAACGACGTGCTCCCCGACGAGATCGGGAGCTGGCAGCGCGTGGAGGCGGCGTACGCGCGGACGATGAGCCTGCACGGCTTCCGCGAGGTGCGCACGCCCTGCGTCGAGCCCACGGGACTGTTCGTCCGGGCCATCGGCGAGGCCACCGACGTGGTCGAGAAGGAGATGTACTCCTTCCGCCACCACGACGAGGACCTGACCCTGCGGCCCGAGGGCACCGCGGGCGCGGCGCGCGCGTACCTCGAGCACGCCGTGCACGCCAAGGAGCCCACGTCGCGCTGGTGGTACAGCGGGCCGATGTTCCGCGCCGAGCGGCCGCAGCGCGGGCGCTACCGGCAGTTCTCGCAGCTCGGGGCCGAGATCTTCGGCGATCCGGGACCCGGGTGCGACGCCGAGATGATCGACATGCTCGTCGGCTTCCTGGGCGATCTGCGCGTGCCGGGCGTCGAGGTCCTCGTCAACTCGCTCGGGGGCCCGGCCACGCGCGCCCGCTACCGCGACGCGCTCGTGCAGTACCTCACGCCGCGCGCCGCCGAGCTGTCGGCCGAGTCGCAGCGGCGCCTGGCGACCAACCCGCTGCGCATCCTCGACTCGAAGGACGCGCGCGACCAGGCCGCCGTGCGCGACGCGCCGACGATGAGCGAGCTGCTCGACGACGCCGACCGCGCCCACTTCGACGGGCTGCGCCGGCACCTCGACGAGCTCGGCACGCCCTACCGGGTCGACGCCCGCCTGGTGCGCGGCCTCGACTACTACACGCGCACGCTCTTCGAGATCAAAGGCGCCCACGACGCGCTCGGCGCCGGCAGCACGCTCGTGGGCGGCGGGCGTTACGACCTCATGCTCGCCGAGCTGGGGGGGCCCCAGGTCCCCGCGATCGGCTTCGCCGCGGGGCTCGAGCGCCTGCTCCTCGGCAGCGGGCTCGCGCCGCCCGGGCACGCCGTCGACACGCTGGTCGCCCCGCTCGGCGAGGCGGCCGCCAGCCGCGCGCTGTCGATCGGGCGCGAGCTACGCCGCAAGGGCATCCGGTGCGAGGTCGACACGCGCGGCGGCTCGCTCAAGAGCCAGCTCCGCCGCGCCAACACGCTCGGGGCGCGCATGGTCGTCATCCTCGGCGACAGCGAGCTCGCCGAGGGGGTCGTGCAGGTCAAGGACCTGGAGGCCCGCACGCAGGACCGCATGCCCATCGAGCAGGCGCTGCGCATCATCGTCGACCGGCTGATGGCCGCGTCGCGCAGCGTCGACTCGCGCCCGCCGGCGCCGGGCCAGGAGAAGCCTTGAGGCGCCTCTCGGCGGGGGCCGCGCTGGCCCTGCTGCTCGCGCACGCGTCACCGGCCCTGGCCCAGTTCGGCAAGGGCGGCGGGGGGGGCGGCGGGGGCGGCGGCGGCGCGGCGCCGCACGCCCCCACCCCCGAGGAAGAGGAGGAGCTGCACAACGCCTACCAGCGCGCCTCCGAGCCCGAGATCGCGCCCCCGCAGGACCCGCTCACCATGTCGCCGCAGATCCGCGAGCGCGTCGGCTCCGACTTCATGGCCGGCCCCCCCTCGCCCGCCGGGCCGGTCGTCCACGAGTCGTGGTTCCCCTACGAGGAGCGCCGCGGCGACTACCGGCTGCGCATGCTGCCGCCGCTGTGGATCGAGCACACCCGCGGCCTGCCCGATCCCTCGCAGAGCCGCTACGGCGTCCCGCAGAAGGAGGACACCGAGGGCCTCTACGGCCTGTTCTACTACCGGCGCCGCTCGCCCGATCTCGACATGGACGTGCTCTTCCCGGGCTTCTGGCACGTGCGCGACCGCGCGAACGTCGTCACCCTCCTCGGCCCGCTGCTGCACCGCGAGGCGCCCGCGGAGCACGACAACTGGCTCGCGCCGCTGTTCTTCGAAGGGTCGCGGGCCGACGGCGGGTACTTCCACGCGCCGCTGCTGCTGACGACGTCGCACTGGAGCAAGGCGGGCGCCTTCACGCTCGTGGGGCCGTACTTCCACAGCCGCACGGGCCCCGACGCCGACACGGGGGTCGTGCCCTTCTACTTCCACGGCGACAACGGCAGCGTCGACGGCAACCGCCGGACGTACACGTTCGTGCCGGAGCTGCTCTACTACCACTCGGCGCACGAGCTCGACGGGAGCTCGGCGACGATCGTCGGGCCGGTCATCTCGCAGTCGGACGAGAAGGTCGACGTCTTCGACGTGGCGCCGTTCTATTTCCACATCAAGGGCAAGCCGGAGACGGGCGGCGTGCCCGAGGAGCACACGACCGTCTTCCCGCTGTTTCACTGGGGGCGCGATCCCGAGTCGTCGCTGCTCATCCTGCCCGGGTACCTGCGGCGCGTGTCGCACACGGCCGACACGCTGATCTCGCCGTTTTACTCGCACGCGACGACGCGCAACGGGGCGACGTCGCTCACGGCGGCGGGGCCCATCCTGCCCCTCTGGTGGAGCTACCGCGACAACGACCTGGGCGTGCGCGCCTGGGCGGCCGCGCCGTTCTACTACACGTCCGACAGCCCCGCCGGGCACGACTGGCTGACGCCCGCGCTCGGCCACTTCGAGACGTACGGGCTGTCGAGCACGTGGTGGGTCTTCCCGTCGTTCACGTTCAACACGAACACCCGCGGCTGGGAGGACGACCTGCACCCCATCGTCTACGTGGGGCGCACCGACGAGTCGTCGCACACGGTCATCGCTCCGGTGTTCTGGGACTTCGCCGACCCCAAGAGCCGCACGACGATCGGGTTCCCGGTCTACTGGCGCTTCGCCGACGGGCAGGACGGCTCGATCACGCAGGTCGTGGCGAACACGGTGTACCTGCAGAAGCGCGTCGCGGGCGGCATGGACTGGGAGTTTCACTTCGCCCCGTTCTTCTCGTACGGCGAGGACCCCGGCGGGTACTTCTGGAACGTGCTGTTCGGCCTCGCGGGCTACTCGCGCCACGGGGCCGCGACGCAGACGCGCGTCTTGTGGATCCCGTTCGACGGCGGGACGCCGCCGCCGCAGACGGCCAGCGGGCGGTAGCTCGCCCGTCGCCGTCGCCGGGACAAAAAAAAGGACCGGAAGCCCCCCCTCGCGCAGACGGGCGGCGCTCCCGGTCCTCCGGGTCAGCCCCCATACGAGGGGGCTACGAGGCGACGACACTGCGACGCGCCGCCGGGCGCGTTCACGTAGCCGGCACCGGCTGTGCGGACGGCGCAGCGGCGGCCGGCGCGGTGATGGGGGTCACGGAGACTCCCGTCACGTTGCCCTTGATGGCGCGCTTCTCCTTGGGGCTCTTGGTCCCTCGGGCCTCGCGCGTCGCCGCCGCCTTCGCCGCAGCCGCGGCGTTCTGCTCGCCGGTCCTCGGCTTCGGGGCCTTGGGGGCCGCGATGCCGAAGTCCGTCAGCAGACCGGTGTCGCCGCGGTACATCATCACGAGGAGGCGTCGCAGATCCTTGAGGATCGGCCCCACCTTGCCCTTCGTGCTTCGCAGCGCCGACACCGCGTCCTTGAGGCTCGCGTGCGCAGCGTCCGCGGCGGCGATCACATCGACCAGCTCTTGGAAGAGCTGGAGGAGCGACGCCGTCGGATAGACGAGTCGTACGGCGGCTCGTCGACGATCCTCCGAGGACCCCGGAGGCGAACAGATCGGCGAGGTTCGCCGTGCCCTGCCAATCGACGAGCTCCGGGACCTCTTGACCGCGGCGCACGATCGCGGAGCCGTCCTTGCTTCGACGAAAGACAAGCACGTCGGGCAGCTTCAAGTTTGCGAGGAGGATCGGCGAGTGCGAGGCGAGAAGCACCTGCATGCCGTTGGGCGGCCGGGACAACGATTCGAGCAAGGTCTGCATGGCAAGCGGGTGCAGGCCGTTCTCCGGTTCCTCGATGAAGTAGGCATCTCGAGACTGGGGAGGCGCGGCAAACGAGAGCAACGTCAACGCCATCAGGCGCAAGGTGCCGTCGGACAAGAGCCACGAGGGTACCGGCGCGTCGTGCGCCCCCTCGAAGCGGGCCCGCAGCACCAGGTACCGATCCTCCGGACGCTCGACCACATCGATGTCGCACAGGCCCGACACCCCCATGGCCACGTGGCGAGCCCACTGTCCGAACAGGACGAGATCCCGCTCTCGCAGCGCAGGCCCGAGAGCCCACGAGCTTGCGGACGGCGTCCGGCGCGCCGTGACGGAGAACATCAGCCACGAGCTGCAGGGCGCCGAGGAACGTCGACTTGCCTGTCGCGTTCTGACCGACGAGCACCACGAAGGGGTGCAGGGCCTCGCTGTTTCCCCGGAGCATCCGGAAGTTTCGCGCCTCGACCAGCCGGATCATCGCGTCGGAAGATACCCCAAAGACCTCGACGCTTCAGGCTCCGGCGACCTTGCGCTCGAAGGCCCAGGTTCAGGGCCTCAAGGGCACCGGCTTGAGCGGCGGCTTCGGGCCGAGCGCGTCGCTGGCTCGCTGGCGGAGCGCGCGCACCTCGGGGCGCGCGTCGCCCGCCGGATCGAGGCGCTTCGCGTCGTCGAGGAAGCGCAGGGCCGGGCGCCGGGCGCACCCGGTCACCCCACCCGCGCCAGCACGCGCCCCGCCGCCTCGAGCGCCGCGCGCACGTCCTCGCGCGTCGTCGCCTCGCCCAGCGAGAAGCGCACGGTGCTCGTCGCGGCCTCGGCGTCGCCCATCGCCGTCAGCACCGTCGACGGCTCCGCGGTCCCGGCGCTGCACGCGCTTCCCCCCGACGCGGCGACGCCCTCGAGATCGAGCGCCGCGACCAGCTCGGGCCCGGTCCACCCGGGGAACGCGACGCTCGTGACGTGCGGCGCGCGCGGGGCGCCCTTCGCGTTGACCCGCGCGCCCCGCCCGCGCGCCAGCAGC
>JAJYCT010000374.1 GCA_021778125.1 Myxococcales bacterium
GCGAGCGCCCCCTCGTGGCGGTAGCGCACGCGCACGCGCGCGCGCAGCGGCAGCGTGACCCCCTCGGCGAGCACCACCTGGTCGAGGCGCGCCTCGCGCGCGCCGAGGGCGTCCTCGCCGCCGAGGTGCACCGTGCCCGCGCGCGCGTCGATCCGCGTGACGAAGGCAGGCTTGCCGAGCGCCACGCGGAGGCCCTTGCGCTGGCCGACCGTGAACCGGTGCACCCCGTCGTGCGCGCCCACGGCGCGGCCGGTCTCGTCGACGATCGCGCCCGGGCGGACGCGCCCGCGCGCCCGCGCGGCGACGAAGTCCGCGTAGCCTCCGGCGCCGGCGCCGACGAAGCACAGCTCTTGGGTCTCGCCCTTGCCGCCGCCGGCCAGCCGCCGCCGCGCCGCCTCGGCGCGCACCTCGGCCTTGCTCGCCGCGCCGAGCGGGAAGACGAGGCGCTCCAGCCACGCGCGCGGCGAAGCGTAGAGGAAGTAGCTCTGGTCCTTGGAGGTGTCGGCCCCGGCGGCGAGGCGCGGGGTGCCGCTCCCGTCGCGCACCACCCGCGCGTAGTGGCCCGTCGCGACGCGCTCGGCCCCGAGGCGGTCGGCGATCGCGAAGAGCTCCGCTAGCTTCACCCCGCGATTGCAGGCCGAGCACGGGCTGGGCGTCTCGCCCGCGAGGTAGGCGTCGACGAAGGGCTCGACGACCCGCCGCGCGAAGATCGCCCGGCGGTCGAACGTGAAGTGCGGGAACCCGACGGCGTCGGCCACGCGCTTCGCGTCGTACTGGTCCTCCGGAGCGCAGCAGCGGCCGTGCGCGCCGCTCGCGCGCGGGTCTTCCGGGTAGTCCCAGAGGTGCAGCGTGACGCCGACGACCTCGTGGCCCTCGTCGTGGAGGCGCGCGGCGGCGACGGAGGAGTCGACGCCGCCGCTCATCGCGACGAGGATCCGCGCGCGCCCGGCCTGCATCGTGCGCGCTGCCTTATCACTTCCTTCGCAACCGCGCCCGCGGGCGTCCGACAGGGCGGTCGTCAGAGGAGAGCCGCCGACCATGCCGTCCCTCGTCGTCCGTGAACCCCGCATCGTCCCCGGGCCGCTGCCCCCCCCGCCGTCGCCCGCGGCGCCCGCCGCCGTGCGAGAGAGCGCGCCGTCCGGGCCGTCTCCGTTCGCGCGCCTGCTCGCCGGGGTCGGCGGCGAGCTCGCGCGGGGCGAGGCGCTCGTGCGCGGCGCCGCCGGGGGGCCGGGGGCGGGCGCGATGGGGGCCGCGGAGCTCATCGCCCTGCAGGCCGGCGTCTACCGCTACGCGGAGACCGTCGACCTCGCGGCGAAGCTCGTCGATCACGCGACGTCGAGCGTGCGCACGGTCCTGCAGGGGCCGTAGGTCGGTCGCGGCGCGCGCGGCGCCGCGACCGTCCGTGGACGGCGCGTCACAGCGCGCGGCGCCGCTTCAGCTCCTGGGCGACGAGCTCGATCGCGCGGGCGTGCAGCCGGCTGCCCCACGACTTGGAGAGCCCGAGCGACGCCGCGGCCTGATCGAGCTGCTCGCCCTGGAAGTAGTGGCGCTCGATCATCGTGCGCTCCTGCACGGGCAGCCCGGCGACGACCTCCTTCACGAGCGCCAGCATCTCCGCGTCGCCCACGAGATCCTCGGGCGTCACGTCGCGGCCGTCGGGCCCGACGTTTTCGCGCGGCGCGGCCATCATCGTGCCGACCGCGATCGCCGTCGCGATGCCGGAGAGGTACTGGCCCAGGCGGTCGTCGGCCGCCTCGGGCGTGCGCGCCGGTCCCGCGGCGTCCTGTTCGTCGTAGCTCTCGAGGAGGCGATCGCCGGCCTCGATGCCGCGCAGCTCCCGGTAGACGCGCCGCGGGAGGTTGCCCCACGCGCGCACGCCGTCGATCATGGCGCCCTTGATGCGCACGTTGGCCCAGCGCCGGAAGGGCACGCCGCGCGAGGGATCGAACGAGCGCGCCGCGTGCAGCAGCCCCTCGCGGCCGAACGAGCGCAGGTCGTCGAGCGACGTGCCGCGCCCGACGCAGCGCGCCGTCTGACGCGCGATGATCTCGACCAGGTCGAGCTCTGCGCCGAAACGTTCCAGGACCTCGGGGGAATCCGCCTCCATGCCGTCGCGCCCGACGATCGACGGCCGAGCGCCGCGCGTCAAGCCATCACCGCGGCCCTTCCGCTCGCGCGGACCCGTTGGTAGGTTGCGCTCTGTCCGATGAGCAGCGGGTCCGACGACCAGGGCGCTTCGCCGGTGCAGCACGGGGAGGTCGAGGAGCACGTTCGATCGGCCTGGAGGAGCTGGCTGTCGGCCCTGGCGAGCGACGCCGAGGCCGCGATGGCCGCGGCCCTGGCCTACGAGTCGCTCCCCTTCGAGGGGCGCGACGCCTGGCTCGACGCGCTCGAGGCCGACGCCGCGCTGCTGGCCGTGCCTGCGGTCGCGCTCTACGCCCCGCTCCTGGCGGTCGAGGACGACGACGAGCGGCGCGCGCGCATCGAGGCCAGGCTCGTGGAGGCCGGCGTCGACGCCGCGCCCTCGTCGTCCGCGCCTCGGGCGCTGCACGGCGTCGGCGGCGACGGCACGCACGCCTGCCGGATCGTCGTCCCGCTGTACCTCGACTTCGTCGAGGTGCTCACGTGCCGCTACACGCCGACCGGGGGCTTCCTCGCGGCGGCGCACGATCCGCTCCGCCACGTCGGCGACGTGGCGTCCCGCGCCGAGGTCGAGGGGGTCGCCGTCGAGCCGACGCCCCTGCGCGTCGTCATCGAGGAGCTCGCCCACGCCATCCTGGCCGACAAGCGCGGCCAGCGCGCGACGCCGCCGGCGCTCGCGTCGTTCGCGCACCTGTTCGCTCCGCACCTCGAGGACGGCGACGACGCCGGGGCCGACGGGCGGTGGTAGAAGGCGCCCCGCGCGATGCCCGACGACCTGGAGCGACGCTGCGGAACCTGCGCCCGGTTCGTCCGGGTCTTCGAGACCGTCGCGGACACCGGCGAGGTGAGGCGCCAGGGCGAGTGCCTCCTGGGCGTCTGGCCCGCGCCGCTGTTCGAGACCAGCACGTGCTCGCAGTGGGTGCGCAAGGGCCAGTTCCAGCCGCGCCCGCCCGGCCGCCCGCGCGCCCCCCGCGCCGCGCCCCCGCGCGCGCCCGCCGAATCCCCGAGGGCCCCCCTCGAACTGCCGGAGGATCTGCTCGACATGGACGCCGACGAGTTTCGCCGAGTGCTGAGGTACGTCATCCGCGACGAGCTGGGGCTCGCCGAGGTCACGCTGGCCGGCAAGTGGGAGGGCGGCGAGATCATCCTCAAGCCCGGCAAGGAGGGCGTCCAGGACAAGCGCATCCCGATCGACGCGCTCTTCCACAAGGTCGTGATGCTCCGCGACAAGCTGCGCGTCCTCGAGCAGAAGATCAACGCGCACCCCAAGCTCGCCGACGAAGACAAGGTGCAGCTGCAGCAGTACGTCACGGGGTGCTACGGATCGCTCACCACCTTCAACGTCCTCTTCGCGGATCGTGACGACCAGTTCGTGGGGCAGAAGTCGGACGAGTAGCGTCCTCGCGGGGACCGCCCTCGCGGGGCTCGTCGCGGCGTGCGGCGGGGCCCGCGCGGCGCCCGACGCGTCGGCGCTCCCCGGCCTGTCCATGGCCGGGGCGGCCGCGGTCCCCTTCGGGTACGACTCGCTCGACGACCGCCCCGTCAGCGCGGCCGCGCTCCAGGGCAAGCCCACCGTCCTCGCCTTCGTGACCACCGGGAGCCTCCCCTCGCAGGCCGAGGTCGACTACCTGGTCGTGATGGCGGCCCACGACGGCGACCGGGTCAACTACGCTCTCGTGGCGCTCGACCCGGGCGAGAACCGCGAGCTCGTGGAGCTCTATCGCCACGCGCTCAAGGTCCCGTTCCCCGTCGCGATCGGCGACGACGTGACGCGCGGCGGAGGGGGCCCGTTCGGCGACGTCACGGGCGTGCCGGTCACGATCGTGCTCGACCGCGCGGGCCGCGTCGTGGCGCGCGTGGACGGGCGCGTCGCCCGGAGCGAGGAGCTGCGCGCCGCCCTGCGCGGCCTATGAGCCGGCGCCGCCCCCGGCGAGGCGGCGCACGAGCTCGGGCTTCATCACCTTGCCCATGGCGTTGCGCGGCAGCTCGCGCAGCGTGACGGCCGCGCGCGGCACCTTGTACGGCGCGAGGCGCTCCTTCGCGAACGCGCGCAGCGCCTCGGTGCTGCACTCGGCCTCGCGGCCCTCGCGCGGCACCACGCAGGCCACCACGCGCTCGCCCCACTCGGCGTCGGGGAGGCCGACGACCGCCACCTCGGCCACCGCGGCGTGCTCGCGGAGCGCCTCCTCGATCTCGAGCGCGGAGAGCTTGTAGCCGCCGCTCTTGAGGATATCGACGCTCGTGCGGCCGAGGATCCGCACGTAGCCGTCGGGCTCGACGGCGACCGTGTCGCCCGTCTTGAACCAGCGCGCGTCGCCCTCGACGACGAACGCGTCGCGCGTCGCCTCGGGCTTGCCGTGGTAGCCCGCGAAGACCGAGGGGCCCGCGATCCACAGCTCGTCGCCCACGACGCGCGCGCCGACGGTCGGCAGCGGGAGCCCCACGGTGCCGGGGCGCCGCCCGGCGGTCGCGAGCGGGTTGGTCGCGCCGACGCCGATCTCGGTCATGCCGAAGCGCTCGAGCGGGTACTGCCCCGCGAGGCTCCGCCACCGCTCGCCCAGCGTCACCGGCAGCGCGGCGCTGCCGCTGGTCACGAGGCGGAGGCGACCGGCGCTCTGCGCCCACGCCGCCCGCGCGCTCGCGTCCGCGGCGTCGAGCGCCGCGAAGAGCTTCGCGTGGATCGTCGGCACCGCCATGAAGACCGTCGCCTCGGCCAGCGCGTCCCACGTCCGGCGCGCGTCGAAGCCCGGCAGAAAGCGCGTCGCCGCCCCGGCGCCGAGCGCGGGCAGCAGCGCGATCGCCAGCCCGTGCATGTGGTGCAGCGGCAGCACGTGCAGCAGCACGTCGTCCTCGCGCCAGCCCCACGCGTCGCGCAGCAGCCGCTGCTGCGTCGCGAGGTTGCCGTGCGTGATCACGGCGCCCTTGGGCTTGCCGGTCGTCCCGCTCGTGTACAGCTGCAGCGCGGCGTCGCCGGCGCGCGGGGCGGCGGCCACCTCGGCGCGCGCGCCCGCCACGAGCTCCCCGGCGAGCACGACGCGGCGCTCGGGCGCGAGGAACGCCACGCGGCCCGCGAGATCGGCGGAGGCCACCACCGTGCGCACGCCCGCGTCGTCGCAGAAGTCGCGCGTCTCGGGGGGCGGGTGCAGCGGCGAGAGGACGACCGCGACGCCGCCGGCGCGC
>JAJYCT010000375.1 GCA_021778125.1 Myxococcales bacterium
CGCCCGTGCTGCTGCAGGGGCCGCTGCCGGCCGAGGGCTGGGTCGCGCTCGGCCCGCACGCGCGCCTGGTCGCCAAGGATCCGCGGACCGCGCGCGAGACGACGTTCCGCGGCGCCGGCCGCGCGCGCGCGTGCGCGGGCTTCTCGGAGGAGTCGTGGGTGGCCTCGGGCTCGTTCGAGAGCAGCCCGGGCGCCGGCGAGGCGCCCGGCGGCGAGGAGTGGGTCGTCACCCCCCTCGCCGTGGTGCGCTACGCCGCGGCGCGCCTGCGCGTCGAGGTGCGCCCTCGCGACGAGAGCGTCGCGGTGAGCGACGGCGTCGCCTTCGTCTGGCTCGCGGACGACGCACACCTGCGCACGTCCGACGGAGGGGCTGCGGCGCGGGGGGACGACGGGTGGCTGCGCCTCGAGGCGACGAGCGCCACGCTCCCTGCGAGCGGCGATCCAGGCTCGCTCGAGGGCGCCCGGACCGCGGTGGCCCGCTGCGGGGCCGTGGGCCGGGCTGCGCACGACCTGACGTCCACCCTCCTGGCGGGGGGCGCCGACGCCTCCACGGTCGCTTCCCAGGTGGCGACGCGCCGCCTGGCGCGGGCCGCCTGCGCGGTGGCCGCGGTCCGCCAGGGCGCCCTGCCAACCTCGGAGGCCTCCGCCGCACTCGCCAGGCCGCTGGCCGAGGCCAGCGAGGCATGGCGTACCCTCGCCCCCCCCTGAGAAATCGGCCGGACCGCGACCGTTGTTGACACGATTCGACCCGCCCCGTTAGCGTCCTGACGAGATGTGTGCGAGTCGCCGTCTCGGCGTTTTCAGCGGTGCGCTAGTCGCCTTCCTGGCTGCGGCATGCCCTGCCCGCGCTGACGAGCCCGTTGCCAACCGCGAGCCGCGCCTGATGAGTGAGACGGCGGAGATCACCACCGTCGCCGACGCCTTCGACGGCGAGGACCCCTTCGACCTCAACCTCATCCTCGGCTTCCGCCAGTCGTGGAAGCACGCGGCCATCCGGCGCGAGTCCCAGCTGCCGCAGATCCAGACGGGCGGCTTCATCCCCGCCACCGAGAACATCGCGTCGTACGACTCGTCGATGTCGATCCTGGACGTCGGCGCCGACATCGGCATCTACAAGGATCTCGCGCTGATCCTGCGCCTGCCCGTCATCCTGAGCTGGTCGCAGCAGCTCGGGGACCTCAACGGCTCGGCCAACGTGGCCCCGCAGCGCCTCGCCGACCCCACGGGCGGCCAGCTCTTCGGCGTGCCGTTCAACAGCCCCACGCGCAGCGGTCTAGACTACCTCGGCTTCGGGCTCGACTGGGACATCTTCAACCAGCAGCGCGACGAGACGAAGCCCACGTGGGTGGTCGGCGTCGAGGGGCGCGTCCCCATCGGCACGCCGATGCACGCGTGCAACGCCACGAACGGCACCACGGAGTGCTTCGACAGCTCCAACAACACGGTGCACGCCGGCATCGACCCCGGCGTCAGCCGCGGCATGTACTCGGTGCTCGCCAAGAGCGTCTGGTCGCGCCGCTTCGGCTACGTCGAGCCGTACAGCGGCTTCTTCTTCCAGGGCGACTTCCCGTCGGCCAACAGCGACTTCGGCAAGTTCAACCCGTCGCAGGCGCTGACGAGCACGCCCCCGATGCTCGGCACCTTCGCGCTCGGCCTCGAGGTCGTCCCGTTCGAGCAGCGCGAGACCTTCCAGCGCCTGAGCGCCGACTTCCGCGCCCAGGGCACCTACCACTCGCCCGGCCGCGACTACT
This sequence comes from Myxococcales bacterium, assembly GCA_021778125.1. Taxonomy (GTDB): domain Bacteria; phylum Myxococcota_A; class Polyangia; order Polyangiales; family Polyangiaceae; genus Palsa-1150. The sequence goes on from JAJYCT010000375.1 coordinate 1,751, forward strand.
CGGAGCTCTTCGACGCGCTCGGCTCGTCGACGGCCAACTCGCTGCGCACGCCCAACCCGACGGCCTACACGTCGAACCCCGCGTTCACCGGGCAGGCGAACGTCCCGCGCAGCGTTCCCGACCAGAGCGTGTCGCCCACGTACTTCACCGGCATCACCGACCAGCAGGCCTTCGGCAGCTTCACGTTCTCGGCGGCGGCGACGTGGCAGGCGGGCGAGTACATCAAGTTCACGCTCGGCTCCGCGTTCACCTACGCGCAGAGCCACCTCATCACCACCGCCGACCCGTGCAACCCGAACCTGGGCGGCGGCGATCCGGGCAAGGCGGGGCCCTGCATGAACCCCAACACGGGCGCGGTCCAGGGGGTGCCCAACCCCAACCACCGCGACATGATCGACCTGCCGGGGCACCGCTTCTCGGTCGACGACACGACGATCGTCGACCTCTACGTCATGGGCATGGTCATGTTCTAGGCTGGGGCCAGGATGACTCGCATCCTGGCTGCCGCCACCGTCGCCGCGCTCGCCGGCGTCCTCGCGCCGGTGGTGTGCCTCGGCGCGGAGCCCGCCGCGCCCGCGGCGGAGGCGCGGAAGGCCCCCGTGGTCGTCTGGCCGACGCTGACGCCGGCGGGCGACGCGCCGGGCGAGACGCCGCTGCACAAGCCGAAGCCCACCGAGGGGCACGTCTACGAGCGCGCGCAGGACCTCGACGCGACGCTGCGCGACGCCGTGCAGGACCTGGGCTTCACGCTCTACGTCGCCGACGGCGGGCCCGCGCCGGGGCGCACGCGCGACGAGGACGTCCTCGAGCGCGCCGCGCAGGCGCCGTCGGGCAAGCCGGCCGAGCCGGGCAGCGCGGGGACGTGGGTGGTGAGCCCGCGCCTCGAGAGCGCCGGAGGCGGCGACTACGTGGTCCGCCTGGTGGCCGTGGCCCCCTCGGGGCACGAGCTGCGCGTGCGCGTCGAGACGGTCGCGGGCGACCTGGTGCCGGTGCGCGGGCTGGTCATGCTGCGCGACCTGCTCACCCCGCAGGCGGAGGCCGCCGCGGCCCTCGAGACCTCGCTGCGCGGCGAGGCCCGGAGCGGCGCGGCCCGGGGCGAGGTGGGCCCGGTGCGCTCCGAGGGCCGCGCGGTGCTCGCGGTGAACCTGGGCCTCTTCGGAGCGTTCACGGCGCTGTCGCTCGAGGAGGCCACCAGCTCCACCGACCCGCGCGTGCTCTACCCGCTGCTCGCGGTGGGGACGGGCATCGGCATCGGCGCCGCGCTGCTGACGGCCGACGAGTGGGACGTGACGACCGGCGACGCCTGGTACGTGTCGGCCGGGGCCTTCTGGGGTACGACGGCGGGCCTGCTCATCGCCACGGGGCAGAACGTCCAGCCCACCGGCGATCGCTACTCGTGGGGCATGGGGGGCGGGCTGCTCGGCATCGGCCTCGCCACCGTCGCCCTGTCGCGCACGTCGATGGACGAGGGCGACGCGGCGCTCGCGCACTCGGGCGGGGGCCTGGGCCTCGCGCTCGGCGCCGCGATCGAGGATCTCGGCAAGGGCAAGACGACCGACATGCCCTACGGCGGCATGGGGTACGGCGCGGCCATCGGCCTCGTGGGCGCGGGGCTGCTCGCGGCGCAGGTGACGGCGTCGCCCTCGCGCGTCCTGCTCGTGGACCTCGGCGCCGGCGGCGGCGCGCTGCTCGGCGCCGCGGCCGCGAGCCCGCTGCTCATCAGCGGCGGCCCGGACAACACGCGCGGGTGGCTGTCGGCGACGCTGGGAGGCGCGGTGCTCGGCGGCGGCCTGGCCTGGTGGCTGACGCGCGACGTGGCGTCGCCGCACCTGGCATGGCGGTGGGGGACGCCGAGCGCCGGGGTGATCGGGACGTCCGCGACGAGGACGGGGGCGGAGCCCGTGTACGGGATCGGGTGGAGCGGAGGCTTCTAGAGCACCCGGGCGCGGGCGCGGACAGAAGAAAAGGGACCGGAAGCGCCGCCTGCCCTTCGATGGCGCACCGGCGCCCTCCGGTCGGGCACGCGTGCTCTCCGATGGCGCGCCGGCTCTCGCCGTGGCCTCCCCGCCGCCCGCTACTTGATCCCCTCCAGGAAGTACACGTCCGGCAGCGCCGTCGACGTCCCGCACGCCCCTCCGCCCACGCCGATCACCGATCCGTCCAGCAGCGTCACCGCGTTCCACTCGGTGTTCGGGTGCGGCAGCGTCCCGAACGGGGCGACCGTCCCGGCGGTCGGATCGACCTGGTCGACGTTCTGCGACGCCGCGGTCATCGTGCACGAGCCGTCGACGTTGTAGCCGCCCATGACGAGCACCGTCCCGTCGCGCACGAGCGCGCTCGCGTGCCAGCAGCGGGGCGTCGACAGCGTGTACGTCGCCACGGTCCACGCGTCCGCCTTCGGATCGTAGAGCTCGATGCTGTCCTGCGGGTTGTTGACGGCGCCGGCGCTCACGCTCGCGCCGCCGATGGCCATCACGCGCCCGTCGGGCAGCGTGTGCGCCGTGAGCATCGACCGGCCGTCGTGGAGCAACCCCGCCGCCTTGAACGCGCCGGTCGCCGGATCGAACAGCTCCGCGGCGAGCTGGGTGCCGTCGCCGGCGCCGAGCAGCGCGCGGCCGTCGCGCAGGCGGACCAGGAACCCGAACGTATGGACCGCCAGCGTCGGGACCGACGTGAACGAGTCGGCCGCCGGATCGTAGAGGTCCGCCGTCTGCGTGTCGGCCGAGGCGATGAGCACGCGCCCGTCGGCCAGCAGCACGGCGCGCGGGTAGTTGCGCGCCACGGTCAGCGGGTGCGCCGTCGCCGTGAACGCTCCGGTCGCCGGATCGAACAGCTCCGCCTTGGTCGCGTCGGTCGCCGCGTTGCAGCCGGTGTCGTTGTAGCCACACGCGCCGCCGACGACGAGCACCTTGCCGGTCATCAGCGGGACGGCGGCGAGCTGCCAGCGCGGCATCGTCATCGCGCCGGCCGCGGGGGCCACGGTGTTCGTCGTGCGCGAGAACAGCTCCGCGCTCGCCAGCGCGTCGGTCGTCGAGTCGGGCACCGTGGTGCCGCCCGCGATGAGGACGCGCCCGTCCTGCGTCACGCCGAGCGCGGGCCCCTCGCCGCGCACCGTCGACATCGAGATCTCCTTCCACGGCAGCTTGATGCTGCCCAGCGTGTAGGTGAAGCCGCCGGGGAGCGTCGAGGTGCTCGCGCCCGCGCGCACCGTGACGTCCTTGGGGCCCTTGACGTCGGGCGGCGTCTGCACGAGCACCTTCGTGGCCGACTGCACGAGCGACGGCGCGGGCGCCCCGTCGATGAGCACCTGCACGCCGGGCGTGAAGCCCTGGCCGGTGAGCGTGACGTAGTCGCCGCCGTTGACCGCGCCCGAGGGGGGCGAGGCGCCGGTGACCGAGAACGAGCAGCTCGCCGTGGCCGTCACGCACGTGCTCGCGCAGCAGCGCGCGCCCGTTCCGGTGCACGCGACGCCGCACGCGCCGCAGTTCGCCGGATCGCTCGTGGGATCGACGCACGCGACGCCGCAGGCGATCGTGCCGCCCGCGCACACCCCGGCGCCGCCGTCGCCGC
>JAJYCT010000376.1 GCA_021778125.1 Myxococcales bacterium
CCTCTCGTACTCGCCGCTGCTGGCGCCGCTGCTCGTGTTCGTGCTGGTCCGTTCCCTGCGGCGCGTCCGCCGCGACGAGCGCGACCTGTTCCTCGCCGCCTTCAGCTGGCCGGTGCTGCTGTTTCTTCTGACGGCGATGGTGCGCCTCAAGGACGCCGAGCAGCACTGGACGATGATGGGCGTCATGCCCGCCGCCATCCTGCTGGGCCGCTACCTCGACGCGACGTGGACGCGCGCCAAGGTCGTCCGGGGCATGGCGGTGGCCGGCGTGGCCGTGAGCGCCGCGGCCCTCGGGCTGGGCATCCTGCACGCACACACGACGGCGCTGCTGAGGCTCTTCCCGAAGGGCTACGACCCGCGCGCCGACATGATCAACGAGCTGGTGGGCTGGGATCAGGTCCGCGCGAGCGTGGGTCAGGTCGCCAACGGCACCCGCGGCTCGGTCGTGCTGGCGAGCAACCACTACTCGATGTGCGGTCGCCTGTTCTTCGAGATGGGCGACGAGCCGACCGTCTACTGCCCGACGGCGCGACGCTCGGCGTACGACTTCTTCGGCCGCCACGATCCGCCGGCGAAGGCGACCGTCATCGCGGTGACGACCGACATCCATCCCGAGCTCCCCGAGGGCCTGCGCGACCGCACCTGCAGCGTCGCCGACACCGTCGACGTCGAGCGGGGGGGGCGTCAGGTGGCCCGGTACCTCGTGCAGTCGTGCCCGCCCGTGCCGGATCACGCCGAAGAGCGGGCCTCGCGCGACTAGGGCGTGTCCTCGTGCGCGATAGCGCGCTAGGACTGGGCCTCCCGTGAAGGAGCTCATCGAGCGTCTCAGCGACCTGCAGATCCGGCGGCCGTGGGTGCCGCTCGGAGTCGTCGCGGTCATCACCCTCGTCTTCGGCTTCTTCACCACGCGCCTCGAGCTGCGCACGCGCTACGACGCGCTTCTGCCCGACAGCCAGCCGAGCGTCCAGGAGCTGCACAGGGTCGAGGCGCGCACGGCGTCGGCGCAGACGGTGCTCATCCTGCTCGAGCACCCCGAGCGCAAGGTCCTGCGGGCGATGGGCGACGCGCTCGTCCCGAAGCTCATGGCCCTGGGCCCCGACATCGTCGGAGGCGTGGAGGACGGCACGCAGGCCGCGCGCGCCTTCCTTGCACCTCGCGCCGGCCTGTTCCTCGATCGCAAGGAGCTCGAGCAGCTCCACGACGACGTCTTCGCCCGGTGGGACTACGAGGTCGCAAAGGAGCAGGGCCTGCTCCTCGACGACAGCGGTCCCCCGGTCACGGTCGACGACATCGAGAAGCGCTTCCGCAAGAAGGCCGGGGAGAAGGGGGCGACCGAGGCCGAGGAGGACCCCCGCGAGGGGTACTACGAGCGCAAGGACGGCACGGCGCTCGTCGTCCAGATCCGCTCGCCCATCCCGGGAGGCGATCTGGCCCGGACCGGTCCGGCCCTCGAGAAGATCCGCGCGACCGTGGCCGCCGTGCAGGCGTCGCGCCCCGAGTACGCCGCGGTGCGCGTCGGCTACGCGGGCGACATGCCCACGGGCTTCATCGAGTACGACCGCATCCGCAACGACCTGCTCGGCGTCGGCGCCACGGGCATCGTCCTGTTCCTGTCGGCGGTGCTCCTCTACTTCATGCGCCTGCGCGCGCTGCTCGTGATGGGCGTCTCGATCGCCGTCGGCCTGGTGTGGACCTTCGGCCTCACGCAGATCGTCATCGGGCACCTGAACGTCGCCACGGGCTTCCTGGTCAGCATCGTCGCGGGCAACGGGATCAACGTCGGGATCCTGTACCAGTCGCGCTACTTCGAGGAGCGCCGCAGGGGCGCGTCGACGACCGAGGCGCTGCGCACCGCCGTGCGCGAGACCTGGCAGCCGACCGTCATCGCGGCCCTGTCGGCCGCGGCGTCGTACGTCTCCCTCATGGTCACCGACTTCAGCGCGTTCCGGGATTTCGGCTTCATCGCGGCGATCGGCATGATCTTCTGCTGGATCGTCAAGACGCTGATGGTGCCCCCGCTGCTGGTGCTGCTCGAGCGCCGGCGGCCCATCGAGTCGGGCGACGACGGGCGGGGCGTCTTCGGGCGCATCCGTCGGTTCGGGATGGGGTACGGCCGGATCTTCGCCTGGATCGTCCCCCGGGCTCCGCGCCTGATCTTCGGCCTGGGCGTGGCCGTCGTCGTGGCGGGCGTGGTGTGCGGCGTCGCCTACGTGCGTCGCGATCCGATGGAATACGATCTCGGCCGGTTCGAGAACGACCCGAACCAGAACGCCGAGCTGCACCGCGCGTGGGACGGCGTCATCGAGGTCCTGGGCGCCGGCCACGGCGGCATGGTCGTCCTGGCGGACACCCCCGACGACGCGCGCGCGCTCGAGAACAAGCTGCAGAAGGACTGGGACGCCGCGCCCGACGATCCCGACCTCAAGCCGTTCGCCGCCGTGCACAGCCTCTGGGACATGGTCGCGGAGGATCAGGACGCGAAGATCCCGATCCTGCTCGAGATCGGCGAGCGCATGGAGCGCGCCCGCAGCCGAGGCTTCGTGACCGACGCCGACTGGAAGAAGGTCAAGGACGTCATTCCTCCGCACGACCTGCGCCCCTACGGCCTCGCGGATCTGCCCGAGGCGCTCGCCCGGCCGTTCTCCGAGAAGGACGGGACGCGCGGCCGGCTCGTCCTGATCGAGCCGCGTCCCAGCGCCTCCAACGACCTGCGGTACCTGCTCCGCTACTCCGACTCGTTCCGCGAGACCCGCCTGCCCAACGGCAAGATCGTCCTTGGCTCGGGGCGCGCCGTCATCTTCGCCGACATCCTCAAGGCCGTCGTGCGCGACATCCCGCGCGCCGTCTCGCTCTCGCTGGGCCTGACGATCCTCGCGGTGATCGTGACGTTCCGCCGCGGAGGATGGCACGCGGCGTCGGTCCTCTTCGCGCTCCTGGTCGGCGTGGCAGCGGAGGTCGTGTTTCTCTACGCGGCCGACGTGAAGATCAACTTCCTCAACTTCGCCGCCCTGCCCATCACGTTCGGCATCGGCGTCGACTACGCGGTCAACGTCGTCCAGCGATACCGGGCCGACGGCAGCACGGACGTGCTCGAAGCGCTCCGGACGACCGGGGGCGCGGTCGTGCTCTGCAGCCTGACGACCATGCTCTCGTACCTGGCGCTCATCGGCTCACTGAACCGTGGCATTCGCAGCCTGGGCATCATCGCGGCCGTCGGCGAGGCGAGCTGCCTGCTGGCCGCGCTAACCGTCCTGCCCGCGCTCTGGCTGCTCGTCGAGCGGCGGCGCGAACGCCGTCCAGTAGCGCGCCCGTAGCGCCCACAGGAAGAGCAGCACCGTCCCGCCCGTGCTGAGGACCGACCAGACGGGCAGGAGCGGCGACGTCTTGGGGAGGACGAGGACGAAGTCGGTCGTCGGGGACACGGCCACGATGGCGAGCCACCAGCGCCGCCAGGCGTCGCTCTGGACGAGGCCGAAGAACGGCAGCGCCGCGAGCAGGTACCAGCACTGGAAGCGGTGGCTCGCGAGCGTGGCGATCGCCACGGTGAGGGCGCCGGTCGCCAGCGCCAGGCGCTCCTCGTTGCCGGGCCTGCGCAGCACGGACCAGAGGATGCGCGCCGTGACGGCGAGCGCGAGGACGCGCATCACGAGGGACGTGGCAGCCCATGTCGAGGCCTTCGCGGCGCGATCCAGCTCGAGCGCCACGTGGACGGGGAGCTCGGGGGACGGGATGCCGCCGCCCCGGAGGAAGTGGACGACGAGGCCGACGATCTCGGTCACGGTGCCGCCGGGGTTCATCGCGCCGAGCGCCCGGAGCGGCTCGGTGAGCGTGGCGGGGCCGCGCCAGAAGGGCGCGAAGAACAGGGCGCCCAGCCCGACGACGACCGCCGCGAGCCGCGCCGCGCGTACGAGCCGCGCCCGGGTGCTGCGGGCTCCGGAGAGCCAGAACCACAGGCCGCTGAACGCGAAGCTGTACTTGCCGAGCAGCGCCAGCGCGTACAGGATCAAGCTCGCGCCCGTGCGCCCCCGGCGAGCCAGCACGAGCCCCGCGGTGATGGCCGCGAGGCCCAGGAGATCGGCGTGGAGCTGCCCCGGACCCTCGACGATCCACAGGGGGTTGAGCCAGACGAACGCGTGGAAGAAGGGCCGATCCGCGAGGCGCCGGAGCGACAGCTCCATCACGAGCGCGAGCGGGACGAACCAGAGGGCCTTGTAGATCGCGAGGGCGAGCCAGGCGCTCTGGCCGGCCAGCGCTGCCGGCATGATCGCGAGCAAGGTGGTCGGCCCGTACACGCAGACGACGCGGTTCCAGCGCTCGCCGACCCACGGGTACCAGTAGCTGTCGGGGAGGCCGGCGGCCGTCGTGTAGACGTCGTGGCCCCGCGCCGCGAGCGAGCCGTACGTGAACAGGCTGAAGAGGTCGTTGCTGAGCATCGGCAGCATCGGCGCCGCCACGGCGAGACCCAGCAGCGCCAGCCGCCGCGGCCGCTCCGGGGGCCGGGCGAGCAGGCCGTGCCAGCCGAGCACCAGCAGCGCCCAGCCGCACAGGAGCATCATGAAGAGGAGGCCCCCCACGGCCCGGCCCGGGTAGTTCTCGTCGACCTTGAGGGAGCCGGTAGCCAGCCAGCGCCCCCACGACGCGAGCGTGACGAGCGCGAGGCCGAACAGCCACCGGCGCTCGTCGCGGCGGCGGGTGGGATCTTGCGGTGAGGTGGCGGATACGGGCACGGCAGGAGCACCACGCCCGCGTGCAGCCGGGGCGGGGGGGGCAGGCAACTTATCACGAACCGTGCCACCCGCCCGCTCGCCACGGCGCGCCGCTTCCGCCCCGGAGCGCGGGGTGGCGACGGGCTCGCAGGCTGCGCGAGGTCGCGTCAGGCGACGCAGGCTTCGGGCAGCAAAAACCAGCGAAGCTCCTCGAACTCCTCGGAGACGTGGCCGAGCGCCCCGGGCCGTGCGTCGAGGGCGCCCGGCCGGCTCGCGAACAGCGCGCGCGCCTCCTCGAGGTAGCGCGGGAGCTCGTCGACCGAGGCGCGCAGCGCGTGTCGCGGAGCGATCATCCGGCCGTCCTCGTAGCGGACGTCCGCGAGGCGCAGCGGCGGCTCCGCGGGCCCGTCGTGGTGTCGCCAGAGGCCGTGGACCGGGTCGAAGCGGTAGTCCGGCAGGAGCCTCCACCCGTCGTCCGCGATGAGGCGGACCGCCTCGACGACGTAGTCGAAGACCCGCTCGTCGATGAAGTAGTTGAAGTTGACGCGCACCCACCCCGGCTTGATGCCCTCGCAGCCGCGCGCGATAGA
>JAJYCT010000377.1 GCA_021778125.1 Myxococcales bacterium
CGGCCGCAGGCGCCGAGCAGCAGCGCGAGGACGAGCCGCTTCATTCGAGGACCGCGGCCCACGAGTTGATGCTCGTCGGCGCGATGGGCGTCGGCACGCCCTGCTGGAACGTCCTCGTCGCGGCGGCCCCCGTGCCCTGCGCGCCGACCTGCGTGAAGATCGAGTAGCTGCCGGCCGAGAAGTTCTGCGGCGTCTGGTGGGTCGTGCCGGCCACGTAGGGGTCCGCGGACGCGCCGCCGAGGCTCGCGCATGCCGGCGTCCCCATGATGGCCACGCCCGGGATGACCTTGCCGAGCAGGGTGGTATCGTAGTCGCTCGGCTGGATGTACAGGGGCGGGGGTGTCTGCGGCGCGTTGGGCGGAGGCGGCTGCAGCTCGCGCAGACCTCCCTGCGAGGGATCGGCCGACACGTCGGGGGTCACGTAGTCGCGGCCCCAGAGGCGCGCGCTGCCGGCGGTGCACGCGGTGGCGCTCTGCGACCCCGCCCAGAACGTGGAGAAGTAGAGCGTCCCGTTGAACACGCTCATCGGCCCCGATACGCGCTCGCCGGGCGCGAAGCCGATCCCTGCCGACGACTGCGTCGCGGGGCCGAGCCACCAGTTGACGTACGAGCGCAGCTTGGCGGGCGTCCCCTGCACCCTCTCGGTCATCGAGTAGACGTACTCGACGCCCGTCGTGTCGAAGGTCTGGATCGACCCCGTGGCCGCGTTGATCACGAGCTCGCCGCGCGGGTCGAGCGACAGGATCGGCGTCACCTGGAACGGCTGGCCGTCCGACCAGGACGTGGCGTTCTTGTCCGCCGTCGTGTTGTAGAGGTCGAGGAACAGCTCGCCGGTCCAGTTGGCCGGGTTGGGGCTCGAGACGTCGAACTTCCAGAGCGTCCCGTCCGTGTCGCCCACGAAGAACCGGGTGGTATCCGTGCCGGTGGCCGTTGGATAGATGAGGGGCGTCCCGGTCATCGGCGAGTCCAGGGCCGTGTCGATGACGCGGCCGGCGGCGTAGAGCGTGTCGTGGGGGTAGGGGCCCACGAAGTCCGCCTTGCGCGCGAACGTGCGCAGGATCTCCCCGGTGTCGAGGCGCACGATCGTGACCGACCGGCCGACGACCGGGTCGGTCTCCTTGGGGGTGGCGCTCGTGCCCCAGCAGCGGACCGAGGTGCGCGCCTGGTACCCGTTCGCCGCCAGCGGCTGGGCGTCCGAAATCTTCGGCGCGCGCGCGCACGGACCCCCGGTCGAGTTGCCGTTCTGACCGCCCGGCAGGATGGCCACACCGATGTCGCGCGCCCCTCCGCCGTCGCCCGGATCCATGAAGAGCGTCGTGATGGCCGGGGTGGCCGACTGCGAGCCGAACAGGGGGTAGTTGGTGGCCGGCATCTTGGTGAGCTGCCAGCGGAACACCGGGCCCACCGGCGGCGGATCGGTCGGCACCGAGCCGGTCACCATGCCCGTCGGGTTCGGGTTCGTCACGTCGACCGCGTAGTAGCCCTGCGCGTACGGGCCGTAGCCCGCCACGAGCGTCGTGTGCCACACGGAAGACGACGCGGCCGTGCCGCGATCCCAGACGACGTCCTTCACGACCGGCGTACCGTCGAGGAGAAACGCGTGGCTCGAAGGGTACGTGGACAGGATCTGCGGCATCGCCTCGGGCAGGAGCATGGCCCAGAGCTCGTTGTTCTCGAGCTGCGTCTCGCCGGCCCAGAAGGCGTGCAGGAGCCCGTCGTTGGTGGCGGCGTAGACGACCTCCTTGCGCGTCGCCCAGGCGTCGCGGAAGCCGATGAAGATGGCGTCCTTGAGCAGCGCCGACGGCGGGCCGACGTCGACCGGGTTGGCGTGGAAGATGTCGCCCAGCGCGTTGTTGTACCGCGACACGAACGTGAAGTCGGCGGGGCCCGCGAACGTGGCCTGCCCGAAGGTGTAGTCGAGCAGCATCGCCTCGCACTGCGCCGGCGTCAGGTACTTCTGTCCGCCGCCGAGCGTCGACGACAGGTACGGGCACCCCTGGGCGGGGATGTTCATCGCCGTCGGCGTGATGCCCGCGATGACCGCGGCCGCGCTCCCCGCGTAGGTGATCGCCGTGACGGCGCCGACGCCGTCGCCGACGGTCGACGTGACGTACGGCCGGAGCGTGGCCGCCGCGTCGACGATGCCCGTCCCGCCCTGCGGCGCCGGCTCGACCGCGATGAACGTGCGGACCGGCCCGGTGTGCGAGTCGAGGTTGGCGCGGAAGTCGTCGCCGGCCGACTGGGTGACGACCGGCGGCGGTACCTGGTAGCTGCCGTTCGTGAGCGTGCAGTCGAAGCGCTCGCGCTGGACGTCGCCCGACCACGGCAGACCCGGCGAGGGCGTGAACGACGCGAGGTAGGCCGCCGCGTTCGTCTGCGGCGTGGTCGTGCTCGCGACGGCGTTGCTCGACGCCGAGAACGACGGGGTCGTGCGCGTCGTCGCGTACTGGCCGATCTGCGCGAGGATGGATCCGAGCGCGGCCTGCAGGCCGTTCTGCGAGTCGGCGAAGTACGCGTTGGTCGTCCCGCCGTACTGCGCGATGCACTGCAGCTCGCAGCAGGCGCCGATGTTGGCGCCGTTCACGACCTTCGTCGGCAGCCCGGGGTCGTTGCAGTCGCACTGGCCGGCGAGCGTGCCGCCCGCCGCGAATTGCGAGCAGTTGACCACCGCACCCTGGTCGGTGAACGACGACACGGCGAAGCCGATGACGAACGTCTCGACCGACGTCTGCGTGCTGGTGGAGAGGCCGTTGTTGTAGAGCGCCGCCGCCGTCTGCTGGGGGAGCGCGAACGGGCAGTGCCCCGCCGGGGGGTCGTTTCCGGTGGCCGAACAGGCCGTCTGCAGGTCGAGGTTCGGCGCGCCGTCGGTCAGGAGGATGACGTACTCCTTGCGGCAGCCCCCCTTCACGTACGGGTCGCTCTGCTGCGGCCCGTTGGGATCGGTGAAGAGGTAGTACTGGGCCCCCGTGAACATGCCGGCCAGCGGCGTGGCGCCGTAGGGACGCGTCGCGAGGAGGACCTCGCCGATGCGCGCGTTGCTCGTCTCCTGCGCCGCAATGTCGCTGGTCGACGGGAAGGGCATGAGGCGCCCCTCCCACGCAGGCGCGTCCGGGTTGCGCGCGCCGACGGCCATCATGGTGGTCGTGTTGCACATGACGGGGTTGCCCGTGTAGGGGCAGACCGCGCCGACGTCCCAGCCCGGGTAGTAGCTCCACATCCCGGTGAAGGGCGTGTTGTTCACGATCTGGCTCGACCCGGTCGTCACCCCGGTCCCCGGGCTCGGATCCGAGTCGAACGTCATCATGCCGAAGCGCATGACGTCCTTCATCTGCGTGAGCACGCCGTCGCTGTTCTGCCAGAACGTGCAGGGGATCCCGAAGCCGGTCCCCGACGCGGTCGGAAGGAACCCGTACTCGCGCGTGACGATGCTACCGGTGCACTGCCCGCCGGCGCACGAGCCCGTGAAGCCGTTCGCCAGGCCGCCGAGACCGTGGGCCTTGGGGCCGACACCGCTGCCCTCGGGCGCGCCGTCGACCCCCCCGGGCGCGACGACGCACGCCGCCGGCAGCGCGATGCTCGCGTTCGATGCCGTCGCGTCCTTCGCCACCATCCTGTGGAACGGCAGGTAGTACGAGGTGTCGTACGGGTTCTGGAGCGCGATCTGGTACTCTTGGGTGAACGTCGAGCCCACGGCGCGCGGCATCGCCACGCAGCTGAATCCGTTCTGGAGCGAGCCGGCGAACGACTCCTGCACGATCGCCCACCGGTTGGGCGAGGGGAGCTGGGTCGCGGTCCAGTTGCACGTGGGGGCGAGGCCCGGTCCGTTGTCCGTGCAGTTGCACGCGTTGGTGCCGGTCGCCGTCAGCGGGTTCGGATCCGTCTCCGGCGTGTTGCCGTCCATCATCCGCTCCATCGACCCGGAGTTGTCGATCATGAGGAGCACGTTGGGCAGCGGCGGATTCGTGTCGACCTGCTGCGCCCGGGCGGCGGTCGCCGCCAGGAGCAAGGCCGTCGAGAGCGCGGCGGCGAGCGGATGAGCGGTACGCAGTCGCATGGTCGCCATCTCCTCAGTTGCACCCGACCGTGACCGGTCCCGCCGCGATGCGCGCCCTCTGGATCTCGACGCCCTCGCTCGAGTAGGTCTGCATCAGATCCGTGGTGGCGAAGACGGGACGCGTGATTCCGTTCGCAGTGACGGTGAGCTGCAGGAAGCAGAAGTTCAGGTTCAGGCCGTAGCGGGCCGGTGGCGGCGCCTGCGTCGGCTCGGTCAGTTCGACGAAGAAGTCGCCCACCGTCGGCGTCTGCCCGAGGCTGCCCGGCGCGACGTTCGGCTGGAACGGCGCCGTGCCGGCGTAGGGCGTGATGGGGGGATTGACGGCCCACGGCGCGCCCAGTTCGCTGGCGCCGAAGCGGCGGCACGCCAGCAGCGACGCGTCCAGGTTCGGCGGCACGTTCGCCAGCGCCGCGCACGTGTCGCGGTTCGAGAGCATCAGGCTCGCGTAGAACTGGGCCTTGGTGCTGGAGATCTCGTGCGCCGTCCCGAGGATGCCGTAGGTCGCGAGGTAGTGCGACTGGCTGCTCTGGCGCTCGTAGCCGCTCGTCCGCACCTCGTTCGACGCCGCGGCGAGCGCGTAGATGCCCACCGACGCGAGGACCGTCAGGGCCATCGAGACGACGAACAGCGCGGCCCCGCGCTCGCGGCGGCGCGTCGCTCGACGCTTGGCGGAGAGGAGGGCGGTGGCGGACATCAGTAGAAGAACCCCGCGTTGTTGGGAAGCGCAACCTCGAGCGTCATCGTGTGCACGCGCGCGTAGTTGAGCGCGCCGTTGTTCGTGCCCGTCCCGGCGGCCGGGCACCCGTTCGAGTTGAGGCAGTAGCGGTAGACGAACCCGGCCTGCGGCGAGGGGATGTCCTGCGAGCGGTCCGCGAGCGCCGCCCGCGCCGCCACGCGGGCGCGTACCGAGCGGATGCGCTGCGGCCCCTGGGGGTAGGGCTGCAGGTTGTTGGGCACGGGCGGCGTCAGCGTCGACAGGTCCGGGGCGTACAGGGCGTTGTTCGCGTCGTCGAAGGCGTACGAGATGATGCTCGGCTGCGTGGCTCCGACCGCCGTGGTGTCCACCGAGAAGGCGAAGTCGAGGTCCACGGCGTACTCGGCCACGATCTCGCTCGACGCCCACACGGGATTGCCGAACGCGTCGAGGTACGTGCGCGTCAGGTCGTACTTGTTCGGGTCGACGTTGCCGCTCTGCAGGACGTTGCCGAGGGCGCCCGCGAACTGCTGCTGAGATC
>JAJYCT010000378.1 GCA_021778125.1 Myxococcales bacterium
TCCGATCTGCAGGGGCCTTGCGGAACACGCCGCCGACGGCCAGCCCCGCGACGATCGCGACCGCGACGAACGCCACGATGACGCCGACGTGCAGCGCCACGCGCGCGCGCAGCTCGGCGGGCGAGGCCGCCGGCGCGGGCTGCGGCGGCAGCGGCGGAGGGACCGCCCGCCCCCGGCCCGAGGCGCCCTCGAGCTCGACCAGCTGGACCTGGTCGAGCGAGACCTGGATCGTCGCCCCCGCCTGCGGCTTGCGCTTGTCCGGGTCCATTCGCGCTCCAGACAGTCTCGCACCGGGCCGCCGGGGCGTCATCTCCGGCGTCATCCGCCCTGGCCCCACGCGCTCGGCGCAGGGCCCATCACGAACGACAGCGTCCCGCCCGCGTGCAGATCGGCGTGGTGAAGGGTCGGCGTGGCGAGCGGCTTGCCGTCGAGCGCAACGCTCTGGACGTAGACGTGGGTCGCCGACACGTCGGGCGCCTCGATCGTGAACGCGCCCCCCTGCACCGCGATCGTCGCCCGGGGGAACGCGGGCGCGCCGACGACGTACCGGTCGGTCCCCGGCACCGGGTAGATGCCGAGCATGCTGAACACGAGCCACGCGCTCATCGTCCCCGCGTCGTCGTTGCCGGGCAGACCGTCGGCCCCGGCCGCGTAGATCTCCTGCTCGATCCACGGCAGCCACCGCTGGGTGAGGTCGGGGCGCCCGGCGAGCGCGAAGAGGTACGGCGCGTGGATGTCCGGCTCGTTGCCGCCCCAGTAGTAGCTCCGGAGCACGCCGGCCCCGTGGGGGCCGAGCGACGTCGGGGCGCTCCAGTCGATGGCGTCGTAGTCGGCCTTGCCGTTCTCGAAGAAGGCCTCCAGCTTGCTCACGAGCGCGGCCTTGCCGCCCATCACGGCCTCGAGGCCGGCGACGTCGTACCAGGGGCCCCACACGCTCTGCTGCGCGTTGGCCTCGTCGAAGTCGTCGCTCTCGTGCGTGCCGTCCGAGTGCGGCGTGGCCCACGAGCCGTCCGGGTTCTTCGCCCAGAGCAGGCCGGTCCCGGGATCGTAGAGCTTCTGCCAGCCGTGCAGTCGCGCCGACAGCGCCTGGGCGTCGGCGGCGTGCCCGAGGGCGCTCGCGAGCTGGGCGAGGGCCGCGTCGTCCTGCCCGTATTCGATCGTCAGCGACGCGGACGAGGCCGCGCCGCTCGGCCCGGCGGGCACGTAGCCGAGCTGCATGTACGGCACGACGCGGTCGCGACCGCCGCGGCCTCCCGGCGGATCGGTCGCGCCCATCGCGGCCGCGCGCAGCGTCTGGTACGCGCCCTCCGCGTCGAAGCCGCGCACGCCCTTGACGTACGCGTCGGCGAGCACGACCTCGGCGCTCGCGCCGATCATCGTGCCTGCCTCGCCGTCGCCGATCGGCCACTTGGGGAAGAACCCGGACGCCCGCGACATCGCCACGAGCGACTGGACCTGATCGAGCGCGCGCTCGGGGGCCACGAGATCGAGCAGCGGCGCGAGCGTGCGGTAGGTGTCCCAGAGCGACATCTCCGACACGTAGTGAAACCCCTGCGCCTTCGCCGTGCCTCCGTCGATGCCCACGTACGTCCCGTCCACGTCGCTCTGCACGGTCGGCATCAGAAACAGGTGGTAGAGCGCCGCCTCCAGCATCGCCCGCTGCGCCGCGGTGCCGCCCTGGACCTGGACCACGGACGTCGCCCTGGCCCAGTCGGCCGCCGCCGCGGCGGCCTCGGCGTCGAAGGCGAACGACGGCATCTCGGCCAGGAGGTTCGCGGAGGCGGCCGCCGTGGAGACGAACGACAGCCCGACCTGCAGCTCCACCGGCTCGCCGCCGGAGACGTCGAACGCGAGGTCGACGCCGACGCCCGTGCCCTGCGCGTGCGCGCCCGCCGCGGGGGCCGCTCCCTGCGCCCACACGAGCGCGCTCGTCCACGGCCGCGCGGCGCGCGCCGCGAAGTAGATCGTGCTGCCGCCGAAGCCGCCCGAGAGGCCGCCCTGGCTCCTGAGGCTGCCGGTGATCGCGCCGGTCGCCGACGACAGGTCGACGACCTCCGCGGACACCGAGCCGCTCGCGAGGTGGTGGTCGAGGTCCAGCACGACGTGGCCCGTCGCCGTGCCGGCGGGGAACGTGTAGCGGTGGTGGCCGGCGTGGGTCGTCGCCGTCATCTCGACGCGGATCCCGCCGTTGCGCAGCGTGACGGCGTACGCTCCGGGCACCGCGGACTCGCTCGCCTTGTCGAACGTCGAGGCGTACCCCGCCATCGTCGTGCGCGACGCGTCGAACGCCGGCAGCGGCATGATCCCGAGCACGCCGTAGTCCGGCACCCCGGTGCCGTGCAGGTGAAGGTGCGAGAAGCCCTGGATGGTGTCGTCGCCGTACCAGTAGCCCGCGCAGTGCAGGAAGCCGGCGTTGCCCCAGGGGCCCGTGGTGTCGGGGCCGAGCTTCGCGAGCCCCTGCGGGGTCGCCGCGCCGGGGAAGGCGCTGCCGACCGCGTAGCCGAAGCCGCCCGTGCCGAGGAGGAGGGGCGAGACGGGGGCCTCGGCCGGGCGCGTCGCCACGAGCGGCGCCGGGGACCCGGCGTCGACCGAGGGCGAGGACGAGGAGGACGAGCAGGCGGCGAGGGCCAGGAGGCCGAACCCCGCGGGGGCGCGCAGGCGCATGGCCCGATGGATGCGCCCGCCGGCGGTGGGGGTCACGTCTCAAGTGCGGCGTCCGCGCGCGACACGCTCCCCGGTCTACCCGGTCCTGCGCCGCTCCCGGCCGCGGTGGTCGCCGCTGAACGCGGCGGTGAGCGCCGCGCCGAGCTCGTCCCGGTCGTCACGGCGGTCCCGCCGACCGCGCCGGTCGCGCACGGCCGCGCGTAGCTCCGTCACCGACCGCGCCCCCGGCGCGACGCGCCGGTGCATGAGCGCGTGCGAGCCGCAGAGCGTGGCCCGCGCTCCCCCCACGAGCGCGACCTCGACCAGGGCTCGC
Organism: Myxococcales bacterium; assembly: GCA_021778125.1. Lineage (GTDB taxonomy): Bacteria > Myxococcota_A > Polyangia > Polyangiales > Polyangiaceae > Palsa-1150. Next base: position 2,978 of record JAJYCT010000378.1, read on the forward strand.
TCGTCGCCGAGGCCACACACCGAGCACGCGGAACCGGGGCCTTGCGCCATGCGGCGAGCCTGCCGCCGCTCGCGCCGGCAGGCCAAGTTTTCATGCTATGTGCAGGGCCCCATGCCCGAGGCGACGGCAAGTCCGAAGAAGAACAAGAAGGTCGCGACCCAGGGGAAGGCCTCGCCTCCCGCGCGGCCAGCCGACGAGGGGTTCCTCGCGTGGAAGACGTGGGCCATCGCGGGCGCGCTCATGCTGGGCGGCGTCATCGCGTGGAGGCTCATCGGCAACACGTACAAGCACGACCTCGACACGATCTGCCACGCCGAGCCCGGCTCGGGAATGACGCTCGCCCGAGACGGCACGAAGGTGACCGCGTGGGTGCGCGAGCACCTCGGCACCCCCGAGGGCAACGAGCTCTACTCGGCCCTGCTCGAGGCGCCCGTCGACGGCCGCGCCGACAAGCTGCAGGCCGAGGTCGACAAGGCGCACGCGGGCGCCTGCCCGCTCGTCCCGACCTACCGCACGCTCGCCGCGGAGGCCGACGCACGCCTCGACGCGCAGCGCCTCTGCTCGTCGATCGTGCTGCCCAAGCTGTTCGCGAGCGACGACGCGTCGCGCCTGGCGATGATCCAGGACTGGATCGACAAGAGCGCGCGCAGCCCGCGCACCAAGGAGCTCGGCGCGGCCCTCAAGGCGGCGCCCGCGGGGCCGGAGCGCGCGCGGGTGCTGCGCGACGCGGCGGCCAAGCTCGACGTCTTCACGTGCGACAACGCCAGGTCGCTCGAGAAGCCGCCGCCGCCGACGCCCTCGGGCGACCCGGTCGTCCGCCTCTTCTCGGACCTGCAGATCAACGGCGCGATGCGCCAGGAGGACGTGCGCGCGTCGCTCGACCAGGTCATGCCGATGCTGCTCGCCTGCTACAAGAAGGGCATCGAGCGCATCCCGGATCTGACCGGTCAGATCGTCTTCCGCCTCCAGATCGATCCGATGGGCCGGATCCTCAAGGACTCGCCCGGCGACCAGCAGACGCTCAGCGACGCGGACACGACGACGTGCGTGACGCACGCGGTCCGCCAGATGCGGTTCCCCAAGAACCCCGGCCCCGCGGTCGGCGTCATGCTCCCGCTCGAGCTCACGCACCAGGCGAAGTGACCCCGCGCGTCACGGCCCCTTCGCGCGCAGCTTCGCGAGAGGGCGCGCGAGCAGGCGCTCGGCGTTCCCGAAGTAGACCTTCTCGAGCACGTCGGCCGGGAGGTGGATCGCGCTGATCGTCCACGGGCCCTGGATGGGCGTCATGTGCGGGAAGTCGCGATCGGCGGTCTCGAAGAAGCGCCAGTGCGTCCGGTAGAACGCGACGGCGTCCGGCTCGGTGGGCGGAGGGCCGCTCCCGCCGGAGCCGAGGATCATCCGGTCGTAGACCTGGAAGTCGGTCGCGAAGAAGATCCGGTCGGCGTACTTCACGAAGAACGCGCGCACGCGCTCCGGATCGCGGCGCCCGAACTCCGGGACGCGCGCGGCGACGTCGACCCTCATGTTCGGGTGGCGATCGAGCTGCGCCGCGACCCACTCGAGGTCCTCGGCGTCGTTGCCCATGTGCACGCAGACGAAGGTCGTCTCGGGGTGGCGGGCGATCACGCGCTCGAGCGCGGCGAGCAGGTCCATGCGCGGCGGGAACTTCTTCGGATCGCCGAACCACCAGCGCGGGTGGTCCTTGAGCTCGACCCAGCGCTCGTTGTGCTCGTCGTAGGGCTCCCAGAACGCCTTCGGATCGGCCACGTGGATCGAGACGGGCATGCCGAGCTCGCCCAGGCGGCGCCACATCGGATCCAGCTTCGGATCGTCGATCGCGAGGAGCTTGCCCTTGTGGTCGCGCAGGTACAGGCCCAGGCGCTTGAACTCCTTGAAGCCCGCGGCCCCCAGCCGCGCCCCCTCCTCGACCTGCGCCACGGCCCTCGCCGCGAAGTCGGGCGCGTCCCAGTCCGCGTAGTCGAGGTTCATGTATTCGAGGAAGCGGCCCGGGGCCTGCGCGTCGAGGAGGCCCTTGACCTGTTCGAGCTCGCTCGGCTGTCCCCTGGCGTGCGTCGTCGTGCCGCCGCTCAGGTCGACCGCGACGCCCACGCCGGCGGCGTCGAACACGCGCACGGCCTGCGCGACGTGCTCGGGCGTCGGGTCGATGTGGGTGTGCAGATCGATGAGTCGGCGCTCGGCGCGCCAGGCGTCGGCGCGAGCACGGACGGCGTCCTGGCCGCCCGGAGGCGAGGCGGGCGCTGCGGCGGACGGAGGCGGGGCCGCCGGGCTCGCGCTCGCAGGGGG
>JAJYCT010000379.1 GCA_021778125.1 Myxococcales bacterium
CGGCGCCCCGCCCGGCGGTGCTCGCCGGCGCGCGCGTGCTCGTCGTCGAGGACGACGCGGACGTGGCCGCCCTGCTGGAGGCGGCTCTGGGCGCGCGCGGCGCGCACGTCGTCGTCGCGCGCACGGTCGAGGAGCTCGCGGCCCACGTCTCCGAGCGCCACGACGCCGCGCTGGTCGATCTCTCCCCCATCGCCGACGACGTCCAGGGCGCCGTCGCCGCCCTGCGCGCGGGCTCGCCCGGCGTCGCGCTCGTCTTCATCAGCGGAAGCGCCGTCGGTCTGCCCGAGGGCCTCGACGACGAGCGCACGCGCTGGGTGCGCAAGCCGTTCGAGGTCGCCGAGGTCGTCGCCGCGGTCACGGAGAGCCGCGCCCTCGCCGCGGGCGGTCGCCCGGGCGGGAGATGATCCGTCCTCTTGACGTTCGAGAATCCGGCGACTATTCGTCCGTCCCCCCACGCGAAGGTGGCGGAATTGGCAGACGCACTAGCTTGAGGTGCTAGCCCCAGAAATGGGATGCGGGTTCAAGTCCCGCCCTTCGCACTCTACCACGACACGGCCCTCCGAAGAGGGCCTGGGCCCGTCAGGGTCGCGACGTCCGCGTTCCCTGGACTATCCTTCTGCTCGTCGATGGCGATGAACCTCCGCGCGCACGCCTGGAGCTTGCTGCCGCTGGTCGTGGTGCTCACCCTGGGCGGCGTCCTCTACGCGCGCCACCGCACCGTCACGCACGCGGCGCCTGCCCTCGCGGCTCCGGCGGCGGCGGCGTCTGCGACGGCTGGCCGGTTCGTCCTGCACGTGCCCCACATGGCGGGAGGCATCACGCTCGACGGCGACACCGACGACCCGGGCTGGACCGGCGCCCCGCACCCTGCGCGCACCGGCCCCTTCGTGGCCTCCTCGGGCGTCGAGGCGCGCCCTTTCTCCGAGATCCGCTTCGTATGGGGCGACGGGTACCTGTACCTGTCGCTCTACGCCGCCGACGAGGACATCGAGTCGCGCACGACCGAGCGCGACGGGCCGCTCTGGCTCGACGACGCCTTCCGTGTCGTCTTCCGCCGCGAGGGCGTCGAGTACGCCGTCGAGGTCTCGCCGCGCGCCGTGATCACCGACTCGATCCGCAAGGACGGCAAGGACTGGGACTACTCCTGGACCAGCAGCATCCACGTCTCCCAGGAGATGGACGGGACGCTCAACGATCCCAAGGACCAGGACGAGGAGTGGGTCATCGAGATGGCCGTCCCGTTCGAGGCGATCGGCCTTCGCGGCGTGCCCGGGGAGAGCATCGGCTTGTCCGCGCGGCGGTGCGACACGCCGAAGGGGGAGCCGCGCACGTGCGGGAGCTGGGGCGAGGGCGACGCCCCCGGGCGCCTCGTCATCGAGTGACTCGGTTCGTGCCTCGCGCTAGGCGGCGAGGATGCGGAGGACCGCGCGGCTCGCGTCGCCCAGGCCGCGCATCTGCTCGCCCAGCGCGGCGAAGTAGAGCATCCCGTCGGGCGTCGCGACGGCGCGCGCGCTCATGTCGCGACCGCGCGTGGCAACGTCGACTTGCTCGGTGCGTGCGCGCCCCCACGCGACGTCGCGCGCCGTGCGCGCGAGCCCGACGACGTCCTCGGGCATCCCGAGGCCGGCGACGATGCAGCCGTCGTCGTCGACCAGGACGAGCGCACGGGCGCCCGTGCGGTCGGCCACGCTCTCGACCAGGAACTGAAGCGCCTCCACCCGGTCGGCGCTGCGCTTGAAGCGGCGGTCCATCATGGACGCGATCGTGCGACGTCCTGGCGCTGCCGGCCCACTTCTTTGGCCCCTCGCGCGCCGCTCCGCCGGCGTGCGGGGGGCACGCCGGCCTTCGCGGGCAGCGCGTCAGGCGTCGAGCGTCCCCTTGGTCGACGGGACGCCCACGGCGCGCGGATCGAGCCGCACGGCCTCCCGCAGCGCGCGCGCCAGCGCCTTGAAGCAGAGCTCGACGACGTGGTGGAGGAGTTCCCCCCGCGCCAGTACGACATGCAGGTTGCAGGCCGCCCCGCGCGCGAACGCCTCGAAGAAGACCGGCGCGAGCTCCGCGTCCCACGTGCCCAGCTTCGCCCCGCGCGGCAGCGGGACCTCCCACACGAAGTACGTCCGGCCCGAGAGGTCGAGCACGCAGGTCGCGCGCGCCTCGTCCATCGGCAACGTCGCGGCGCCGTAGCGGACGATCCCGGCCTTGTCGCCGAGCGCCCTGCCGAGCGCCTGCCCGAGCACCAGGCCGAGGTCCTCGGTCGTGTGGTGCCCGTCGATCTCGACGTCGCCCGTGGCGCGCACCGTCAGGTCGAGCAGGCCGTGGCGTGCGAGCTGTTCGACCATGTGGGTGAGGAAGGGCAGGGGCGTCTTGACGTCCGCCCGCCCCGTGCCGTCCAGGCCGAGCGTCACCTCGATGCTGGTCTCGCTGGTCGTGCGGGTGATCGTCGCGGTGCGGGGCATGAGGCGCCCATTGTATCCGCTCGCGCGGGCGGGCGTCGCGGGGGCCGCGGGCGCGCCGTCTGGTATACCGTAGGGCGCCATGGTCGATGCGGAACCGCCGCCGCCGGACTCGCTGGCCTCCGACGAGCTCGCCCCCAGGGAGCGAGAGCGGCTCCTCGCCCGCTTCGGCCTGCGCTTCCGGGCCGGCGAGACCCTCTGCGAGGAGGGCGCCCCCGCCGAGGTGGCCTTCCTGCTCCAGGAGGGGCGCGTCCGCTTGCTGAAGCACATCGCGATGACGGAGCGCAGCCTGACGGTCGTCGAGCCGGGCGACCTGTTCGGGGAGGCCGCCCTGCTGGCCGGGGCCGCGCACGGGTCGACGGCGGTGGGCATCACCGAGGGCGTCGCTCTCGCGCTCGACCGGACCACGTTCCGGTCGCTGCTCGCCCAGCACCCGGGCATCGCCTCGCGCGTGGTCGACCAGCTCGTGCGGCGCCTCAGGGACGCCGAGGATCACATCGAGATCATGATGCTCCGGGGGGTGGAGTCCAAGGTCGCCGGCGCCCTGCTCAAGCTCGCCAGCAAGTCAGCGGGGCCCGCCGAGCTCGCGATCTCGCCGGTCGACCTCTCGACGCGCGTCGGCCTGGACGTCGAGGCGGTCAAGCGCACCGTCGGCCGCCTGCGCGAGCGGCAGTACCTGCGCATCACGGGCGAGCGCATCGAGATCCCCGACGTCGAGGCCCTGCGCCGCCTCTGCACGCTGTTGGCTGCCAAGGACGGGCTGGCGGGGTCGCCCGACGAAGCTTGAAGCGGGCGAGACCTGAACCGCTGTTCCGGGCGGGTTGACTCCGGCGCGGTCCCGCTGCTAATCGGGGATGCCCCTTGTGGAGGGTGTGTCTTTTTTGCGTCGGTTCGCCTTAGTCTTCTTCTCCTCGCTGCTACCGACGGCCGCCCTGGCGGCCTGCGGGGGCAAGCCTTCGACGGTCAAGAACCCCGAGAAGGCAAGCGAGGCCGAGTACGACCTGTCGCGCGAGTTCTTCTACAAGGGGCAGCCCCGGCTGGCCCTGGAGCACTGCAAGCGAGCCATCGACTTCAACGACGAGAACCGCCGCGCTCTTTACTTCGCTTCGACGATCCACCTCTTCTTTTGCTCCGGGAAGCTCGGACTGGCCGACACCGACTGTCGGCTGCCCGAGGCCGAGAAGTACGTCCGGAGGGCACTCGAGGTCGATCCGAGCTTTCGCGAAGCCAAGAACACGCTGGGACAGATCCTCATCCTGGAGAAGAAGTACCCGGAGGCCATGACCGTCCTCGAGCCCCTCACCAAGGACCCATCGTTCGAGTCGAGCTACCTCGCCTGGGGTAACTACGGCTGGGCGCAGGTTCTGGCCGGGCGGCTCGACGACGGGATCGAGTCCCTGAAGAACGCCATCACGGAGCCGCGCTTCTGCGTCGGCCACTACCGCCTCGGGGTCGCGTACGAGAAGAAGGGGGAGCTCGACGCCGCCGATGCCTCGCTCACCACCGCCGTCACGGTCGATGCGCCCGACTGCAAGAACTTGCAGGATGCGTGGGCCGAGCGCGCGGCGGTGCGCGCGAGGCTCGGCAAGACCGCCGACGCGAGGGCCGACTACGAGAAGTGCCGCGACATCTCCGCCGAGACGCTGACCGGCAAGGCCTGCGTCGACGCGTTGGCGAGGCTGCCGTGATCGCGACGCCGCCCGACCCCCATTCGAGCCAAGAACCGATGAACGACACGCTGGGCCGTACCCTCAAGCGACAGCGCGAGCAGCGCGGCACGAGCCTCACCGAGCTCGCGCGCATGACGCGCATCCCGCAGGCCTCGCTCGAGGCCATCGAGAGCGACCGCTTCGACGAGCTGCCGGGCGAGGTCTTCGTCCGCGGCTTCCTCAAGTCGTACGCGCAGGCCGTGGGCCTCGTCCCCGCCGACGTGCTCGCCCGCTACACGTCGAGCCGCCGCGTCGCGTTCGTGACGCCGCTGCCGGTGCAGACGCCGCTGCAGGCCGCCCGCGAGGGCCAGGGCCGGCGCTTCGGCGTGGCCATCGCCTTCGTCCTGCTGCTCATCCTGCTGTCGCTCGCGCTGTCGATCGTGCTCAAGCCGCGCGGGCGCGACCTGCCGACCGAGCTGTCGGCAGCCCCCGCCGCCACGCACGCCACGCCGGGGTGACCCGGATCGAGAGCGAGGCGCTGGTCGTCCGGACCGTCGAGTTCGGGGAGGCCGACGTCATCGTGACGCTCGTGACCGAGCAGGTCGGCAAGCTCGGCGCGATCGTGCGCGGCGCGCGCCGCGGGTCCAGGCGCGTGGGCGGGGCGCTCGAGCCCGTGCACACCATCGCCGTGCTGCTCGAGGACCGCGGCGGCGAGCTCGCGACGCTCAAGGAGTCGCGCGTCGTGCGCGTGCGCAGCGGCGTGCTGTCGAGCCTCGAGGCGCTCGACGCGGCCGGTGTGGCCCTGCGCTGGGCGCGCCACGCGTTCCCCCCGCGCACGCCCGAGCCCGACGGCTGGCGCGTGCTCGGCACCCTGCTCGACGCGCTCGACGCCGGCGACGTACCCCCGCGGCGCGCCCTGGCCGTCGCGGGCCTCGCGATGCTCGCCGCCCTGGGCTACGCGCTCGACCTCGACCAGTGCGTCGTCTGCGGCCGGCCGTGCCCTGCCGGCCGTCCGGCGTGCCTCGATCCGGCGCGCGGGGGCCTGGTCTGCCGCCGGTGCGGCGGGGCGGCCACGGTGCTCGATCCCGAGATGCGGGAGGCGGCGCGGGCCCTGTCCGGGGGGCGGACCGGGGACGTCTCCGACGCGGCGGCGGACGTCGTGCTCGACCTGGTCGAC
>JAJYCT010000380.1 GCA_021778125.1 Myxococcales bacterium
CGCGCCGCGCGTGCGCGAGCGCGGCGGCGAAGAGCGCCAGCGCGAGGGCGTTGCCGACGGCCCCGGTCTGCCGCAGCCAGAGCCGGTCCCCGAGGTCGCCCGCCACGCGCGCGACCAGGCCCGCGTGCAGCATCGCGAGCGGGGCGTAGAACACGCCCGTGAACGGCACGTTCGCGTGCGCCACGGCCGGCAGGATGATCGGCGCGTGCGCGAAGACCATCGACACCACGTAGCCGAGGAAGACCCCGTGCAGGACCGCGTCGTAGCCCGGGCCGGCGGCGGGCAGGCCCGCCCCCGCGAGCAGGACTCCCGCGACGAGCAGCCAGCCCGCGCCGAGCAGCACACCCGCGGCGGCGTAGCGGGGCAGGCCGCGCCGGCGCACCGTGCGTCGCGCGAGATCGAAGCGGAGCTGCCACGCCGCGATCAGCGCCATCGTCGCGCCCAGGGCGCGGGCCGCGGCGGCGACGCCGAGCGCGCGCGCGAGCGCGAACGTCGCGAACAGGGCGGCGAGGGCCACGAGCACCCGCGTCGCCCAGCGGGGCGTCGGCGCCAGGCGCGAGAGCTCGAGGCGCTCGGCGACGATCGTCAGCACGAAGAACGCGATCCACGCCGGGACCACCGCGAAGACGGGGCGGCCGTCCAGCCACAGCGCGTTGCCCAGCCCCAGCGCGCCCGAGCCGAGGAGCATGAGCCACGTGAAGGTCGCGGACTGCTTTCGCACGAGGGCGGCGTTGACGGCGACGAGCGCGACGCTCGACGCGGTCGCCACCCACGACGCCCACGCGACGCCGGCGATCATCGCGACCGCCGCCACGGCGCCGAGCCCCGGCGCCGCGAAGCTCCACGGGCGCGCGAGGGCGACGGCCCGCTCGAGCGCGATGACCGTCCCGAACACGCCCAGCACGAACAGCGGGCCGTGCTCGGCCGCGTGGGTGGCTCCGCAGCCGACCGCGATCCCCAGGCGCGCGAGCCCGCCGAGCACCGCGGTCAGCGCCGCCGCCACGACGACGACCAGCATCCCGCGCCGCAGGGCGAGCCCGGCGGCGGGCCGCCGCGCGCGTCCGGCGTCCGCCCGCGTCACGCGCCCCATCCGAGGGCATCGCGCGCGCGATCGGACATGCGCTCCGGCCCCCACGGTGGCTCCCAGACGAGCTCCACGCTCGCCGCCGTGACGCCCTCGACCTGCTGCAGGCGCTCCTCGGCGTCGCGCACGATCTGCTCTCCCAGGGGGCACGCGGGCGTCGTCATGGTCAGGCGCACGCGCACGACCGAGCCCTCGAGGTCGATCCCGTAGACGAGGCCGAGGTCGACGACGTTGAGGCCGAGCTCCGGATCGATCACCTCGCCGAGCTGCTCGAGGATGCGGGCACGCAGCGCGTCCAGCGCGGGGGCGGGCGCGCTCACGGCCGGAACTCCGCGTGGCACGCCGGGCAGCGCCGCAGGACGACGCCCAGCGCGCCGGCGGCCGCCGGGACGTCGTTGCGGCGGCTCGCCTCTTCCAGCCCCTCGAGGTCGTGGTGGAACGCCTCGTCGAGCTCGGCGGTGAGCAGGCGCATCTCGCCCTGCACCGGGTTGGCCGCGCCGGCCGGGCCTGCCTCGACGGCGCCGCCGGCCCGGGCCGCGGCCTCTTCGTGCCCGTGGCACCCGGCGCCAAGCGCCGCCACGAAGGCGAGCATCGTCTTCACCATGAGGTCTCCCGACCGGTTCACCACGGCCCTCTACGCACATGCCGTACCGCGCCCGAGCTCCCGCCCTTCTCCCGCAATCTCCGGCAGCGTCCCCCGCCTCCCGGCCAAGTGTTCCACGGTGCGTTCCAATGTGGAACGCGTCCACCCTGGCGGGCGGCGCCTGGCGACGAGATCCGGGTCCGGAGCGTGCGAGTCGGGCTTCGGGCGCGTCCGAGGCTCCACGGGAAACCGGTTCGTTCGCTGGGCGTGCTCCTCGGACGAGAGCCAACTTGTCCCCACGACGAGCGAGCGACTGCGTACTGGAAGAGCTGATGGGCTGGCGTGATCGTTGGGCGTCGCGGTCGTACGTTCCGCGGCCGAAGCTCCAGAAGCTCTCGGCGACGGAGCTGGCCGTCCATCGCGGCTGGCTGCCCGGCTGACGGCGTCGCTGGGGAGCAGGCCCGCGCGTCGGCGCGAATGGCGGCGAACCCGCAGGGGGCGCCCTGGCCGTTGCTCCGCACCGACTGCGGGCAGTACCGTCACGCCGATGCCGGAGATCCCGAGCGAGTACCGAGGCTGGTGGCGGATCGTCGAGACCTCCCAGTGGGTGAACGACTTCCTCGACGACCTCGGTCCGGCGCTGCTCTCGATCACCGGGAACGGCGATCGACTTCGGATGCACTGCCTGCTGGCCTACGTGAATTGCAAGCCCACCAAGACCGGCGTGTCGTTCACGTGGGAGGGCGCGTGGGAGTTCGATCAGATGTCCGGCACCGGGAGTGTGCGGCTCGGCAAGGACGGGCGCCTCAAGGGCCGGATCAAGATCAAGGACGGTGATGACAGCACGTTCGTCGCCGAGCGGGCGAGCAAGCCCGTGGCGCCGATCCCGGACCCGCCAAGCTACCGGGACAAGTGGAAGCGGCGGTGGTGACCGGCCAAGCCAGCCCCGTGCGTCGCGCTCCCTCAGCCAAGGGCTCTGCCCCCGCGCTCACCACGATCGAGGGCGTGCTCGAACGGGTGACGTACGCGAACGACGAGAACGCCTGGAGCGTCGTCAAGCTCGTCGTCGCCGGCAAGACCGACCTCGTGACCGCGGTGGGCAACCTGCTCGGCGTGCAGCCCGGCGAGAGCCTGCGCCTCTCCGGCCGCTGGGCGACCGACAAGAAGTACGGCGAGCAGTTCAAGGTCGAGTCGTACGTGACGGTGAAGCCGGCGACGCTCGTCGGGATCGAGAAGTACCTCGGCTCGGGCCTCGTGCGCGGGGTCGGCAAGGTCATGGCGGAGCGGCTCGTCGGCCACTTCGGCCTGGAGACCCTGGAGGTCATCGATCAGAAGCCCGCGCGCCTCGTCGAGGTGGACGGGATCGGCCCCGTCCGCAGCGAGCGGATCACCAAGGCGTGGGTCGAGCAGCGGCAGATCAAGGACGTGATGGTCTTCCTCCAGTCGCACGGCGTCTCGACGACCTATGCGACGCGCATCTACAAGCAGTACCGGGACCGCTCGATCGCCGTCGTGCGCGAGAACCCCTACCGCCTGGCGATCGACATCCTCGGCATCGGCTTCAAGAGCGCCGACAAGATCGCCTCGCAGCTCGGCATCGAGCCCACGTCGCCGCTGCGGGCCGAGGCTGGCGTCCTGCACGTGCTCGCGACTCTATCGGACGAGGGGCACGTGTACGTCCCGCGCCCGAGGCTCGTGTCGGCTGCCGTCGAGATCCTGGCGATCGATCCGCCCGTCATCGAGAAGGCCATCGGCGACCTCGCCGCCGAGGAGCGCGTCGTCATCGAGCCCCTGCCCTCGGGAGACGAGGCCGTCTTCCTCAAGAGCCTGCACACGGCGGAGGCCGCGAGCGCCGGTCGCGTCCGGCTGCTCCTCGGGACCGAGGTACGCCCCATCAGGATCGACATCGAGCGCGCGATCACCTGGTTCGAGGAGCAGCAGGACATCCGGCTTGCCGACGAGCAGAAGGAGGCCGTCCGCAAGGCGGCCACGAGCAAGCTGCTCGTCGTCACGGGCGGTCCGGGCACCGGCAAGACCACGCTCGTCAACGGCATCATCCGCATCCTGGAGAAGAAGGGGCGACGCATCCTGCTCGCGGCGCCGACGGGGCGGGCCGCCAAGCGGATGACCGAGACCACGGGGCGGGAGGCCAAGACCATCCATCGCCTCCTGGAGTTCAACCCGAAGAAGTTCGGCTTCGACCGGGACGCCTCGAACCCCCTCGAAGCGGACCTCGTGATCCTCGACGAGGCGTCGATGATCGACACGGTGCTCGCCCACCACGTGCTCAAGGCGCTACCCCTGCACGCCCAGCTCGTGCTCGTCGGCGACATCGACCAGCTCCCCTCGGTCGGTCCCGGGTCCGTGCTCGGCGACATCATCCGCTCCGGCGCCGCCGACGTGGTGCGCCTGCGGCACATCTTCCGGCAGGGCAGCGAGAGCCTCATCGTGGTCAACGCGCACCGGGTGAACGAGGGGCTCCTGCCCGAGCTGCCACCCGAGGGCTCGAAGGCCGACTTCTTCTTCATCGAGAGGAAGGAGCCCGAGGAGATCGCCGCGACGCTCAAGGCCCTCGTCCGGCAGCACATTCCCCACAAGTTCGGCCTCGATCCGGTAGACGACATCCAGGTGCTCACGCCCATGCAGCGAGGGCTCCTCGGCGTGGCCAACGTCAACGCCGAGCTTCAGGCGCTCCTCAACCCCTCGGGCGATGCCGTGGTGCGCGGCAGCCGGACGTTCCGCATCGGCGACAAGGTGATGCAGATCCGCAACAACTACGACCTCAACGTCTTCAACGGCGACATCGGCCGCGTCCGCGCGATCGATCCCGTCGAGCAGGAGGTCAAGATCGAGTTCGACGGCCGGGCCGTGACGTACGACTACTCGGACCTCGACGAGCTGGTGCTCGCGTACGCCTGCTCGATCCACAAGTCGCAGGGCAGCGAGTACCCGTGCGTCGTGATCCCGGTGCACACGCAGCACTACATGATGCTCCAGCGCAACTTGCTCTACACGGGGATCACGCGCGGCAAGCGACTCGTCATCCTCGTCGGCAGCAAGCGGGCGCTCGCCGTCGCGGTGAAGAACAACTCGATCGAGGAGCGGTGCACGCGGCTGGCTGAGAGGCTGCGCGATCTCCGCTACAACGGCGGTGACGAGGTGAGGCGATGAACAAAGCGGCAGGCAAGTTCGGTTGTAACCGTTCAGCCCCCTCCCGGTGCGACGATGAGCTGACGGCCCCCCTCTCGCCCCGATCGCCTCGAATCCCGCGGCGCCCGCGCGGCACGGCCGGCTGCTGAAGCGCTACCCGCTCCCGCCGCCGCGCATCGTGCACCGCTACGGCACGTAGCGAACCCGACGCCCGAAGAGCCAAATGCGGGAAATCTGCACGTCCGGATCCGTGGGGGCCCCGGCGGGCGACCGCCGGGGCTACCCAACCAGCCCAGGGGCCCTTCGGTGCGGCTGGGACGCCGATCGGGCCTAGCTTCGCCTACTCGCTGCCGACGGAAGACCGGGGCGCCCCGGATCGCGAGCCGCCCCGCGACGATCCCGAGGAGCGCGGCGCGTCCTCGAGGGATCGCGTCACGGATCTCCGTGCGCGC
>JAJYCT010000381.1 GCA_021778125.1 Myxococcales bacterium
GCTCACTGCGAGCGATCTTGTGAGCGCGCTGCGCGCGGTCTCGCACGGCGTCGACGCGAGCGAGATCCTCGGCGCCGAGCCGAAGTGGGAGGCGCTCTTCTCGGCGCTCCTGTCGATCCTGCTCCGCAAGGGGCTCATCGCCGACTGGGAGTTCATCGAGGAGCTGCGGAAGATCTGAACGGCTATCGCGCGGCGCCCTCGGCGCGCATCGCCGCGATCGCGGCGTCGTCCAGGCCCGCCTCGCGCAGGAGGGCGTCGGTGTGCTCGCCCTGGCGCGGCGGGGGCGAGGGCACGGCGTCGCGGGGCGCGAGCGGCGTGCGCATCTGCGGCACGCGCCCCCAGGGCGTGTCGAGCTCGAAGAACACGCCGCGCGCGCGCAGGTGCGCGTCGCTCGTCACCTCGCCCGGCTCGAGGACGGGCTCGAGGCAGCAGTCGTGCTGCCTCGCGAACTCCTCCCACTCGGCGCGCGTGCGCGACGCGAACAGGGCGCGCAGCGTCTCGCGGAGCTCGATCTGGTGCGGACCGGGCACGAGGGCCGCCAGGTCGGCCTGCAGGCCGGCGCCCGCGCAGAACGCCATCCAGAACTTGGGCTCGAGCGCGCCGAGCGCGACGTGACGACCGTCGCGCGTCGCGTACGTGGCATAGATCGCGATGCCGCCGGTGACCGGCTCGCCGCCGCGCCGCGGCACGTGGCCCGACGCCAGCATCCCGAAGCCCAGGGCCGCGAACCCCATCGACGCCTCGACCATCGACACGTCGACGACGCGCCCCCGGCCGGTGCGCGCGCGCTCGTGCAGCGCGGCGAGGATGCCGATGACGCTCGTGAGGCCCCCGCCGACGTCGGCGAGCTGGAAGCCCGGCGGCTGGGGCGGCCCGTCGGCCGGGCCCTGCATGCCGAGCACGCCCGCGCGCGCGAGGTAGTTGAGATCGTGGCCCGCGCGCTGCGCGAGCGGGCCGTCCTGGCCGTAGCCCGTCAGCGCGCACACGACGAGGCGCGGGTTTCGCGCGAGGAGCGCCGCGTGGCCGAGGCCGAGGCGATCGAGCACGCCGGGACGGAACTGCTCGAACAGCACGTCGTAGCGCTCGACCAGGCGCAGCAGGGCGGCCTGCGCGCTCGCCTTCTTCAGGTCGAGGCAGGCGCTGCGCTTGCCTCGGTTCAAGGCCAGAAACAGGCCCGAGGTGTCGCCGACGAGCGGCGGCGACAGGCGCAGGTAGTCGCCCGCGCCCGTGTCCTCGATCTTGTCGACGTCCGCGCCCAGGTCCGCGAGGACCAGCGACGCGAACGGCCCCGGCAGGAGGCGCGTCAGGTCGAGGACGCGGACGCCGGCGAGGGGCCCCGAGGGGGCCGCGCTCACTGGTAGCTGAAGAGCTTCTGCAGCTTCATCGCGAGCATCTGGTTGCCCGTGACCTTGAGCTTGCCCGCGAAGAACAGCTGCATGCCGTTGGCCTGGGGGTTCTCGACGAGCTTCTGGAAGTCCTCGTCGGTGATGCTGATGGTGCAGTCGGCGTCGCCCGAGCCCGCCTTGCAGACCGGACCCGTCGCGCTGACGTCGATGTTCCACTCGCCACCGGTCGGCCCGGTGATGTTCATCTGGAACTTGGCGCCGATCGTCTTCGCGTCCTCGGCGTTCTTGGTGAGGGCGGCGGGGAGCGTGTCGTTGAACAGGTGCTTGATGTCGACGGCCATCGGAGTCCTCCGGAGGGCCGCGAGTGAATCGCGATTCAGCGCCGTCGTCAAGCGCCGGAGACCCGGTTTCTCCCGCTGCGCTTGGCGTGGTAAAGGCGCGCGTCGGCGAGGCGCAGCAGGCCCTCGGCCGTGCGCGCGGGCTCGCCCAGCTCGCCCAGGCTCGCGTAGCCCAGGCTGACGGTCACGCGCAGCACGCCCGAGTCGGTCGCGACCTCGAGCTTCTCCACGGCGGCGCGCAGGCGCTCGGCGAACCGGCCGACGTTGTCGTGCTCGATGCCGCGCACGACGACGACGAACTCCTCTCCGCCGTAGCGCGCGAAGATGTCCTCGGCGCGGATGAGGCGCTGCACGAGGGCCGCGAGATCGCGCAGGACGTCGTCGCCCGTCAGGTGACCGTGCGTGTCGTTGATGCGCTTGAAGTGATCGACGTCGAAGAGGATGAGCCCGAGCGGCGTGCGGTGGCGCACCGAGTACGCGACCTCGCTCGGGAGCCGCTCGGCGAGGTAGCGACGGTTGGAGGCCTTGGTCAGCGCGTCGCGGACCGACGACTCGTAGAGCTGCTGGGTGAGCCGCTCGGCCTGCGCGTCGAGCACGGCGAACGTGACGACGACGTTGGGCCCGAGGTGGATGCGGTCACCGCTCTGCAGGCGCACGCGCTCGACGCGCCGGCCGTCGATCCACGTCCCGTTGAGCGAGCGCAGATCCTCGACCTCGTAGCCGCCGTCGGGCGTCGGGCGCACGCACGCGTGGACGCGGCTCAAGCCGGCGTCCTCGAGCTGCACCTGCGCGGCGCGCCCGCGGCCGAGGAGGATCGCGTCCTCGACCGAGTAGGTGCGACCCATGAAGGAGCCCGTGACGACGGTGAGCGTCGCGCGCGTCGCGTGCGGCGAGGGGGCCGTGGGCGGCAGGGCGATCGCGGCGTCGGTGTCGCGCGTCGTCGCCTCCTCGTCGTCGAAGGCGGGGCTCTGGTCCCACGGGCCCTCCGGCAGCGAGACGCGCCGCGCCGGCGGAGGCGGCAGGTGCGCGAGCTCGGGGTCCGTCGGACGGCTCTTGGGCTCGTCGGTCACGGGCACTCCCGCGGCGCGGCATACGCCGGCGCCGCGTCGATCTCGGCGGTCGTGACGCGGCCCGACCTGATGATCGAGGTGTACGTCGCCACGCTCTTCTTGGCCGTGCGCGCGCCGGTCGTCTTGTCGTACGCGTAGAGGCCGAAGTGCGGGCAGAAGCCGCTGGCCCACTCGAAGTTGTCGACGAGCGCCCAGTGGAAGTAGCCGACGACGCGGTCGCCGCGCGCGATGGCCCAGCCGAGCTGGTAGAGGTGCTCGAGCACGAAGCGGGCGCGGTTGGCGTCGGCCGCGTCGGCGATCCCGTTCTCGGTCACGACGAGCGGCAGGCCGTAGCCGGCGGCCTCGTCGAGCACGGTGCCGAGCCCCTCGGGGTAGATGTCCCAGCCGAAGTCGGTCTTGGGCCGGGGCGTCGGCATGTTGGCCTGGAACACGGCGGCGTTGATCGGCGCCGGGAGCTTGAGGCCGACCGACGCGCTCACCAGCGTGTCCGAGTAGTAGTTGACGCCGACGTAGTCGGCGCGGTGCGCGAGCGTCGGGTCGCTCGTGACGTCCGACGGCACCGTGTCGCCGTCGAGCTTGTCGTCCCACCGGCCCTCGACGATCGCGTTCAAGAACCAGCGGTTCCACAGGTACTCGAGGTGGGCGGCCGCGGCGGCGTCGTCGGCGCTGCTCGCGTCGCGCGGGTGGAAGGTGCGCTGATGCTTGGCGACCGAGACCCACGCGGCACGGCCGTCGCCGTCGGCGTCGACCGTGTCGGCGGCGTGCAGCGCGTCGAAGCACTTCGCGTGGGCGCGCGCCTCGGCCTTGACCACGGCGAACGCGCGCGCCATCCCCGCCGAGGTGACGCCGCCGACGAGCCCGGGCGGGAAGCTGCCCTGGATGTAGCCGCCGAGCACGTAGGGCAAGGGCTCGTTGATCGTGACCCACCAGTCGACGAGGTTGCCCCAGCGCCTGGCCGCGCGCGTGCACCACTCGGCGAAGTACCCCGCCGTCTCGGGGCGCTCCCAGCCCTGCGGCTGGTCCTGCGTCGCGATCGTGCCGTCACTCAGCCAGTCGGGCAGCGAGAAGTGCACGAGCGTCACGAGCGGCTTGATGTGCGCGGCCGAGAGCTTCTGCAGCAGCGTGGTGTACACGGCGACGCCGGCGGGGTCGGGCGTGTCGTTCATGAAGGCGGAGAGCGTCGGGTAGACGCGGCCCCACTCGATCGAGAAGCGGTAGGCGTTCTGGCCGCTGGCGACGAGCGCGGCGACGTCGTCGTCGATGTGCGCGAGCGCGTCGGGCCCGCCGACGTCGGGGCTGTCGCCGCCCGCGATCTTGCCCGACGTCGCGACCCAGTGGGCCCAGTCGGTGTGCGTGTCGCCGCTCTCGACCTGGAAGCCGGCCGTCGACGAGCCGAACAGGAACGGCACGGGCTTGCCTCCCGGCGCGAGCGGGGCCGGCGCGAAGGTCACCTCGGAGGGCGGAGCGGGCGGGGAGCTTCCCCCCGACGACGAGCCGCACGCGACCGCGAGCGCGGCGGCAGCGGCGAGCACGGCGGGCAACGAGCGGGCGCGACGTCTCATGCGGGTCGTCATCGTACCATCCGGCCTGGACGGTGCGGCGCCCTGCCGCTAGAAGCAGGGCGGCCATGGCACGGCTCGAGGGCAAGGTCGCGATCGTCACGGGGGCGGGTGGCGGCATCGGGCGGGCGCACGCGCTGGCGTTCGCGCGCGAGGGAGCCCGGGTCGTCGTCAACGACGTCGGCGGCCCCCGCGACGGCGCGGGCACCGACGCCGGCGCGGCGGCCAAGGTCGTCGAGGAGATCCGCGCCGCGGGTGGGACGGCGACCGCGAGCACCCACACCGTCGCCACGACCGACGGCGCCGCCGGCATCGTCCGAGCGGCGCTCGACGCCTACGGGCGGATCGACGCGCTCGTGAACAACGCCGGCATCCTGCGCGACAAGAGCTTCCTCAAGATGGACGAGGCGATGTGGGACGAGGTTGTCGCCGTCCACCTGCGCGGCACGTTCCTCTGCTCGCAGGCGTTCGCCCGGCAGGTGGTCGCCCAGGGCGGCGGCGGGCGCATCGTCAACACGACGAGCGTGAGCGGCATGCTGGGCAACTTCGGCCAGGCCAACTACTCGGCCGCCAAGGCGGGCATCTACGGGCTGACGCGCACGATGTCGATCGAGCTGCAGAAGCACCGCGTCACGGTCAACGCGATCGCCCCCATCGCCAAGACGCGCATGACCGAGGACCTGCCCATGTTCCAGGGCGTCGACACGCTCACGCCCGAGCACATCGTCCCCGCCGCGCTCTTCCTCGCGAGCGATCTCTGCGCCGACCGCACGGGCCACGTGCTGGCCGTCGCGGGCGCGCGCGTCTACGCCTTCAAGGTCGTCGAGACCCCCGGCCGCTTCAAGGAGACCGACCACGGCGTGTGGACCGCCCAGGAGATCGCCGACGCCTGGGAGGGAATCGTCAGGGTCTGACGGCCTCGCCGCCGCGCTCGGTGTCGGGCCC
>JAJYCT010000382.1 GCA_021778125.1 Myxococcales bacterium
GGCCAGTGTGCGACGGCGCGCGGCGCGGCGCGACCGGGTCCGAGGAGCGCGTGGCCGGCGCGCAGCCACGCGAGGCAAGGGCCGAGGAACGCGAGGCAGGGGCGCGAGGGGCGCGGCCACGCGAGGCAACGCCTGCCTCTACCGCGCCGGCCCCGCGGCCTCGTCGTACTCGGCCAGCTTCGCCAGGAGATCGCGCACGGCCGCCTTCGTCTCGCGCTTCATCTCCGCGCCGGTGGGGGCGCTCGAAGTGATAGGGCGCGCCGGCCTGGCCCAGGACGACGCCGTCGAAGGAGAGCGCCGATGTCGTCGGTGGGCGGACGGGCGCCGCTCACTGCGTCTGCGTGAGCAACCACGCGTAGAGATCGGCGAAGTCCTGCGCGTCGAGCGTGTGGCCGTTGCCCAGGTTGGCGCCCGCCCACTGGGGCATCGGCGAGCGCAGCGCGACCCCATGGTTGTCGATGTCGGCCTGCGCGCCGACCGCGAACATCCCCTCGGTCCACGCGCGATCCGCGGCCAGGTGGCCCGAGTCCGGCGCCGCGTTGAGCCCCGGGGCGGGGTAGGGGTACGCCTGCCCCCAGAGCAGGAAGAGCGGCCCGCCGTCGGCCAGCGCCACCGCGCCGTCGGGGAGCGTCTCCGCGGGCGAGCCCCCGGCGGTGGGGCCGTGGCAGCCGTAGCAGAGGAGCGCGCGCTGGAAGAGCTGGCCTCCGGCGGCGGCGTCGCCCACGCGATCGGGCAGGATCGTGACCGTGGCCGACACGCCCGCGTCGAGGTACGTCGCCGCGACCGTGATCTCCGGGCTGCTCCCGGTGCCCCGATCCACGACGAAGAGCGTGCCCGGCTTCGAGCCCCGCCACGCGTTCTGGACGAAAAACGCCGTGGGCTGCGCGCCCGTCTCGGGCAGCACGCTCGCGCCCGCGTCGTAGGGATCCTGCGCGACCACCGTCGCGGGGGCGACCCACACGACCCCGGTCTGCCCCGCGTTGACCGTCACGCCGTTGCTGAGCGTTAGCTGGACGAGCAGCGGGAGCGCGTCGCCCGCCGCGGCCTGCAACGGCGTGCCGTACGCCGAGAGGATCGCCATCGACGTCACCGTCAGCGGCCCCGCGTCGTCGGCGGGCGCGCCCTCGCTCGCGCCGTCTCCCGGCGCGGCGCCGGTCGGGGCCGTCGTCCCGTCGGGCGCCGCCCCGGCGTCGAGCGACGCCGTGACGTCCGTCGTGGCCGTCGCGTCGGCCGCGCCGGCGCCCCCGAGGAGTAGGACGGTGCCGTCGGACGAGCAGCCGCTCGCGGCGAGCAGCCCGGCTCCGCTCCCCGCGATCGCGAGGACGAGCAGCGCCGCGCCGCGGTTCACGGCGCCCTCACCAGCCGAGGGCCGCGCGCACGTCGGCGGTCGAGTCCGACGGGCACGAGCCCGAGCCGCCGGGCTGCGTGCCGGAGGCGCAGCCGAGGTAGGTCGACAGACCGAAGGCGTTCTCCCACGCGCGCAGCATCGCGAAGTGGTTCATCGGCGTCGACGACTGCGTCCCGGCCGTGATGTACGGCGAGACGAAGACGTTGGGCGTCGCGCCCCCGAACGTCGAGGTGCTCTGCTCGTCCCAGAGCAGCTGCACGGCCACGTCGCCGCGCAGGTACGCCGGCGACTGCAGGATGAGCGGCATGTACGTGTACAGCCAGTTGTCGGCCTGCGTGACCGTGCCGTTGTGCATGTCGTTGTCGACGTTCGGCGAGATGAAGGTCAGCTGGGCGAGCGTGTCGTTCGCGAGGTCGCTCGTGAACGCGTTGATGGGCGCGGGCGTGCAGCCGGTCATCGTGTTGCTCGAGTCACACGACAGGCCGGTGATGGGCACGTCGTTCGCCGAGCAGCTCGACAGCGCCGTGTAGTAGGCGGCCGGGTTGTGCTTGCACGCGTACAGGCCGCTCGAGGACGGGTCGCACGCGCTCGGCATGTCCTCCAGGTACGACTTCCACGACGTCACCTGCCCGAAGATCGAGGCGGTCGACAGCGTGTGGGACGTGGCGTCGTTGTCGTCGGTGATGCAGCCCGAGCCCGACTGGTCGAGGCCCGTGTCGCAGTTGGAGCCCGAGGTGAGCGCCAGGTAGTGCGGCAGCGACACCTCGTTGCTGGCGAAGCAGTCGTCGTTGTACGCGGTCGCGATGCCGCACTGGGTCGCGAGCGAGTTGAGGTACGGCGCGTTCGACGAGCCGTTCACCGAGCTGTAGTTCTTGTTCTCGAACAGGATCGCGATGATGTGCTTGATCGTCGCGGGCGGGGTCCGCGGCGTGCCGCTGGCGTTGCACACCGTGCCGGCCGGGAAGCCGCCGCTCGAGCTTCCGCTGCTGCCGCCGGAGCTGCCGCCGGAGCTCGAGCCGCTCGAGCTTCCGCTGCTGCCGCCGGAGCTGCCGCTGGAGCTCGAGCCGCCGGAGCTTCCGCTGCTGCTGCCGGAGCTCGAGCCGCCTCCGCTCCCGCTGCTACTCCCGCTGCTGCCGCAGGCGACGGGGCCGAGGACCAGGGCGCCGAGGGCGAACGCGCCGAGCACGGACAACGAACGGAAGGTCATGGGGCCTCGCATGGTCGGGGCCCCGAGAGTTAGATGACCTTCTCCGCTCGCGGAAGCCGAAACGCGTCCGGCGCGGCCCGCGCGTCGCGCCTTGCGGCAGTTTTCCGCGCCTGCGGGGGGCGGAGCCCCCTCGGAGCCTCGGAGCCCTCGGCCCGCGCGTGGCCCGTCGCCCTCGAAGAGCTATCCTTCCCGGGGTGGGCCCCGGCGACTGGGCGTTCGTCACGCTCTCGATGAACCCGATCGGCGGCCTGGTCGTCTCTATCCCGTTCGCAGTCTTCGAGCTCCGGTACCCGGGCTGGCTCGCCGTGCTGGCGGGCACTCCTCTCGCCTACGTGCCGGTCCTCGCCGTGGACCTCGGGTGGACGCAGCTCGTGCGGATCGGCGCGTGGAACCGCCTTCTCCAGCGAATGCGGAGCCCCCACGTCGAGCGCCTCACCGCGTCGCGCGGGAGCTTCTGGCTGACGATGCTCCTGACCCCGGTGATCGGGCCGTGGCTGCTCATGGCCTTCATGCGCTACGCGCAGATCTCCCAGCGGCGCGTCGCGCTGCCCATCGTCCTGGGGATCCTGTCGAGCGCGGCGGCCATCGCGATCGCCTGCGCGGCGGTGCCCTGGGCGTTCGCGCGGTGATCGGCGGCCGCGTTTGCTCTATATCCATGGGCCATGTCCCGCGTCCAACGTGTCCTGGCGGTGTCGGCGCTCGCCCTGCTGGCGGCGTGCAGCAAGAAGAGCAGCGGGCCCCTGGCGGACGTGACGGCCAGCGAGCGCGGCTTCCAGCCGTCGACGCTGCAGCTGCCCGCGGGCGGCCCCGGCTCGCACACGACCGTCTCGTTCCTCCGCACCTCCGACGACACGTGCGCGACCGACGTCGTGTTCCCGGACCTGAAGATCGAGCAGAAGCTCCCGCTCGACCAGGTCGTGCGCGTCGAGGTGCCGACCGACTCCGCGAAGACGCTGGCGTTTCAGTGCGGCATGGGGATGTTCAAGGGCAAGGTCGTCGTCACGGCGAGGTGACGGCCCGCACGCTCTCCTCGAGGATGGCGAGCAGGCGTGCGAGGTCGGCGTCGTCGACGTTGAGCGGCGGGCACACGTACACCGTGCTGCCGAGCGGCCGCAGGTACGCGCCGCGCCGGCGCGCCTCGTCGTAGACGCGCCAGCCGACGTCGCCGAGGTAGCCGTCCTGCGCGGCGCGCAGATCCGCCGCGCCGATCATGCCGACCGAGCGCACGCGGGCCACCCCGGGCAGCTCCGCGAGCCGCTCGAACGCGCGCGCGATGACGGGCGCCTTGCGGGCCACGCCCTCGAGGACGCGCTCGTCGCGGTAGATCGCCAGGACCTCGCGCGCGAGCGTCGCGCCGAGCGGGTTGCCGCAGAACGTGTGCCCGTGCAGGAGCGCCCGGTCGCGCCCCCCCCCGAACGCCGCGAAGACGCGCTCGCTCGCGAGGACCGCCGCCATCGGCAAGTACGCGGAGAAGGCCTTGCCGATGCACATGATGTCCGGCGTGATGCCGGCGTGCTCGCAGGCCCACATCGGGCCGGTGCGGCCGTAGCCCGTGAAGACCTCGTCGGCCACGAGCCACACGTCGTGCGCGTCGCAGAGCGCGCGAAGCTCGCGCAGAAAGCGCGGATCGTAGGTGCGCATCCCGGCCGCGCCCTGCACGACGGGTTCGACGAAGACGGCGGCGATCGACGAGCCCTGCTCGCGCAGCAGGCGCCCGATCGCGGAGAACGCCTGGTCGTACGCGCTCGCGGCGGGGAAGGGGACGTGGACGCACTCGAAGGTGACCCCCGCGTACGGGCGCCTGAAGACCTCGACGCCGCCGAGGCTGGTGGCCCCCACGGTATCGCCGTGGAAGGCCCCCTCGAGCGCGACGAAGCGCGTCTTGCCGGGCGCGCCGAGCTGGCGCCACCCCTGGGCGCAGATCTTGACGGCCGCGTCGATGGCCGTCGACCCGTCGTCGGTGAAGAACACGCGCGTGAGGCCGCGCGGCGCGAGCTCCACGAGCTCGGCGGCCAGGCGGGCGGCGGGCTCGTGGGCGATGCCGGCCAGCGCGCAGTGCGCGAGCGTCTCGGCCTGCTCGCGCATCGCTCGCAGGAGGCGGGGGTGACCGTGGCCGAGGGCGGCCACCCACCACGAGGCGTTGCCGTCGAGATAGCGCGTCCCGTCGACGTCCTCGAGCCAGGCCCCCGCGGCGCGGGCGACGACGATGGGATCCACCGTCGGCCACTCGTCCATAGGCGTGTAGGGGTGCCAAACGTGGGCCCGGTCGAGGGCGACGATGCCTGCGCGATCCATCCGATCCATGGAGGATGGAGAACGGGTAGCATGAGGGCCATGGCCCTCGAAACCGTGCGCATCGCGGCGGTCCTGCCCGTGTCCGCCGATCGCGTCTATGCCGCGTGGCTCGACTCGCGCGAGCACGCGCGCATGACAGGCAGCCCCGCGGTCGTCGATCCGGCCCTCGGCGGCGACTACTCGGCGTGGGACGGCTACATCAGCGGCAAGAACCTCGAGCTCGAGCCCGCGCGGCGCATCGTGCAGTCGTGGCGGTCCACCGACTTCCCGCTCGGCCACGCCGACTCGCGCCTCGAGGTCCACCTGCTCGAGGCCCCGGGCGGCTGCGAGATCGCCCTCATCCACTCCGGCATCCCCGAAGGGCAGGCGGCGCAGTACGAGCAGGGCTGGCACGTGCCAGCCC
>JAJYCT010000383.1 GCA_021778125.1 Myxococcales bacterium
CGGTCTCCGCGCCGGAGCCCGCGCCGGTGCCCCCGGCACCGGCGATCGCGGCGCCGGCGTCGGCGCCGTTTGCGAGTGCGCCCCCGGTCGTCGTCGTGTCGGCGCCCGAGCTTCTCCCGGCGCGCAAGAAGCGCCCGGCGGGGCACGCGGTCGCGCCACGCGCTGCCCCCGTGGACGAAGAGAAGCCCCAGAAGGCCGCGGTACCGTCGCGCCCCGTCGCGCCTCGACCGGCGAACCCGCCCGCCTCGGGCGGAGGCGATCCGCTGATGGACGCCATCCGCGCGGCGGTGAAGAAGAAGTAGCGCCCGGACGACGCTATCGTCCGCATCGTGAAGTCACCGCCCCCGATACGGACCGACGGCTCGAATGAGTTCGCGCACACCAGCATGCGGGTGCGCGTGCCGCGCATCCTGCGCGAAGTCCTCGACTGCAACCCCGACTATGCCGCCGGCGTTCGCGACGCCATCGAGGCGCTCGTGGTCGACATCGAGGGGGACGCGCCGCTGCCCGTGCCTCGCGCGCCCGCGCCCGACGTCGAGGCGTGGACCGCGGCGCACGCCGCGCACGCTCGCGAGTCGTGGCTGAACGCGGAGTGGTTCTTCGCCGAGCTCGCCGTCTACCGCGAGCTTTCGACGCGGTGCCGCTTCTGGGAGACGGGGCGCGATCCGTTCGCCCCCGCGAAGGCGGAGGAGCTCGCCAGGGAGAGGCCTTGGACGCGGCTCGAGGCGGCCCTCGCCGCGGACGGGCCGCGCGAAGAGCGCCTGCAC
Source organism: Myxococcales bacterium (assembly GCA_021778125.1). Taxonomy (GTDB): domain Bacteria; phylum Myxococcota_A; class Polyangia; order Polyangiales; family Polyangiaceae; genus Palsa-1150. The sequence continues at coordinate 768 of JAJYCT010000383.1, forward strand.
GCGCTGCTCGATGAGTGCCTCTGGGGCAACCGCGTCGACCTGAGCTACGCCGTCGCCGCGACGCGCGAGCGACACGACGACGATCTGCTCGTGGACCAGCGCGACGCGATCGTGCCGTGGCTGGCGGCGAGGGGCGCGGCCGTGCACCTCGTCGCCGACAACACCGGGACGGAGCTCGCGCTCGATCTCGCCCTGGTCGGCGCGGTCCTCGATGACCCGGCGTCGCGCGTGACGCTCCACGTGAAGATGCAGCCGATGTTCGTGAGCGACGCGCTCGCGGCGGACGTGTGGCACCTGCTCGCGCGCATGACCTCGCGCGGCGGGGGCGTGGCCGCGCTCGCGCGCCGCCTGAGAGACGCCTTCGACGCGGGGCGCCTCGAGCTCGCGCCGGATCCGTTCTGGAGCGGGCCGCGCTTCCTCGCCGAGGCGCCGCCGCACCTCACGCAGGCGCTGGAGGGCGCCGATCTCGTCCTGCTCAAGGGCGACGCCAACTACCGCCGCCTGGCGGGCGACGCCCTCTGGCCTGCCGACGAGCCCTTCGCGAGCGCCGCGCCGGCGCTCGCGGCGAGGGTCGCGTGCGCCCGGACGATGAAGAGCGACGCGGTGCTCGGCCTGCCGAGAGGCCTGGCCGAACGGCTCACCGCGGGCGATCCGCGCTGGCGCGTCGACGGCCGGCGGGGCGTCATCCAGGCGCGTGTGTGAGCTCGCGACGCGAGGCTCACTCGAACCGCATCGACTGCAGCAGCATCCCGAGCCGCCGCGGATCCTCGCTCGCGCCGACATCGCCGGGCGCGACGGCGTCCGGGAGCGTGAACCGCAGCCGGAGCGAATCGCCGCTCACCCGGGACACGTCGAGATCGATCACGAGCTGGGCGTCGGGGTACTCGTACGCGAACCGCTGCGGCGGGCCGCCGTTGACCGAGATGAGCAGCCGTTGCTGCGGATGGGCCGGGAGCACGAACCCGCGCGTCCGCAGGTACAGGTGCGCGGGCCGCGGCTCGCCGGCCGGCGGCAGGCTGCACGAGAAGGTGGCCTCGTTGCCGTCGCTCCAGCGTCCCCCACGCTCGCCCACGCTGAACCCGGTCACGGGGTAGGTCGACCGCAGGTCCCCCTCGCTCGAGAAGTCGATCTCCCCCGCGCAGCGCGGGGACCTCATGCGGTCGACGAGGCACCGTCCGTCGACCGCGACGAGCGAGCCCGCGGGCGTGCCTAACCGGCAGTCCGCCCGGTCCCACGCCCTGTTGCCGAGGGAGGTGACGACGCGCCCGACGCGCTCCGGCTCGCTGAGCGGCCGGCCCATGAAGATGTCGAGTGCGTTCTTGGCCCGCGGCGCGTGCAGCACGCCGATCGTCAGCAGGTAGTCGACAAGGTTCGGCACACCCTCGATGGCGATCGCATAGTCGTAGCGCCCCGACGCGCCGCCGGGCGGCTCGGTCCGGAGCTGCGCGGCGTCCTTCTCGAGGGCGACGACGCGCGCGACACTGGCGGTCTCCGGGTACCGGAAGGCGCTGGAGCACCCGGCGAGGACGAGCAAGGCCGGCAGCACGGCGTCGCTCGCCGAGAGCCACGCCCGGGCGACGTCGGGGCCTTCGTCGAGCCATCGGCCCTTCAGCAGGAGCGGCACGAGCGTCGCGCCCTCGACCGCGGCGAGGGTCTGCAGGCCGAACACGTACTTCCGGCACGCGTACTCGGAGCCTGCGTGCAGGGCCAGCGCGAGCATCTGCGCCAGCGCCGCGACGGCCACGGCCATCCCGAGGGCGCCGAGGTACTTGGCCGCGACGGTCTGGCGGCGCGCCTCCGGCGACGGCGCATGCAGCCAGCGCACGAGGAGGACGAACGACAGCGCCCCCACGATCTCGCAGAGGCGCAGGATCGACCCCAGCCCCGTCACGTGCACCAGCGCCAGCGCGCCGTCGTGCGACGAGATCGTCCGCATCGCCGCGGCGCTCGGGTGGAAGAACCCGACGAGGGCGGTGACGGCGACGACCGCGGTCCGGGCGGCCACGGCGCGCCCGTCAAGCGACCGCCGCGCGTTCCATGCCTCCACCAGGACGAGCACGCCGAGCGCCCCCCCCAGCTCGACGGCGGGCAGGAGGTGCACCCACTCGGCGACGAGCGCGGTCGCGCCGAGCGCGACATACCGAACGAGCGGCCGGACGCCGCGCCGCTCGGCGTGCAGCGCGACGACGAGCGCCGCGACCACGAGGGCCTGCCCAGCAAGCTGCGCGAAGAAGAACGTCCGGACGATCTCGCTCCCGAAGAGCTCGAAGTGGAAAATCCCCCAGTTGGCGAGCACCAGGCCGAGGAGCAGCGCGGACGCCAGCGCCCGCGCCCGGGGAGGCAGGCTCTGGACGATCGTGCCCAGGCTCGCCCACAGGACGACGAGCGACACCAGCGCCGTGATCACGACGGCCCGGAGCGACGACCCGACGACGCACGCGAGAACGGCCGCCGCGACGTGGCTGAGCGGCGGGTAGACCGCCATCTCGCCGAGGTTCGCGTCGTGCCTGCCCGGCAGGTGGCCGTCGGCCACCAGGCGAGCGACGAGGACGACGTGGTGCGCGAGGTCGGCGCTCGCGCTCCGGATCGAGTCGCCGAAGAAGACGAGAACGGCCGCCCCCGCCCCCACGAGCGCGAGGACGCGAGGGGTACGGCGCACCACGTTGCCGAGGCTAGCGCCGAGCACGGCGTGAGCCTGAGCGATTTCGAGCCGGGGCCTGTCGAGGCTCAGTCACCGCGCCACGGGCGCCTTGATCTGGAGGCGCTTCATCATCTTCTGCAGCCCGAAGCGCGAGAGGCCGAGCAGCTCCGCGGCGCGCGTCTGGTTGCCGCGCGTCTTCTGGAGAGCCTCGCCGACGAGCTCCGACTCGAGCGCGTCGATGCGGGCGCGCAGGTCGAGCCCCGCGGCCCGGGGCGCGCCGACGCCGCCGCGCGCGAGCTCCGCCGACAGCTCGCCGACGTCGATGACGCCGTCGCTCATGACCAGGGCGCGGCGCACCTCGTTCTCGAGCTGCCGGACGTTACCCGGCCACGGCGAGGCGACGAGCCGGGCCATCGCGGCGCGCGTCACGCGCACATTCTGCCCCGCGGCGTGCTTGCGCAGGAAGTGTTCGACGAGCAGCGGGATGTCCTCGGCGCGCTCGCGCAGCGGCGGCACGCGCAGCGTGATGACGTCCAGGCGGTAGAAGAGGTCCTCGCGGAACGTCCCGGCGGCGACCATGGCAGCCAGATCGCGGTGCGTCGCCGCGACGACGCGCACGTCCACGCGCCGGGAGCGATCGCTACCGACGGGACGCACCTGCCCGTCCTGCAGCACGCGCAGCAGCTTGGCCTGCATCGACAGGGGCATCTCGCCGATCTCGTCGAGGAACAGCGTGCCGCCGTCGGCCACGTCGAGGAGCCCCGCGTGCGCGGCGGAGGCGCCGGTGAAGGCTCCCTTCACGTGGCCGAAGAGCGTGGACTCGAGCAGCGGCTCGGGCACGCTCGCGCAGTTCTCGCCCACGAACGCGCGGCGGGCGCGCGGGCCGTTCTCGTGCATGGCGCGCGCGACGAGCTCCTTGCCCGTCCCGCTCTCGCCCAGGATGAGAACCGGCACGTCGCTCGGCGTCACCCGGTCGACCAGGCGCAGCAGCGAGCGCATCGGCTCGCTCCGGCCCGCGATCTCATCGTAGGCATAGCGCGTGTCGCGCCGCTCGCGCGCGAGGTCGAGCTGCGTACGCGTGACGTCGAGCTCCGCCTCGCGCTCTCCCAGCAGCGCCTCGAGCCGCGCGCGCGCCCGCTCGGCGCGCCGCACCGCGCGGCGCAGGAGGACCGCGTCGCGGGCGTCCGCGATTGCCATCGCCGCCTGGGACGCTACGACCCGCACCCACGCGAGCTCGGGCCGCCCGAAGGCGCCCTTGCGCCCGCGATCGTCGAGGTAGACGACGCCGAGGGTCTCGCCGCGGGCCATGAGCGGTACGGCCAGGACACTGCGAAGGCGCAGCGCGTGCACGCTAGCGTGCAGGTCTCCCAGCGTCGCGAAGGCGTCGGTGGCGACGACGGCGTCCCCCTCCTCGATGGCCCGGCGCGCGATCGTCTGCGACAGGGCGAGCTGCTCACCCGTGAGGTCGTGGCGCGCGAGGTTGCGGGCGGCCCGCGGGACGAGCCGGCCGTCCGGTGCCCGCAGAAGGAGCAGCCCGCGCTCGACGCCCGTCCACAGGACCAGCGTGTCGAGGACCTGCTCGAGCAGCGACCGGAGCCGGTCGCGCGACGACAGGGCGCGAACGATCGACTCCAGCTGCGCGACCTGCGCCGGCGAGAAGGCGACGTCGGCCCCGGCCGCGGCCGGCGTGCGTGCCCACGGAACCGCCGCGAGCGAGGCGCGATGCTCGGGCGGCGCGCCGTCACGCAGGGCGCGCGTGGCGACGAGGCGCGCCTGCTCGAGCCGCTGCGCCGCCTCGCCCTCGCCCCGCTGGCGCGCGAGACGGACAGC
>JAJYCT010000384.1 GCA_021778125.1 Myxococcales bacterium
GCGAACCTCCATGTGGACGGGCCCAAGGCCAGCACCCTGACCGAACTCGTGAATGCCGTGACCAACGCTACGCGGCAACGCATCCTCGACGAGCAGATCGCGATGGTGCTGCACCTTCAGTGGGACGACTTTCGGGAGATGCTTCAGGACAGCACACACGTGGCTCGGAACAGCAAGTGGCCGACAAACTCTCGCCTCATCGTCACGTTCGTCGCGCGTCTCGTGCGTGTCGGGGCGTCGCTGTGGCGGTTCGGTCTGCCGATGGTGGCACGGCCAAAGGTCCGACGCGACCTCGTGGTGATGACGGACCTGGATCGTGAGACCGACATGACGCGCGAGACACGCTGTTGCGTTTCCCGCCAAATGACACAGGGCGGTTTCGCTGGGAATGACACCGACGCGTCTGTGGGTGCGTGACGGCGCCGAGTGCCGTGATCGTTCCGCGTTCCGTTCCGTGCGCGCCCTGGGGCTTGCTCGGAACGGAACGCGGCCGAGACGTCACGGGTCAGTGCGGTCGTCGAAGAGGGAGGGTTGCCCGGCGCGCGGGAGCTTCCAGCCGTCGTTCGTTCGCACGACACGACCCTGGTGTTCGAGCTCGGTGAGCGCGTCGCCGAGGCGGGCGTTGTTGACGCGGAGGCGCTCGCGTAACGCCCCTCGCGACTGGGGCTGGTCGCTCCGCCGGAGCGCGTCGAGGATTTGGTCGGGCAACGGAATCGGCGGGAGAGCGTCGGCGGGGACGTCGGACGAGTCGCCGTCGACGACCTCCAGATGCACGGCGCCGCCGTCCGCGGCCGACGCGAGGCGCAGCGCGATGGCCTCGCCGGCGGGTGCCGCGCGGTGTTCGAGGGTAAGCTCGAGGCGTCCCTCGTGGCGCACGAGAAACGCGTTGTCGTCGGCCCAGGCGTGCAGGTCCCCCGATCCGCGAAGGGCCTGTCCGAGCTGTGCGCCTGCGCGCTTTCCGAGGTGGTGGACGAGGATCACCGCGACGCGGTGGACGCGCTGCATCTCGCGCAGAAACCCGAGCAGCGCGGAGATCTCCGTCGAGGAGTTTTCGTCGAGGGAGTGCAGTCTCACCAGCGGGTCGAGCAGGAGCAGCCTTGGTCGCAGACGCGCGAGCGTCGCCGCGAGGCGCTGCTGATCGGCGGCGGTGTCCAGGCGCACCGACGGCGCGGTGATCACGTGCAGCGGCAGCGCTCCGAGGGCGAGCGACCTGTGCCGGCAGATCCCTGCGATGCGCTCGCGCACCGCCGGGAGCGCGTCTTCGGCGAGGTAGACCAACGCGGAGCCCGGGTCCTCGATCGCGAAGCGCCCGAGGCAGGACGTCTTGGACGCGACCGAGACGGCCATGTCCAGACCGAGCCAGCTCTTGCACACCTTCGGCAGGCCGCCGATGAAGCCCACGCCCTCGCGGGTCCAGATGCCGCGCACGATCCACCGTTCGCCGACGGGCGCCGTCGGGATCTCGGCGACCTGCACGGCCGGAAGCTCCGTCTCGGCCGCCGAGGCTACGGCCACAGATTCCTCCTCGCGGTGAGGACCTGGTTGCTCCCAACGGTCTGCTGGCCCGCGCGCGCGGCGAGTTGCATCGCCTCGAGCGCGAGGCCGTCGAGCGCACGGAGGTTTCCGCGGCTGATCTCGTACATCGCGTCCACGGCGCCTTGATCGAAGGGCGAGGCGGAGACCCCCGCGATGCGCAGGCGGTGATCGAGGTACGCGAGGGTCTCCTCGCGCGTGAGCGGTCGCAGCGTGACGGTGCATGCGAGGCGTCGTGTGACGGCGAGTTGCTCGTCCGATTCGAGCATCTTGCGGAGCGCGGTCTGCCCCGAGAGCACGACGCTCAGCACGAGACGGCTGTCCATCTTGAAGTTGGTCAGAACGCGCAGGAGCGCGAGCACGTCGGCGCGCAGGTCGTGGGCGTCGTCGAAGACGATCACGGGTCGCAGGCCGTCGTTGCTCGACTCGTGCTCGAAGCGCTCCTGGAGCTTGTGGACGAGCGCGGGGTACGTCCCCGTCGGCGCCATGCCGACGGCGCGGGCGACCTCGCGACAGAGATCGCGCTTGCCGAGATCGCACACCTTGACGACGCGCACCTGGTAGCGGGCCTCGGGCAGGTCGGCGAGGAGCCCGCGCAGGAGCGCGGTCTTGCCGGTTCCGGCGGGCGCGAGGAGCACGGCGCTCATGCGCATCTCGATCGTGCGTCGCAGGCTCTCGCGAGCCTGCTCGTAGAAGGGCAGGACGAAGTGATCGCTCGCGGCAATCTCGCGGGTGAAGGGAATCGCGTGGCAGCCGAATGCACTACGGACATCCATGGTCGTCATCCTCCGGGTCGATGGGGTCGATGGGGTCGATGGGATCGGGGCACCCGCCGTCCGAAGTGACAACGGGTCCAAGGTCACGCAGGAACGCCATCGCCGCGGCGGTCACCGGCGGCGTGCGTTCAGGCTCCGGATCGATCTCGCCGCGCGCGCGGCCGGCCGTCGCGTTGGCTGCGAGATCCACGGGGTGCAGGCGTACGAGCTTGCCCTCGTGGGAGATGCTCACGGTGCCGTCGAGGACGTTGCGTCGCACGACGATCCAGGTGAGGCGCAGGCCGCGCGGCACCTCGTAGGCGATCTCGCTGCACTTGACGATGTGGTCGCCGGAGACCTTGCGGGACTCGGGCAGGACGAACGCTTCCCGCAGCGCCGCGTCGCTCTCGGGCCACACGAGCGCGCGCTCGTCCGCGTCCCAGCGTGCGCGGGGGCACACGCCGCCGAGCGACTCGTGCGGACGAAGGTTGTACTGCTCCTCGATGTAGTGTCCGAGACGCAGCTCGAGCGCCCCGCAGGCGTCGTCGATTTCGACGGCGCCGTCGAAGCCGCGGAGCACGTCGTCCCAGGCGGTCTGATTGAATCTCTCGATCTTCCCGTGACCCTGGGGATAGCGCGCGCGCCCGAGGACCAGGTGTTTTCCAAGCGCGACGAGCACGCGGCGCGTGTCATCGGCGATGAAGCCCGGACCCCGATCGAGGAAGACCACGTCCATGAGACCGAATCGGCGGACGACCTCGTAGAGGCCTCGCAGGAAAAGCGCGCTCGACTCGCCGCTCGGACCGACGACCACGCCGAGGACACGCCGCGTGGCGTCGTCGATGAAGAAGAGCGCGATGCGTCTGGTGCGGCGCGCACCAGCGCGGAAGTACTTGCCGTCCGCGAACACCATCATCATGCGGTGCGGAAAGGCAAACCGGCGCGCGTCCGCGGCGCGTTTGGACTGCTTGCCTCCGAGCGGGAGCGCCATGCGCCGGCACGCCCGCCACGCCGTCACGCGATCGACCGAGAGCGCATCCTCGATCAGGCCGGAGAGCGCGGCACGACGCAACAACTCTGGAACGCTCGCCTCGGGATCGCGTCCCTTCTCGACGCGCAGGAAGTCCACGAGCGGCGGCGGAAGCGCGATGGATGTGGTCGTGCGCCTTCGCGCCGCGGGCTCGAGCAGCACGAGACCCCCGCTCGTCCACAAGGCGCGCCAGCGGTACAGGGTGCGCGCACTCACGGTGCGCATGCGACCCTTCTCGAGCGGGTGCGCCTCCGCGGCGATGGCGAGGACGGCGTCCACGAGCGCCTCGCCTCCGAGCACCCGCGCCTCGACCTCGGAGATCACGTGGTGCCGGAAGAGGGCCGTTCGGGACGGGAGCCGGGTCGGATCGGGCGTCGCGGCAGTGGGCTTCGGGCGCTTCATCGTGGTGCCCTCTCCATAGATCCACCGCAGGAAATAAGCCCCGTCGCGAAGTCGTGGCGCTCGGGGAGAGCCGCCAGGGACGCGCTACGGCGGCACGCCGCTCGCCCGGAACGCACAGGGCCGGAGCCTGTGCGCGATCGGGTCCCACGAGAGCGGCGCGCCCCAGCGACCGGCGTGTGCGCCACTTGCGAACAGGCGCTCGGCCGTCCGTCGAGAGGGCTTGAGCAACGAGAGCACATGGACGATCACGGCGCCGCGGGCCCGATAGCCACGCGCTGCGGCGTAGGCCTGGGAGGCGTCTCGCATGGTCAGCGCGGGAACGTTCAACTGCGCCGCGACAGCCACCGGATCGCTTGCGAGCGCGACGAGACCGACCAGGAGCGCGGCGAGTCCGATCCACCGGCCTTGCGTGCGCCACCAGCGCGTCGCGCCCTTCGTGCGGCCTTCGCTGCGAGGCCAGGCGGTCCCCCTCGCGGCGTCCAAGGCCGCTTCGAAGGGCGTTCCCCGCCACGCAGCGAGAGGCTCCTCGATGCGGTCACCCTCGACCCGCGCGATCACCGGGGTACCTCGCGGATCGACGGGCGCGATCGGTACGCGCGCGTACGGCGCGAACCCGCAAGGGTAGAGCGTGAACGCGCAGCCGTGCCGCCGACAGCGCATCACCACCAGCGAGAGGCACGTGCCGGTCTTGCGCTTGCGGACGTGGTCCACGTGGACGCTGCACGCGACGGACGTGGCGTCGATCAACAGGGGGCAGCGGTCGGGCAGAGAACTCGGACTCCAGCCAGACTCGCCGCCGGGGAGGTAGGCCACCCTGACGAACGGACGGCGCCGTACGCCCGGCGCCTCGGCGTGGTAGACATTCATCGCCTTGAACCAAGGCGTGCCGACAACGCGCTTGCGAGCCGCACGCCGCGAAGCCCTCGGTGCCAGCCGGGGGCTTCGCCCTATCGGGAGATCGATCGTTCGTGCCCGAGGCTACCACCGGCAGCCTGCTGGCCGCCCGACACGAGCGCCGGCGCCGCGCCGTTCAGGTGGGCGTCACGGCACGCTCACGCTACGTCACAAAGCGTGCAACCGGAACGTCGATTCGGTGACTTCTTGGGTGCAACGGAACAGCCGGGGTACTCGACGCGCTTGCCGCCGAACGCATCCTCCACGGTGATGATCTGGATGCGGTCGTACTCGCGATGCCAGGTCTCCGACTTCCACTTGCCAGCGCTTCGTGCCTCGCGGCGCATTTCCGCAGTCGGGCCACGGTCCTGACCTTTCTTTCCGGTCTTGCCCGTTGCCTCCCCGACGGGTCGAGCTCCAACGAGATGGAGCGCCCACCCCTGGAACTGGTACGGGTCGAAATCAGCGAGCGCATGGGCGCCAGCGAGGTCTTCTGGCTCGCCAACGACCTTGTACTTGATGCCGGGAAAGGCCGTGTCGAGTCGGTTGCGGATGAGTGTGACGGCGAGGTGCGTGATGTCGATGCCGATCCATCCTCTCTTGAGGCGCTGCGCAGCGTCGA
>JAJYCT010000040.1 GCA_021778125.1 Myxococcales bacterium
GCCGAGGCGGGGGCGGCAGGCGGCGACGCGGCCGCAGGGGCCGACGCCGGCGCCTGGGCCCAGGCCGTCGAGCCGAGGAGCACCCCGGCGAGCAGCAGGCAGAGGCGCTTCACGCTTCTCCCCCCACGACGACGACGGCCTTGCCCTGGACTCGCCGCTCCTCGATCGCGCGCAGGGCGTCGAGCGCCCGCGTGAGCGGCACGCGGACGTGGACGTGGGGTAGCAGGCTGCCGTCCTTCACGCTGCGGAGGACCTCCTCGAGGATGGCCCGCCCGTGAGGCGGGTCGCGCATGAGCGCCATGCCCCAGTAGACGCCCACGACCGAGCAGCTCTTGAGCAGCACGAGGTTGACCGGGATACGCGGGATCTCCCCCGCCGTGAACCCGATCACGAGAAGGCGCCCGTCCCAAGCGATGGCACGCAGCGCCTGCTCGGTGTAGGCGCCGCCGACCGGATCGTAGATGACGTCCGCGCCAGCGCCGCCGGTCAGCTCCTTCACGCGCGCCTTGAGGTCCTCGCGCGAGTAGTCGATCGCCAGGTCTGCGCCGTTGCGCAGGCACGTCGCGAGCTTCTCGGGCGTCGACGCGGCGGCGATGACGCGCGCGCCGAGGCGCTTGCCGAGCTGCACCGCCGACAGCCCCAGCCCCCCCGCGGCGCCGAGCACGAGCAACGTCTCGCCCGCGCGCAGGCGGGCGCGTTCGCGCAGCGCGTAGAGCGTCGTCCCGTGCGCGGAGCACACGCAGGACGCCGTGACGAAATCGACGCCGTCGGGCATGTGCAGCACCTGCGACGCATCGACGGCGACCTTCTCCGCCATCCCGCCCCACGCCGCGATGGCGACGACGCGATCGCCGACGTGGAAGCCCTCGACGCCGGCGCCGACGGCCTCGACGAAGCCGGCCACCTCGCCCCCGGGCGAAAACGGCAGCGGCGGCTTGAACTGGTACTTGCCCTGCACGATGAGCACGTCCGGGAAGTTCACGCCGCACGCGCGAACGCCCACGGCGACCTGCCCCGCCAGCGGGGAGGGATCGGGCATGTCATCGACGGTGAGAGACTCGATCGATCCGAACGCGCGGCAGACGAGCGCCTTCATGCCTCGCTACTTCCCGGGCTCGTACGCCTGGGCGCGCATGCGCACGCGAAGGTCGTACTCGCCCTTGCGGTCGCTGCGAAAATCGCCGCCGATGTTCGAGTCGTCCCGGAGCTTGAAGGAGACCGCGAGGCTCCGGTCGGCAGGGATGTCGACCACGAAGCGCGAGCGCTGCGTCGAGCGGAAGGTGTCGTCACGGTCGTCGCGCCGCTCGACCTCGACGGTCACGGCGTGGTGGCCCGGGGCCACCGAGTGCTCGTAGATCCGGGTCGTGTCGTCCGCCCGGAACGACGCGGGGGCCGTCCACACCACGCCGTCGTCGAGCAAGACCGAGAGCCCGGCGATCCGCCCGTGGTCGCCGCGGGTCTCGAGCGAGATGGCGATCTTGGTGCGGTACATCGTGTCGCCCACCGCGGCGATGCGCGCCCGGAGGGCGGCGACATCGGCGAGCAACCGGTCGTAGTCGATCGTCGTCGGCGGAGCTCCGCCGTCGGAGAACTCGTTCGGAGCGGGGTTCAGCGGGGAGAGTGGCCCGCCACTCCCGGCCGGCGCGGGCGGCGGCGGCACGGGCCCCGCGTCCGCCGAGGCAGGTGGGGGGGACGCGCTGGCCGCCGCGGACGGGGCGCTGCGGGCTTCGGACGCGTCCGCTGCCGACCCCGCCGACGCCCTGGGCTTGCCCGGCACTGGCCGCCCCGGCCTCGGATGCGGCTGCGCGAACGCGAGCGTCGCGAGAACCAGCCCGGCGGTCACGACCCCGCCCAGCGCCAAGCCCCTACGCGGCATGGTCCGGCAGCCTATCACCCGCCAAAGGGGACGAACACGCTCGCGCCCAGCGTGACGAGGATGTCGTTGACCAGGTGTTCGTCGCCGACGAGCACCTCGCGCAGCACGTGATCGCGCACGTCGAAGCGCACGGCGAACCACTTGCCGAGGTAAAACTTGGCGCCGAGCCCGGCGCTGGCCGTCGCGCCACGCGAGGTCGAGTCGTCGGTCACGCCGGCGCCGAACGCCGCGTTGAGATCGAACCGGCTGATGCCGTCGCCGAACCAGCGCAGCTTGCCGTACGCGAACGAGTAGACGAGGTGCCCGAAGTACAGGCGCCCCGGCGCGCTGGGGTTGCTGAGCACCTGGATCTGCGGGTAGCGCCGCTCGTACGAGTCGGTGACCGCGCTGTGGAACTGCGTGAACGCGACGCTGGCCTCGAGGCCCAGGTCCTCGCTGAAGTGGAAGGTGTAGGCGCCACCGGCGAGCCAGCTGCTCGAGTACAGGTCCGAGGCGTACCAGCCGCCCAGGACCGAGAGCTCGTGGCGGAACGCCTTGGTGAAGAGGCGCTCCTGCACGCCGCGGTAGTGGCGGCCGCCGACGAGCTCCTGTTTCAGCTCCTCGTCGACGCACTGCGCCCGCGCGGACGCTGCGGCCAAGGTGAGCGCGAGCCCGAGGGGAGCGGCGACGACCGCAAGGCGCACGCGCATGGGCTCTACCGGGGTAGCAGCGCTCGCTTTGGCGTGTCAATCACGCTAATCCCGGCCCTATGAGGGTGGCGCTCCCGTGCGTGCTCGCGATCGGCGGGCTCGACCCGGGCGGCGGAGCGGGCGTCATCGCCGATCTGCGCGCGATCGCGGCGGCGGGCGCGTTCGGCGGGGCCGTCGTGGCCGTCTCGACGGTGCAGTCGACGTCCGGCCTGCGCGCGACTCGCACCCTCTCTCCGCGCGAGATCGTCGCCCAGGCGGGTGAGGTCCTGCGACACCAGCGCGTACGCGCGGTGAAGATCGGGGCGCTGGGCAGCGCCGCGAACGTCGCCGCCATCGCACACCTGCTGTCGCGTCACCCGGAGGCCGCCGTGGTCGTCGACACGCCGATGCTACCGTCGCGGGGACGCGGTCGCCTGTTGGCCCGCACCGCGCTCGTGCCCCTCCGCGAGCAACTCGTGCCGCGCGCGACCCTGGTCACCGTCAACACGACCGAGGCCGGGGCGCTCCTGGGCAGCCCGGTCCGCAGCGAGGGCGAGGCGCACGACGCGGCGCGCGCGCTGGTCGCGCAGGGCGCGTTCGCGGCGCTCGTGAAGGGGGGGCACCTCGACGGAGCCAGCGCCACGGACGTCCTGGCCGTCGGCGCCGAGGTCGTCGAGCTGCGCGCCCGGCGCATCCCGGGCGGCGGCGCGCACGGCACCGGCTGCACGTTCGCGGCGCTCGTGGCGGGCCGGCTCGCGATGCGCCGCCGTCGCGACGTGGATCGCAACGCGCTCGTCGACGCCGTGCGCTGGGCCAAGCGCGCCCACCACGCCGCGCTCGCGCGCGCGGTCGACGTCGGCGGGCGGGCGCCCGTGCTGGTGTTCTGAGGCCAGCGCCTCCGTCACGCCGAGGCGAGGCGCAGCGCCCGGCGAGGCGTCCGCTCGGCCGCCTCGAAGGCGCGCGCGTACGCGCGAAACGAGCCACCGGCGGCGACCGCGTCGACCAGCGCGTGCCCCTCGGCCTCCCCGCCCTGCGCCAGCACGTACTCGACCCACGCCCATTTCGCGCTCGTCGCGCGGACGTCGGCGCGCCCCCGGAGCCCGCGCCGCAGGCGCTCGAGGCGAGCGTCGACGACGTCGATGCCGGCGAACGGCTGCCCGTCGAGCGGCGTGTTGCGCTTGGCGCAGAAGGGGGCGATCCCCAGGGCGACCGGGACGATGCGCGACAGCTCGGTGGTGAACGCGACGCACTCGTCGACGTCTGCGTCGGTCTCTCCCGGGACGCCGATCATCAGGTAGAGCTTGAGGCGATCCATGCCGTGCTTCTTCGCGAGCTCGGCGCAGCGGACGAGCTGCTCGGCCTTGGCCCGCCGGTCGAGGAGCGCCCGAACGCGGGCGCTCGTGCCGTCCATCGCCGTCGTCAGCGTGCGGTAGCCGACCCGGGCGAGCGCCGCGACGAACGCCTCGGAACGCGCGAGCTTGTCGGGCCGCAGCGACGAGAGGCCGACCTCGCGGCCTCGGTCCGCCAGCGCGTTGACGATCTCGACAATCTCGGGGTGGTCGCTCACCGCCGCGCCCACGAGGCCCACGCGCTTCGCGTCGTCCGGGATCGCCGCGAGCACCACGTCGCCCGGCACGATGCGCATGCCCCCATTGGTCGACCGGCGCATCACGCAGTACGCGCAGCCGCGCGAGCACCCGCGCTCGGTCTCGATGAGGAACATGTTCGACAGCTCGGTGTGCGGCGTACGGATCACCGAATACGCCGGCAGCTCCGCGTCGTCCTCCGCGCCGACAGGGGGCAGCACGCCGTGGAGCGCGGGCACGAATACGTGCGGGATCCGCGCCAGCGCGTCGAGCTGCGCGGCGCGCGTCGCCGCGCCCTCGACGGCCCGCATCGCCGCCACCACGCGCGTCTCGGCCTCCCCCACCAGGATCGCGTCGACGAGGGCGGCGAGCGGCGCGGGGTTCGAGAAGGTCAGCGGCCCGCCCGCGATCACGAGCGGGTGCCGCTCGTCGCGATCACGCCGGCGCGGCGGGATGCCCGCGGCCTGGAGCATGCGAACGACGCCTGCCATCTCGAGCTCGTAGGCGACGCTGAACGCGAGCACGGGGTGCTCGTCGAGCGCACGCAGCGACTCGTACGTGACCGGTCGCTCCGGCGCGCGCGACGCGTCCCCCTCGCAGGCGTCGTCGAGGAAGGCGCGCTCGCAGGCCAGGCCCGGAGCCTCCATGAGCGAGCGGTAGATCCGCTGGTAGCCGAGGGAGCTCATGCCCACCCGGTACGGCGACGGGTAGCAGAGGGCCACCGTGACCGGCGCCTGCTTCGCGATGCGCCCGGTCTCGGCGGACAGGCGCTCGCGGATGGTGTCGCGCAGGGATGCCACTTGCCCGAAGGAGAGATGACGGCTTTGTCGCCGGCGCGCAAGCGGGAGCGCCCTCCGGCGCATCTGTGGTAGAGGCCCCCTCTCATGGGGAACCTCTGGGCGCGGAAGCCGCTGGCGCAGCTCCAAGCCGAGGCCAGCGACTCCGACCACGGCCTCCGTCGTGCCCTCGGCCCCGGCGCACTCGTCGCCCTCGGGGTCGGCGCGATCATCGGCGCGGGGCTGTTCGTCCGCACGGCCGCGGCCGCCGCGTACGCCGCGGGGCCCTCGGTCACGCTGGGCTTCGTCGTCGCCGCAGTGGGCTGCGCATTTGCCGGCCTCTGCTACGCGGAGCTGTCCTCGACGATCCCCATCGCCGGCAGCGCGTACACGTACTCGTACGCCACGATGGGCGAGCTCGTCGCCTGGATCATCGGGTGGGACCTGGTCCTCGAGTACGCCATCGGCGCCGCGACCGTCTCCATCGCCTGGAGCGAGTACCTCAACAAGCTGCTCGGCCTCCTCGGGAGAGGCATCCCCTACGCGTACTGCCACTCGCCGTTCCAGGTGGACGAGGCTACGGGCGTGCACGGCATCGTCAACCTGCCGGCGCTCGCGATCTTGCTCGCGCTGACGCTCCTGCTCATCCGGGGGATGCGCGAGTCGGCGATGGTCAACGCGCTCATCGTCATCCTCAAGGTGACGATCGTCGTGCTCATCATCGCGCTCGGCTGGGGCTTCATCCGCGCCGAGAACCACGTCCCGTACATCCCCGCGCCGACGACCTTCACCGACGCGCAGGGGGTCGACCACGCCTACGGCGGCCTGCGCGGCATCATCGGCGCCGCCGGCATCGTCTTCTTCGCGTTCATCGGCTTCGACGCCGTCTCGACCGCGGCGCAGGAGGCGAAGAACCCCAAGCGCGACATGCCCATCGGCATCCTGGGCTCGCTGGTCGTGTGCACGGTCCTCTACATCCTGTTCGCCCACGTGCTCACCGGGCTCGCGCCGGTCGCGTTCTTTCGCACCACGGGCAAGGAGGCCTCGGTGGCCAAGGCCATCGACGCCTTCATGCCGGGCTACGCTTGGCTGTCGAACAGCGTCACTGTGGCCATCCTCGGGGGTTTCTCGTCGGTCATCCTCGTGATGCTCATGGGCCAGTCGCGCGTCTTCTACTCGATGGCGAAGGACGGCCTGGTGCCCACGGTGTTCTCGGACGTGCACCCTCGGTTCCGCACCCCGTACAAGTCCAACTGGCTGTTCTTCGGGTTCACGGGCCTGTTCGCGGCGTTCGTGCCCGAGGACATCGTCGGCGACATGACGAGCATCGGGACGCTGTTCGCGTTCATCCTGGTGTGCCTGGGCGTCTGGGTCATGCGCGTGAAGGAGCCGCAGCTCAAGCGCCAGTTCCGCGTGCCCGCGGTCCCGGTGGTCTCGACGCTCGGCGTGCTCGTGTGCGGGGCGATGATCTTCGGGCTCGGCTGGACCAACTGGACGCGCCTCGGCGTGTGGCTCGCGATCGGCCTCGTCGTGTACTTCACCTACGGCCGAAGACACTCCAGGCTCGGTCAGTCCGCCGGCTGACGCTCGAACACGCGGACGAACTGCCGCGGGGCGCGGCGCCTGCGGACGCAGCGCGTGGCGGCGGACATGTAGGCCACCGTGAAGGCGCGACGCGGGCGGCCCGTCGTGCTGCGCCCCGACGCGTGCCAGAGCAGGTTGTGCAGCAGCAGCACCTCCCCGGCGCGCGCCGGCAAGGAGAGCCTGCGCTCGCTGGCCCGCGCCTGCTCGAGCACGGCGCGCGGGATCATGCCGCCGAGCGGCGTCGCGAGGCCCCCCTTGTGGCTGCCGTCGAGTACCTCGACGCAGCCCCCACCGACCGGCGCGTCGTCGAGCGCGGTCCAGAGCTGCAGCTCCGGCGTGCGGTCGAGCCCCCAGAAGCTGCCGCCGTCCTGGTGCCACGGCAGCGCCGAGCCGCCCCCCTCGGCGGCCTTCGAGAAGAGCGTGGCGCGGTAGATGGCGACGTCGTCGCCGACGACGGCGCGCACGACGCGCTCGAAGCAGGGGTTCTCGAGCCAGGCCCGGAAGAGCGGGTCGCGCTCTAGCTTCTCGATCTTGCGGTACCCCAGGCTCGGCCCGACCCACCCGGCGCCGAACTCGAGATCCTCGTAGCGCCCGCTCGGCGCGTCGTGCTGGAAGAAGAAGCCCTCGGGCGCGACGCGCCCCAGCATGATGTCGTCGGCCCGAGCGCGCAGCGCCGAGAGCGTCGCCTCGTCGGCGAGCACCCCCAGGCGCGCCCACCCGTGCTCGCGGTAGTGATCAATCGCGTCGCGCAGCGGCACGGCCCCGGAGGATAGCGCCGAGCGCGACGAGGAGCCCGACCGCGCCAGTCCAGGGCGGCGCGGCGCCGCGCGTCCCCGCCCCGCCGACCGCGCATCCGCCCGAGCTGCCGTCGCCGAAGCCGTTCCAGCCCCCATCACCCTCGGCGCTCGAGACGCCCGCGTCGTCGCCGCCCAGGAGAGTCCCACTGTCGGTCTGCCCGGCGTCCGCGTGCGTCCCGGCATCGGTGTGGCCCGCGTCGGTGTGGGCCCCCGCGTCCTTCGGGCTGCCCGCGTCCGTCCCGGGGGGGGCGGCCGCGACGTCGATCTTCACCTCGAGGTCGTTGTCGGGAGGCCCGCCCTGCCCGGGATCGCTGAACCAAGCGACGCCCTCCTGCACGACGCCGAAGAACTCGTCGTAGCTGCCGGCCGTGTTCGGCGCGGCGAGATCGAAGGTGAACTTGTACGTGCTGCCAGGAGGCACCGTGCCCTGGACGGCCGACGGCCGGTCGTCCGCCACCCACGTGCCGTCGGCGAAGGCGCTCTTGCGGTCGCGCGGCTGCGTCGTGGCGATCCTCGTGTTCGAGTCCCACGTCTTGGTGCCGACGTTCTTGAGCTCGATGTACGACGGGGTGACCTGGCCGGCGGTCATTGTCATCGTCGTCGTGGCGAGCGGGAAGCTCTGACTCACGAACTGCGCCGCATACTCCACCGAGCCGTAGGCGCTGAGGACGGACTGCGCGTACGCGATGCGCTGCGACTGGTTGCACGTCCCGCATCCCTCGAAGTCGGTCTCGAAGGCGACGGTCGCGTCGGTGACGTTGGTGGTCGCCTTGAGCGTCGCCAGGCCATAGTAGGAGACGTTGGTCAGCTCGAACCAGATGAAGTCGAGCTGGAGCTGCAGCGACCAGACCGACTGGCCCTGCTGGGCCGCATACCACGTCGCGTTGTCGTTCGCGTCGGTGTCCCAGCGCCCACCGACCGACCACTGGGCGATGCCGCGCCCCGGCCCGCCGCTCTGCACGGCGCTGGGGTCGACGCCCGACTCCTGATCGAGGTTGCCGACGATGCCGGCGGCCTGGAA
The DNA here is from genome assembly GCA_021778125.1 of Myxococcales bacterium. Lineage (GTDB taxonomy): Bacteria > Myxococcota_A > Polyangia > Polyangiales > Polyangiaceae > Palsa-1150. The sequence goes on from JAJYCT010000040.1 coordinate 8,309, forward strand.
GTTGGTGAGGCCCTTGCCGACGAAGTAGTCGTACGCAGTCTGATCGTTCGTGAAGGTCTGCGGGACGAACGTGACGGCCTCGCCGCTCTGTCCGAGGCGCTCTCCCGGCCCCGCGTCGCCGCACCCGGAGAGCACGAGAGAGATGCCGGTAGCTCCGAACGATCCCCACAGCGCGGCGAGTCGGAAGGACATGCCCTGGCCCCACGCAACGGCCGTGCCCTCGGTCGACGCGGGATTCTCGCGGGATTCGGGCTGGGTCGGCCGCGACCCACCCGCGGAGGCTCGCGAGCGGGACGCGACGCGGCGCGAGCGGCGCACCCTGTGGGCAAGCCGTGCCCCCCGCCTGCTCGCCGCGCAGGACTCACCGTACGTAGTGCGTGTCGCCGCCCGCCCACTCGCGCGACAGCCCGTCGACTCGCCGGATCGCATCGGCCGACAGGGTTCGCGCGATCGCGTCGAGCGCGTCGTCCAGGTGCGCGACGCTGCCCGGCCCGACCAGGACCGAGTCCACGCCGGGCCTCGACGCGAGCCAGGCGTACGCGAGCTGCAGCAGCGAGAGGCCCTCGGTCTCGGCCACGCCCCGCAGCTGCTCGACGCGCGCGAACATCGTCCGCGACCAGTAGCGCCGGCGGTAGAGCGCGTTGTCGTCGAAGCGCGACCCCCGCGGCGCCGGCTCCTCGAACCGATGCTTGCCGGTGAGCAGGCCTCCGGCGAGCGGGTTGAAGACGGTCGTGTGGAGCGGGTGCTGGCGCGCGAAGGCGAAGTACTCGACGTCGAGCTCCCGGTGCAGGACGTTGTAGAGGACCTGCGACACGACGGGCCGGGCGAGGCCGCGCGCGGCGGCGAGACCGTTCATCTCGTGGATCTGCCACGCGGCGTAGTTGGACACCCCCCACGCGCCGACGCGCCCGCCGTCCACGAGCGTCTTCATCGCGTCGAGCGTCCGCTCGATCGGCGTCCGTGGATCGGGCACGTGCAGGTAGTAGACGTCGACGCGGTCGGTACCGAGGCGGTCGAGCGAGCCCTCGAGCTCTCGCACGAGCGTCTCGGGCGCCAGCCCCTCTGGCTTGCCCGCCACGCGCCCGAAGCCCACCTTGGTCGCGACGACAACCCGGTCGCGCTCGCGCCCGAGCGCGCGGCCGAGGATGCGCTCGGACTCGCCCCCGGTATATGCATTGGCGGTGTCGAAGACACGGATCCCTCGCTCGAGCGCGTGGCGGACGATGCGCTCCGCTTCGGCGGCGGGCGTGCGCTTGCCGAAGTTCATGCAGCCGAGGGCCAGCGCGGGCCGGTCCGTCCTCTGGGGCATCGGGTTCGTCATGGCGACGTCCCTTGTGCCACGACCCGTGCTCGGACACACGCCCGGCCTGTCGATGGTCGAGCTCGACGTCGACCCGGGCGGCCGGATCGACGGGCAGTTCACGTTCGCGAGCGCCGAGCCGCTCGGCGACACGCCGCTGCGCGAGGAGGACCTGCGCGACTTTCTTCTCGCGGGCGTCGACGTCACCGCCGACGGAGCCCGGTGCGAGCCGAGCTATGGCGGAAGCGGAGTCGCCGAGACCGACGCGCTCGTGCTGCAGGCGTCGTACGCCTGCCCGGCGCACGCCGGCGAGATCACGCTCACGCTCTACTACCTGAACCGGCTGCGGCCCGGGCATCGCGAGGTCGCACGGATCGTCGCGCAAGGCGCGAGCGCGGAGGCGCTCCTGACGAGCGACCGGCGCGCGCTGTCGCTGCGTCTCCCTGGCGCGAGTGACGTCAGGGCGAGGACCGGCCGGCGCCTGATCTTGCTGTCGGCGGCCTTCACGGCGTTCCTGCTGTCGCTCTTGGCGTGGCGCGCTTGGGCGACGCGCAGGCGTCCGCCGGGCGGCGTCAGGACTTCTTGAAGAAGCGATCGAGCAACCCGGCCTTGATCGTCGTGGCAGACGCCTCGTCGGTCGCCCCCTCGCCCGGCAGACCCCCGGTACGCATCGTGTGCAGGCGAATTTCCCGGACGGCCTCGATGTTGCGCGGGTTGAGCTCGACGACCCGGCGGAAGTCGCGCGCCGCGAGGTCGCCCTTTCCGAGTCGCTTGAAGAGCATCCCGCGCCAGAAGTGGGCCTTCTCGCACTTGTTGCTCATCGAGACGGCCCTGTCGAGCATCCGGATGCAGACGAGGGTGCCCTCGGGCGACTGGTTCTCGGGCTTCATCGCCACCAGCCACGCCAGCAGAGCGTGATAGTCGGCCTGCGTCTCGTCGAGCTCGATGGCCCTGCGACAGTGCGTCTCGGCCTGGACGAGGTCGTTGCGGCGGAAGCAGATCTCCGCCTTCTGGAAGCTCGTGACGGCCCCGATGACCTTGGCCACGGTCTCCTGCGCCTCGGGCGTGCCCGAGCCCTCGGCGAGCAGCTTCATGTAGGACCCGCGCTGCGCTTCATCGACCAGCGTGGCGCGAGCCTCGCTCATGCGGGCAAAGACGCGCGAACACGCGGCGCGCACCGGAGCGAGCTCGGGAGGCAGGCGGTCCGGGTGCCACTGCTTGGCGAGCGCCACGAAGGCGCGCTCGACGTCGTCGGACTGAGCGTCGCGCGCCAGATCGAGCATCGAGAAGTAGTCCGTGCGGTCGATGATCGCCGCGCGCTCGGCGATCTCGGTCCAGCGAGCGGCCAGATCCGGCGCGAGCCCGGAGGGCGCGGCGAGCACCGGCACGCTGGCGGTGTTCGTCGACGAGGGGGGGCGCGGCGCCGCCGTCTGCACCCCGGCGGGCGGGGGAGGCTTCGTCAGCGGCGGGTTCGGCGAGGTCGTGGGGGCGCGCCGCGGCGAGGGCGGCGGCTGCGACGACTGCAGCGCGGCCGGGGGAAGGATCTCGACCTGCTTGGTCACGACCAGCAGGTACACCAAGAGCTGACCGGTGCGGTCGTCGAGGTGTCCGAGACGCGCGACCTCGTCGACGCGCAGCGGACGCGAGCGCATCAGCTCCAGCACCGTGAGCTCGTCGGTGCCCAGGCGCAGGCGCGCGAGGTCCGGCGCGCGGAGCCGCAGCGCCGACGCCCCGACGCGCGCGAGCGTCGCGCTGACGTGCTCCCACGACGGGGATTCGCGCACCATTGCCCAGAGGCCGGGGAACGGGTCCACGCCCCGGACGGCGGGCGCGCCCCAGTCGCCCAGCGCGTCGAAGCCGTCGAAGTAGGCGTACGTCGTCTCGGGCGCCATCCCGGCCACGTGCCGCAGCTTTCGCCCGACTTGCGCCTCGAGGCCCTCGGCGAGCTGCGCCTCATCGACGACGCCCTGGGCCCGCAGCACCTCGCCGTGCAGACGCCGCCCCGACGCCTTCTCCTTCGCCAGATCGGTGAGCGAGCGCGTGAGCCGCTCCTCGTCGAGGTGCCCGAGCTCGAGCAGTACGCGCCCCAGATGGGCGACGGGCTCGCTGGTGCGCACCTTCGCCGGGCGCCCCTCCACGAGCGCGATGGTCGCCGCGCGCCCGCCGGGCACCTGGAGTTCGAGGGTCCCCGTGAGCTTCTTCTCCAGGACGTAGAGCAGCAGGTGAACGAACGGCGTCCGCGCGAGCGTGCCGCTCGCCGTGGGTGCGGGCGTGTGGGCTGCAGAGTCGGCCATGCGATCTGGCGGGCGCGAGAGACGTGTAGACTAGACCCTCGCCCGGTCTCGATGTCCAGGTCCAGCCCTTCTCCCCCCCCTAAGGAAATCGCGCACTTCGAGATCGTGCGGCGTCTGGGCGCCGGGGGCATGGCCGAGGTGTTCCTGGCGAAGAAGCGGGGCGCCGAGGGCACCTACAAGGTCCTGGTGCTCAAGAGGATTCTTCCGACACACGGGGGCTCGCGTCGTTTCCGTTCGATGTTCATCGAGGAGGCACACCTCGCGACGCGGCTGAACCACCCCAACGTCGTGCAGGTCTACGAGTTCCAGGACTTCGGCGACGAGGGGTTGCTCCTCGCGATGGAGTACGTCGAGGGCTGCGATCTGGGGCGCCTGATGTCCGCGGCGCGAACGAAGGCGACGCGCATTCCGCCCTGGGTGGCCGCGTGGATCGTGGCCGAGGCAGCCAAGGGGCTGCACTACGCGCACGAGAAGAAGGACGAGGCGGGGCAGCCACTCGATATCGTGCACCGCGACGTCAGCCCCCAGAACATCCTCCTCTCGTACGACGGCTCGGTGAAGATCGCCGACTTCGGGATTGCTAGCGCCCGCGTCTTCGCCGAGGAGCAGGGCGTTCTCAAGGGGAAGTTCGGCTACATGTCCCCCGAGCAGGCCCGAGGCGAGAGCGTCGACCGGCGGAGCGACCTGTACGCGCTCGGCGTCGTGCTCTGGGAAATCCTCGCGGGGCGCGCGCTGCACGGAGGGCTCGGGGGCGAGGCGCTGCTCGACATCGTGCGCTCGGGGATCGTCGAACCGCCGTCGACCTACGAGAAGGACGTACCTCCCGAGCTCGAGGAGATCGTGCTGCGCGCGCTCTCCACGGCCCGCGAAGATCGCCTCCCCACGGGGCGCGAACTCGCGGCCGCGCTCGGCCGCGCGATCGTCAAGCACGGAGAGCTCATCGACGCCGCGACGCTCGAAGGAGCGCTCGGGACGCTCGTGCCGCGCGACGCGCGCGCCGACGCCGCCGAGGCGCTCATGCCGTCGTTCGAGATGGGCCCCGGGAGCCTGCGCTCGGAAGAAGTGCGCACACAGGCCGCCGTCCCGTTCGCGCGAGGCGCAGACGACGGCTCACGGGCCGGGGCGAGCTCACTCCGCGACGGCGCCGCCGAGGTTCCGGCGTCGGCGAGCGCGCTCACCCCCCTGCCCCGCCGCGCGCCTTCGCCCGAAGGGCCGCGCGAGGTGCGCCACGTCGAGGTCGTCACGCTGCACCTGCACGGCCTCGAGACGCTCGCGCTCCCCAAACGCACGGCCGACCAGCTGCGCGCGATGCTCGACGACCTCGCGTTCAAGCGGGGGATGCGCTGGGTGTGGGCGAACGACGCCGACGCCCGCGCCATCGCAGGCCTCACGGCGAACCCGTCGCGCGCGGCCATCGACGCGGCGCAGGTTGCGCTCGACGTCCACGAGACGCTCGCGGGCTTCAAGGAAGACCTGCCGACGCCCGTGGCCGCCTCGATCGGCATCGTGCGAGGGATTGCGAGCGGAACGCGCGATCCCCAGGGACACCTCGTGCGCTACCTGTTGCACGATCCGGCCACGTACATGGCCGACGTGCTGGGCCGCGCCACGCCTGCGGGCCGGACGTGGGTGGGCGGGGGGGTGTACCGCCTCGTGCGGCGCGACTTCCGCTGGGGCGACGCGCCGAGCCTGCAGCTCGACCCGAAGGCCGCGATCGACGTCCCTCCGACGATGCGCCTCTACGCACTCGAGCGCAGCCTGTCGCGAGAGGAACGCCTCGCCGATGTCCAGGGCGGCTCCAGCGATCTGGTCGGGCGCGATCCCGAGAAGGGCGATCTGCACGCTGCCTTCCACGCCGCGGTCAGCGGCGGCGGTGGGACGGGCCAGCTCGTGTGCCGCGCCGTGGTCGGCGAGATGGGAATCGGCAAGACCGCGCTCGTGACGACGTTCCTGGGAGAGCTGCCGCCCAACGCCCGCCAGGTCTCCGTCGAGAGCACGCCCGTCCGCATGGAGGTGCCGTACGCGATGGTCGCCGAGCTCGTGCGCGCGGCCATCGGCACGACCGGCGATGAGCCGTTCGAAGAGGTCGCGACCCTCATCGCGCACGCCGGCGGCGGGGCCGCCGGGGGCGACACGTCGAGCCCGATGGTGGCTCGCCTCGCGGAGCTCGCTACCAACCGCCAGGCCGGCGGCGGCGACGAGGACGCCCACGCGCGCAAGAAGACGATCGTGGCGGGGGTACGCAACCTGCTCGCAGCGATCGCGCTGACGCAGCCGCTCGTCCTGGTCCTCGAGGGGCTCCACTGGGCGGACAAGGCGAGCCTGGACGTGCTCGGCGAGATCGTGCACGGGGCCGACCCGCTGCCCATCCTCGTCCTCCTGGTCACGAGGCCCGACGATCGCGTGCTGAACGTGCTCGAGGGCATGATGCGAACCGAGCTGCGCGAGCTCGGCCCCGAGGAGCAGATTCGCCTCGTCGAGACGCGGCTCGGCGTGCGCGACGGAGCGCGTCAGGTCTGCAGCGATCTCCTGCCGAAGGTGGGCGGGAACCCGTTCTTCCTGCTCGAGATGGTCGACGCGCTCCTGGAGCGTGGGGCGCTCGAGATCCGCGAGACCGAGACGGACGCGGGAGAGCGCGTCGCCGTCCTGGCGCGCACCGAGCGCGCGGAGGCCGGCTTCGACACGTTGCCGTCGACGCTCGAGGCGCTGCTGGGTGATCGCATTCGGGAGCTGCCGCCGACCGAGCACGCGGTCGTCGACTGGCTCGCCATCGCCGGGGGGCCGCTGCCGCTGGCCGACGTGCTCCGCCTGACGGCGTCGCCGGAGGACGAGGCCGTCGTGCGGCTCTGCGCGCGCGGGCTGTGCGACCGCAAGGGGGAGCTCGTGGACTTCCGCCACCCCCTGACGCGCGACGTGGCGTATGTCGCCCTGCACCCCGAGGAGCGCGTCCGGATGCACCGAACGCTCGGCGAGCACCTGGGCCAGACGTCGGTAGGCCGCGGGCTGTCGGCGGCGATCGTGGCGCGCCACCTCGCCCGCGGCGAGAGCTACGATCGGGCGGCCGACTTCTACTTCGAGGCGGCGAACGCCGCACGCGTGAGCCACCAGACGCAGCTCTCCATCCGCTACTACCAGCGCGCCCTGTCGTACCTGGGACCGCAGGACCGGCGCCGCGTGACGGGGCACGAGGCCCTCGAGGGCGCCTACCGCATGCTCGGTCGACGCCGGGAGCGCGTCTGGCACCTGGAGGCGCTGCGACGCATCGCGCGCATGATGGGCACGCCGAAGACCGTCTGCCTCGGCCTGCTGCGCAGCGCGCGCTACGACTTCGACGAGGGGCACCTGGTGCGCGGCTCCGAGGTGGCGCGGCGCGCCGCAGAGGTCGCGCATGCATCGCACTCGCCACCGCTCGAGGTCGAGGCCGAGGCGCTCGTGAGCGATTTTCTCCGCGAGCTCGGCGACGTGCAGGGCGCGCTGGCGGCGTGCGACCGCGCGCTGTCGGCCTTCGGCCTGGCGGGCTCGGGCGAGTCTGTGCCGCCGCGCCTGCGCGGCGAGGTGCTGCGGTCCCGGGGCATCCTGCTGCGCCGGGTCGGGCGCGTGCGCGAGGCGGTCGACGCGTACGTCGACGCCATCGCCATCTTCCGCAAGTGCGGCGCCCGCCGCATGGAGGCTCGCGTCCGCAACGCCCTGGCCTACGCGATGTTCGTGCAGGGGCGCTACGAGGACGCCGTGGCGCTCGCCCTGGAGTCGATCCAGACCGACCTCTCGATCGGCGGACGCTTCCAGATTGCCAAGACCCTCACGAACATCGGGCACTCGTACTTCCGGCTGGGCGACGTGCCGCGCGCGCTCGCCTACCTGAAGCGCGCGCGCGAGGCGCACGATCGCTACGGCGACCAGGACGGCTGGGCCGACTCCCTCCTGGTCTGCGCGCAGGTCGTGCTGGAGCTCAACGAGTTCGAGTCGGCCGAGATCTACCTGCGCGACGCGGCCGCGCTCAACGCGGCCACGCAGAACGCGTACGACAAGACCCACGAGAACGTCGTGCAGGCGCTCTTCGCCCGCACGCAGCGCCAGCCGGCGAAGGCGATCGAGCACGCCCTGGCGGCACGCCACGCGGCCGAGAAGATGGCGCTCGTTTCGTTCCATTTCTACGCGATGGCCATCGAGGCGGCGGCTCGCGTGGACCGGGGCGAGATGCACTCGGCGACGCTCGTGGCCACGACCGCGCTCGGCGCCGTCGAGAACCTGCAGGGGTGCGAGTACGGCCTGGAGATCCGGGCACTGTGCGCCGACGCCCTCAAGCGCGCCGGCTCGCCTCAGGCGCCGAGCGCGCACCAGCGCTCGGTCGACTTCGCGCAGGCGCTGCTGCACAACGTCCGCGACCGCCGGATGCGCACGCTCTTCACGCAGCGACCGATGAACGCGGCCCTCTTCGAGACGACGCCGCTGCCCCCCAGCACCGGCCAGGCCGGCCAAGGAGCCCTCTCTACCCCATGACCAGCGCGATCACGAGCAGGCCGACGCGGCGGCGGACGGCGATGATCCTGTCGGGGGGCGGGGCACGCGGCGCGTACGAGGTCGGCGTCCTCTGGTACATCTTCGACGAACTCACGCGCATTCTCGGAGCGCCGCCGAAGCTCGACATCCTCTGCGGGACCAGCGTGGGCGCCATCAACGCCTGCTACCTCGCGGCCCACCTGGGCGATCCGGTGCTCGGGATGCGCCGCCTCGTCGAACTGTGGAGCGACCTGGAGCTGACGCGGGTGCTGGGCTTCGGCGTGCGCCAGGTGCTGTCTCTGCCTCGCGTGCTGGTGGGCGGGGGAACCGGCTACGGGCTGTTCGACGTGCGCCCGATGGCCGAGATCGTGCAGCGCGAGATCAGCTGGCGCGCCGTCTCACGGTGCTTGCGCAAGAACATGCTCCGCGCGCTCACGGTCTCGTGCACGGAGGTCTCGACGGGACGCACGGTGGTCTTCATGCAGACCTCGCCGAGCCTGACGATCCCCTCGGCGGCCCCGCCGCGAACGCTCTTCCGTGCCGACCGCATCGGCCCTCACCACGCGCTCGCGAGCGCGGCCATCCCCCTGCTCTTCCCCCCGGTGCGCATCGACGACGAGCTGTACCTCGACGGCGGGCTGCGCCAGAACACGCCGATCGCGCCTGCGCTGCGCCTCGGGGCGACGCACATCTTCGCAATCGGCAGCTCGCGCGAGGTGCAGGGCCGCGTCGTGCGCGAGGCGGGCCACCTCGAGGTCATGCCTGCGCCGGGCGCGGCCTTCCTCCTCGGCAAGGTGCTCAACGCGTTTCTCCTGGACCACGTCGACGTGGACATCGAGCTGCTCACGCGCATCAACAACGTCCTGGTCGACGGCACCCGGACGTTCGGTCCCGGCTTCACCGAGGCGCTGAGCGCGGAGGCGCGACGCTACGGCGGCCAGGAGTACCGTCGCGTGGAGTGCCTGCGGGTGCGGCCCAGCGAGGACATCGGCCGGATGGCGAACGAGCACCTGAAGCGGGGCCGGTTGCGCGGCGACCCGATCCTCACGCGGCGCCTATTCAACCTGCTCGACCTGGGGGTCGAGGGCGAGGCCGACCTGGCGAGCTACCTCCTGTTCGACGGGCCGTTCTGTCGCCACCTCATCGAGATGGGGCGGGCCGACGCCCAGGCGCGCCGGGACGAGCTGCTCGACTTCTTCCGGGACGGGCAGGCCGCGGGCGGGGGAACCGAGGAGGACGTGGTCGAGGAGACCGGCCGCTTCGAGCGCGACTCGATCCCCATCGGCACGTGAGGCCCCCGGCTCAGCGGAAGGCGTCGACGTCGCCCGCGCCCTCGCGGACGATCTGCGGCGGGCTGGTCGTGAGATCGACGACGCTCGTGGGGACGAGGCCTCCGGCGCCGCCATCCAGGACCATGGCGAGGCCCTTGAACTCGGCGTCGATCTCGTGCGGGTCGAGCAGGGGCTCCTGCCCCGGGCGCGCCGCCGTGCTCGAGATGATGGGACGGCCGAGTTCCCGCACGAGCGCCTGCGTCGTGGGGCACGCCGGAACGCGGATACCGACGTTGCGCCGCTTCATCTGCACGAGCTTGGGCACGTCGCGCGTCGCCTCGAGGATGAACGTGTACGGACCGGGCAAGAAGTGGCGCAGCACCCGGTAGGTCTGGTTGTCGACGATCGCGTACTTCGCGATGTCCGAGAGATCCGGGCAGACGAACGCCAGCGGATGAGAGCGATCCATCCCCTTGATGGAGTACAGGCGCTCGATGGCGTGCTTGCTCATCAGGTCGCACCCGAGCCCGTAGACCGTGTCGGTCGGGTACGCGATGACACCGCCGCTCTCGAGCGCGTCCACCGCGCGGCGGATCTTGCGCGGCTCCGGATGGTCGGCGTGGATGGCGAGGAGCATCGGTTCGCGGTGGGGGCGGATACCAAGGTTGTCGCCGCGCGTCACGCGCGATCGGTTTTGGCCGTGAGCCCGTGCCAGGTCGAGCAAAGGCTCCTACCCTGGGATGTCCGTGACGCTCTCCGAGCTCGAGATCTCCCCCTGGGCGCTTCGCGCCTTGGTCTTCGTGTGGGGCGCCGTCTGGGGCAGCTTCGTGAACGTCGTCGTCTACCGCGTGCCGCGGGAGATGAGCGTCGTCCGGCCGGCCTCGCACTGCCCCGCCTGCGGCGCACCCGTCGCGCCGCTCGACAATATCCCGATCCTCTCGTGGCTTCTGCTCCGGGGACGCGCGCGCTGCTGTGGGGCGACCATCTCGCCTCGCTACGTGGTCCTCGAGGCGCTCTCGGGGCTCCTCGCCGTCGCCGTGCTCGACGCCGCGGTGCTCTCCCTGCCCGGCGATCCCTTTCTGATGCACGCGAGCACGCTCTTCCTCGCCGACTTCGGGCTCTCGATGGCGCTCGTAGCCGCGGCGTTCATCGACCTCGAGCACATGTACCTGCCCGACGAGATCACACTCGGGGGCACCGTCCTCGGCCTGCTCACCCCCGGCTTGCGAGACCTGGGCTGGCAGGACGCCCTGCTCGGCGCCACGGTCGGCTTCGTCGGGGTCTGGCTGCCCTTCGTGGTTGGCTACAAGGTCCTGCGCGGCCGCGCGGGGATGGGCCTGGGCGACGCCAAGCTGACGATGCTGGCAGGAGCCTGGTTCGGCTGGCCGGGCGTCGTCTTCGCCGTCTTCGCGGGCGCTGCGCAGGCCACGCTCGCGATGCTCGTCGTGCTGCTCGTCCGGGGCAAGATCGAGGAGCCCGAGAGCGTCGTGCGCGACCGGGAAGAGCTGCGCCAGGCTGCCGAGGCCGGCGACGACGAGGCGCGACGGCTGCTCGAGGAGGATCCGATCGGCATGGCCCCCACGGGCGGCCTCATGGCCGCCCGCATGCCGTTCGGTCCGTTTCTGAGTCTGGCGATCGTCGAGTGGATGCTCGCCGGCGCGTGGCTCGCCGACCGCACCGCCCCGTGGCTGCTGGTGCGCTAACGCGCGTGGCGCGCGCGGCCGGTGCCTACGCTCCGCGCTTGTCCATCGGGACGTAATCGCGCACCGCCGACCCGGTGTAGATCTGCCGCGGGCGCGCGATCTTCGTCGTGTTGTCCTCCATCATCTCCTTCCAGTGGGCGATCCAGCCCGGGAGGCGACCGAGGGCGAAGAGGACGGTGAACATGTTCGTCGGGAAGCCCATCGCCCGGTAGATGATGCCCGAGTAGAAGTCGACGTTCGGGTAGAGCTTCCGCTCGACGAAGTACGGATCCTGAAGCGCGGCCTCCTCGAGGGCCTTCGCAATGTCGAGCAGCGGGTCCTTCTTGCCGAGCTTCGCGAGGACCTTGTCGGCCGCGCCCTTGATGATCTTCGCCCGCGGGTCGAAGTTCTTGTAGACGCGGTGGCCGAAGCCCATCAGGCGGAAGTTGCTGTTCTTGTCCTTCGCCAGCCCGACGTACTTCTTCACGTCGCCGCCGTCCTCGTGGATGGCGGTCAGCATCTCGAGCACCTCCTGGTTGGCGCCGCCGTGCAGCGGGCCCCAGAGCGCCGAGATGCCCGCGCTGATCGAGGCGAACAGGTTCGCGCGGCTCGAGCCGACCACGCGCACCGTGCTCGTCGAGCAATTCTGCTCGTGATCCGCGTGGAGGATGAGCAGAAGGTTCATCACCTTCACGAGCTCCGGGTCGATCTCGTAGTCCTCGGCGGGGACCGAGAACATCATGTTGAGGAAGTTCGCGCAGTACGACAGCGAGTTCTTGGGGTAGACGAACGGCTGCCCGATCGACTTCTTGTACGCGAACGCCGCGATGGTGCGCACCTTGGACACGAGGCGCGCGATCGTGATGTCGCGGAGCTCCACGTTGTCGACGTCGAGCGCGTCGGGGTAATAGCTCGAGAGGGCCGTCACCATGGCGCTCAGGATCGCCATCGGATGCGCGGTGGGGGGGAAGCCCTCGAAGAAGTGCTTCATGTCCTCGTGCAGGAGCGAGTGGCGCGTGAGCTTGCCGCTCCACGCCTTGAGCTGCTCCTCGTTCGGGAGCTGCCCGTAGATGAGCAGGTAGGCGGTCTCGACGAAGGTGGAGCGCTCGGCGAGCTGCTCGATCGGGATCCCGCGGTAACGCAGGATGCCCTTGTCGCCGTCGATGAACGTGATGGCGCTCTTCGTGGAGGCCGTGTTCATGAACGCCGGGTCGAGCGTCACGTAGCCGGTCTTGGCGCGGAGCTGCGCGACGTCGATCGCGCGTTCGTCCTCGGTGCCGACGACGACGGGCACATCGAGCTTGCTGTCCCCCAGTTGGATGGTGGCTTTGTCCGTCACTGGATCCTCCGTACGGTGCGGCTGCGGAACTATAGGGCGAAACACGAAGCGGGCGAGGGGGGGGGCGACACGCGTCATGCGAGCGCTCATCCCTGACGCCAGCGGAGACGTCGCTCATCAGCCTGAGCCAGAGCGAGCCGGCGCTGCTCCTGAACGAGCGCGCCGTAGGTCCGCGGCACGCGCACGTCCCTCCCCAGGGCCAGGAGCACGCGCAGGGCCGCCTCGGCGTCGTCGGCGGCGCGGTGGGCGTTCTCGAGCGAGATGCCCAGGCGGGCGGCGACCTCGCCGAGCGCGCGGGAGCGCTCCCCCTGCTGGAGCTCGCGCGCCCAGACGAGGGGGTCTATCCACTCGATGTCGCGCCGGAGTGACAGGCCCGCCCGGGCGAGCTCGTTCGTGAGGAACGCCTTGTCGAATGCGGCGTTGTAGGCGCCGGGGATCGCCCCCTCGATCGCGGCGGCGACCTCCGCCGCGATCGCTTCGAACGCTGGCGCGTCCTTCACGTCGTCGTCGGTGATCTTGTGGATGTCGCTGGCTTCCTGGGGGATAGGACGGCCCGGGTTGACCAGCCAGTTCCTGCGCTCGGTGATCTCGCCGCCCCGCGCGACGGCGAAGCCAACCTCGACGACTCGGTCGGACGAGGCGTCCTTGCCGGTCGTCTCGACGTCCACGAGGATGATGGGCAGGTCCGCCCAGGGGGCCTCGGCGGAGTGCCCCTCGACCAGGCCCCGCGTCACCGCGCGCAGAAGGTGCGCGATCCCGGCGTAGTGACGCCCCGTCGGGAAGCAACCGCACACGTCGAGGCCGGCTCTCACTCCGCCACGGCTAACACGCGCCCGCGGCCGCAGGAAGCGCGGATTGCCGCGTCACTTCGAGCGCGCGGCGATCTCCTGCGCGATCCACTCGCCCAGATCGAGCTTCACGTCGTACTCGCGGCCGTCGATGTAGATCGTCGGCGTGCCCTTCACCCCGAGCTCATCGGCGAGCTTGCGGTCGGCGGCCAAGCGCTCGTCGACCGCCGGGGACTGCATGTCGGTGTGCAGCCGGGCGACGTCCAGGCCTACCGCGTGCGCGTAGCCGTCGACCTCCCCCGGGTCGAGGTGCTCACCGTTGGCGAAGAGCTGGTGATGCAGGTCCCAGAACTTGCCCTGGAGCTGCGCCGCTGCGGCCGCGCGCGCGCTGCTCTCGCCGTGCGGGTGCATCGACAGCGGCATGAACTTGTAGACGAAGCGCACCTTCTCCTTGTGCGCCTCCCAGATCCGATCGAGCTCGGGGGCCATGCGCTGGCAGAACGGACACTCGAAGTCGGCGAACTCGACGATGACGACCGGCGCGTCGTCGGGCCCGCGGGAAGGGGAGCCGGCCAGCGGGATCGAGCGCGACGAGGCCGGATCGAAGCGTTGCTTGTAGAGATCCCGGATCTGCTCGTGCGACAGACCCTCGCGCACCGCCTTGGCGAGGAACTGCGCCGCGGGCAGGCACGACGAGCACGCGCGCCGCTCCTGAAGGCACTGGCCCACCGGCACGGCGACGTCCTTGCACGGCGCGGGGAGGTCCCGCACGTACTCGTCGAGCTCGTGGCGCTCGCGCGGCGTGAACTCGTGCGTATCGACGCCCGGCAGCGAGGCGCCCTCCACGGGCGCCGCCGGGGCCGCCTGGGGCGCCCCGCACGCAGCCAGGAGCAGGAACGCAGCACCGGACAGCCGCATCGCGCGCCTCATGGTACCTCGTGTCAGCGGGGCCTCGCGCTGGCCGACGCGGCGGGCGCGAGCATGGGCGCGGCGGACGGGGCGGCCGACGGCGCGGTGGCCGGCGCCACGCCCAGCTCGGCGGTGACGCGCTCCTCGAGCGACTCGTCGGCCTCGACGTCGAGCTCCCGCCCGTTGACGTAGAGGGTCGGCGTGCCGGCGAGCCTGAGGTCGTCCTCGAGCTTGCGGTCGTCCGCGAGGCGGTCCTTGGCGGCCTGCGACCCCATGTCGGCCCTCCAGCGCGCGACGTCGAGCTTGAGCATCTGCGCGTAGCGCTCGAGATCGGCCTGCTCGAGGTGCTCCTGGCGCTCGAAGAGCAGGTGCTCCATCTCCCAGAACTTGCCCTGCTGCCCGGCGGCCCACGCCGCGCGCGCGGCCGCCTCGGCATGAACGTGCATGCTGAGGACGACGAACTTGTAGACGAGGCGCACCTTGTCGGGGTGCAGCTGCGTGACGGCGTCGACCATCGGCACGGCCGCGCGGCAGTGCGGGCACTCGAAGTCGGCGAACTCGACGATCGTCACGGGCGCGTCGTCGGGGCCGCGCGAGGGCGAGCCCGAGAGCGGCAGCGCCTTGACGCCGGAAGGGTCGTAGCGGTCCTTGTACGCGCGGGTGATGTCGGACTCGGCAGCGCCGGCCCGGACGGCGTGCGCGATGTACTTCGCCGCCTGCGAGCACGTACCGCACGCGCGCTTCTCGAGCACGCACGTGGCCACCGAGACGGGGACGCTCGGGCACGGGGCAAACAGCGACGTGACCAGCGACGTGAACTCGTGACGCTCACGCGGAGTCATCGCGCTCGTGTCGACGCCCGGCAGCGAGACGTCCCTGGGCTCGGCGCTCGCAGCGGCCGAGGACGCGCTCCCGGTGTCGGCGGCGCTCGCGCCGTCCTTGCAGCCGGGCGCGGCGCCCAGGCAGGCGGCCAGCAGCGCAGGGCCGAAGAGGAAGAAGGCAGGTCGCAAGGCGCCGCCACGTTTAGCGTCTTTTTGGCGCGCGTTCCACCCCGTCACGAGGCGCGCGACGAAAGGCGGCGGCGCGCGTACGCGCTCCCGGCGAACGCTCCGGCGACCGCCCCGAGCACCGCTCCGGCGACGACGTCGGTCGGAAAGTGGGCGCCCAGATAGACGCGGGACGCGGCGACGACGGTCGCGACGACGACGCCGAGCGACGACACGACGTGCGCGCGGCGCCTTGCCTTCGGCCAGGCGGCCGGCAACGCCACCACGAGGAACGCGGCGACGCAGAAGCTCCCCGCGGCATGGCCGCTCGGAAACGAGAAGTCGTGCGGAGCCCCGAGGGGCGGCGGCAGGCCCAGGGCAATCCATGGCCGCACGCGGCCCGTCAGCGCCTTGAGCCCCCACACGACGACCGCCTGCGCGACGATCCCGGCGGCGAGCGCCGCGGCGAACGCCCGCGTGGGGCGGTGCCAGAGCAAAGGCAGGAGCAGGAACACCGCCCAGCCGCCTCCCAGCACGGTCGCGCCGATCATCAGCGGCGCCCACGCGCCGTGCGCCCCCCCGTAGAGCGAGAGGAGCGCGCGGAGATCCAGGTCGCTCACCGTCGGGGCGCGCACGCGCGAACGTCAGGGCTCATGGCGCATTCCGATCTTTACGTCAGGCCCGCAGGGGCGCAAGCATCGGCGCCCATGGCCCCCTCCGCGCGCTCGCGCCCTCCCCTCTCGGAACGCGTGCGCGACCCCGGCTTCACGCCGCGGGCAACGGAGGTCGACGCGCTCGTGGACCTGCTCGCCGACGACGACCTCGTCAAGCACGCCGAGCGCGCCCTCGCGCGCGCGGGCCCCTTGGCCCTCCCGAGGCTCCGCGCCCGCTTCGAGCAGGCCGGCCCGCCGCTCCGGGCGCGCGTGCTGCGAGCGATCGGCCGCTTCGCCGCCGAGGCCGAGGCCCGGGCGCTGCTCGTCGCGACGCTCGAGGACGCCGACGCGAA
>JAJYCT010000041.1 GCA_021778125.1 Myxococcales bacterium
ACGTAGACCGGTGGATCTGAGGCCCGCGGCGGCCACGAATTTCGATGGACGGGTGCCGGCGTCCATCAGCGATCCCGGCCGAGGGGATCGTGTCGGGACCGAGGGGGCTTGGGGGAGGGAGCAGAAAAGCGAAACCCCCTCGAAGTTGGCCGCATGCCACCCGAGGGGGTTCGTCTCCGAGTTGTTCAAGCCTGGAGGCGATCCATGTGCCACGTTCCCGAGTACGACGCGAAGTTTCTGACGGCGTTGGTGGCGATCGACGCCGAGCACGCCGAGCGAGTCCGCGAGGCGGGCTGCCCGCGGTGCGGGGGGCCGCCTGCGCGGCATCCTGGGGGTGCTACCGTTCGTGGGCGCGCCGATCGAGACCCGTCCGATGAACGCCCGCCAACGTACCGTCGCTCTCGTCGCCGGCTTCGCGACCTGCGTTCTCTTGGGTTGGACGGGCTGCGGCGGAGTCACGGTGGCCACGGTCTCCGACGCGTCAACGGGGTTGCCTGGCCTGGACAGCTCCAGTGACGTGGTACCTGGCTTGGACGGCGCGGGGGACGGCGCGAGTACGGACGGCAGCCCAGTCACCGACGCCAGCCCGAACGGCAGCGCAGCGGCAGAGGCAGGGCTCGACGGCTTCTGCGGGAGCGCGGGGATGGAGCTGGACGGAGGCTGCGGCGATCCGCAGACGGACCCTCACAACTGCGGTGGCTGCGGGCACGACTGTCTCGGCGGCGCATGCGAGGCCGGGGCGTGCGTTCTCCTGCCGTCAGGCGTTTTGGCGACCGGGCAGTATGCGCCGAGCGCGATAGCGGTCGATACTCTCAACGTCTACTGGCTCAACGCGGGCACGCCGGTCGGACCGGGCGGCAAGGTCCCGCCGACCTACGTCGGCGGCCAGGTATTGCAGTGCGCCATCGCCGGCTGTGGCAACAGTCCGACGGTGCTCGCCAGCGCCCTGCACGGTGGCCTCGACGGGCCTGGAGTGCCATCTGTTCTCACGGTGGACGCGACCTCGGTGTACTGGGCGGACGGCACATCCGTCCGGTCGTGTGAGAAGGGAGGATGTGGGTGCGCGCCCAAAACCATCGCGACGGCCAACGGGGCCACGGCAGTCGCCGTCAGCACGACAGATGTCTACTTCACCATGTACTCGTGGGGTCAAGTCGCGAGCTGCCCGATCGCCGGCTGCACCGGAGTGCCAACGGTCTTGGCGGCCTCGCTGGTCGGCCCTGCTGGCATCACACTCAACACGAGCGACGTGTACTGGACCGCCGAGTCCACCGTCTGGGGATGCGCTCTTGGAGGTTGCAACGGTGCGCCGACGCGCCTCTGGGAGGGGCAGCCCAACTCCACACAGGCCAACACGATCGGCATCGCCGTGGATGCGAACAACCTTTATTGGACGAATGCGCAGCCGTTCAACCTTGGCAGCGTCTTCCAGTGCGCGAAGGCCAACTGCGCCGGGACGCTCGTGATGCTTGCCTCCGCGCGCACCGAGCCACGCGGGATCGCGGTGGACGGTACGAACGTCTACTGGGTCGAAGGCGCCGGAGTGATGAAGTGCGCCATCGGCGGATGCGGCAACGCCCCGACCGTCTTCGCACCCTCGGGCAGTCCCGCCATCGCCCTGGACTCTACGCACGTGTACTTCACAGAGCCAGGTGCGACGAGCACCGATGGCCGTATCGCGATGGTCGCGAAGTGACCTCGGCGTAGCGAATCGTGCCGGCTACGCCTTCTTCCTCGCTGCGAACGACGAGTCGTCGCCCTGGTGGAAGAAGATCCGCCCCCGCAGCTTCCCGCCCGAGCACCTCGGTGAGCATGTCCTCCTCGGTCGTCAACGTGCGCGCCGTGGCCAGGGCGTCCCAGCGGACGGCGTCACGAGGTGCGCGCGCCCTCGTCCTTGACCGCGAGCGCGTCGGCGGCCAGCTCGTCGAACGTCATGCGACGCGCCCGGGCCATGTCGGCCTCCGTGGCGATCTGCTCCATCAGGCGCGGCTCGATCCCGGCGAGGCGCGTGAGCGCGCCCCCGAGCACGACCCGGCCCACCGGGTTGCGGTAGAGATCCTGGACTCCCTGCATGAACGCGCCGAAGGGACGCTCGGTCACGCCGGGCTTCGCGCCCACCATCTGGATGCGCCGGAAGGCCTCGACGATGCGCCTGCCGCTCGGGTCGACGCGATCCATCGGCGCGAAGAAGACCTCGCGGAAGAAGGGCTGGCCGTGCAGCAGCATGAGCGCCATCGCGCGCGCGCCGCGCACGCGCTCGTCGAGCCGGGCCCGCGGCCGGTGTCGCTGCTTCTCCGCGTACGCGTCGGAGGCGTAGTACTCGACCATCGCGTAGTCGATCGCGATGTGGCGCGACTCGTCGCGGTTGATGAGGCGCATGGCCTGCTCGCTCATCGCGTCGTGCACGTAGTCGTTGATGCTGCGCAGCAGCGCGATGTCGAGGATGAGCTCCCCGACGGTGATGTACGCGTTGGCGACGTCGTCGCTCAGGTAGCGCACCGCATCGACGAACGCGGGCGTGAAGCGCGCCAGGTGCGGGCTGGGCTGGTAGAGCCGGTGGTGATGCACGTCGTAGAAGTCGGCGAGCATCTGCGCGACCTGGGCGTGGCGCACCTCGTCCTTCACGAAGGTCCGGAAGATGGCCCGGAGGGTCGGGTCCTCGGCGCGCTTCTCCTGCTCGACGAAGAGGGCGCCGGCGAGCCGCTCGATGCCCGACATGTCGGTGAAGAGCTGCACGATGGCCGTCTCGTCGTCGGCCGACATGGGGCGGGGCCGCTGCGACCAGTCCAGATCGCTCGGCTCCCACTGCAGCGCGACGCACCTGTCGAGCATGCGGGCGAGGTCCATGGTCGACGTGAATTGTGACACCGGGAGGCGCCCGGGGGGAGGTCTTCCAGCCCCGGGCGCCCGTCAGAACGACACGCCGACTCCCGCGCTGACGACGGGGCCCGTGCCGTCCGCCGCGACGGGGGAGCGCGCGGCGTCGTTGAGCTTCCGGAAGCTCGGCTCGACGAAGAGCGTCGCGCGCTGGAACCGCACCCTCGCCCCGAGCGCGAACGAGGCGCCTCCGAGCGTCGCCGTCGACGCGCCGCTCGCTTGATCGAGGGCGACCATGGGGCTCACGGCCGCGTAGGCGGTCCACGGGCCCCACGTGAGGCCTGCCGAGAGCGGCAGCGAGAACGCCGTGAGCGAGTGCGCCGTGAGCGTCCCGTCCACCACGGAGGAGCGTCCCTCGCGGCTGCCGCGGACGCCGATGCCGAGGTCCACGCCGCGCGCGCGCGCCCAGAACCCCGCGCTCGCCCCGAGCCCCCCACCCGCCTCGCCGCCGACGACGCTCGCCAGGCCGAGGAGATCGACGTCGACGCCCCAGGTGGGCGCCCGAGGCGCGGGAGGCGGAGGAGGAGAAGGGGGCAACGCGGCGACGGCGGGAGGCTCGGTCGGCGCGGCGACCCGGGGGAGCGCCAGGGCGACGTCCGCCGAGCCCGCCGCGCCGCTCGCGCAGCGGAGGTGCAGGTCGCGGCTGCGATCGATCGCGAACGGAGCGCCCATCGCCTGGAGGGGCCCGCCGTCGAGCGCGCACCGGAGCGTCGGCGGAAAGATCGCGGCGAAGGCGTAGCGCTGGTCGGGGCGGTCGAGCGCGACGATGCCCACCTCGAACGCGAGGTCCTCGGAGAAGGGCCCCTCGAACTCGTCGGCGTCGATGGCGCTGACGCGCGCGTGGTAGGTGCCCGCAGGCAGGTCCCGCCCCTCGAGGCGCACGACGTCGAGCGGGACGCGGGCGTCGACCTGCAGATCCTCGAAGTCGGCGTCGTGCGCGAGCTGCACGTGCCAGCGTGCGGCAGGCGGCGCCTGGGAGCCGGCGGGCGTCGCGTAGCGCGCAGAGACCGCAGCGGGCCCGAGCGACAGGACCAGCGGCGCGATGCGCTCCTCGAAGACCGGCGCCGCCGGCAGCGGGCGCGGGGGCGTGGGGACGCGTCCCAGCTCGGCCTTGCTCCCGAAGCCGCCCGCGACGTCGACGGTCCTCTTCTGGGCCGAGATCTGCGAGGCGCCCTTGTAGACGGCGAGGCGGGTCGTGCGCCGGGGATCGACGGTGACCTGGGCCTCGCCCTCCTTCATCGCGACCGACGCCGCGGAGGAAGCGATGCCGACGGGCTTCTTGCCGGCGAGCGAGCCGGCGCGCGCGCGCAGCGCGCCCGTGAGCAGCGACGTGCTCGACCGGGTCGCCGCGCCGCTCGTGTCGCCGAAGATGACCACGAGCGTGTCGTCGCCGAGGACGAGCCTCGTGTCGTCGCGGAAGACGATCCCGGCGCTCGACGCGTCGCCCGTGGTGACGCGGTTGCCACGGAAGAGCGGATCGTCGGGGGGGCGAGCCGTGTGCACCGTGCCGGCGCGCACCTCGACCTGGTTGCGCGCGAAGGTCACGCGGGCGTCGGGGGCGCCGGGCGGCAGCGGAGGGATGTTCACCACCGTGCCGGGCTGCAAGTGATGGGGCCTCGGCCCGAGCTGCGGGTTGGCCTGGTGGAAGAGGTCGAGCCACCTGTCGTCGCCGAGCAGGCCCCGGACGATCTCCCCGCACCCCTCCCCGTCCTTCACGGTGTACTGCCAGGTTCCTGCCGCCGGCTCGGCGGCGAGCCCGGGACGCTCCGCGGCGGCCACGGCCACCGCAGCCACCCCGAGCGCCAGCGCCCGCAGATCTCGTCTCATCATCTCCCTCGACGCAGCAGGCGCTGCACCTTGCGCGCGGCCTGATCGACGGTGGCGCCGCGCGGCAGCGCGTCGCTCGCGCCGTCGTGGATGAGGCCCGGCAGATCCGCCGGCTCGACCCCCACCACCAGCACCGGGGCCGACTCGAGCGCCCGCGTCTCGCGCACGCGCCGGCAGCGCCCGCGGCCGTCGTGCTCGAGCGCGACCACCACGACCGCGGCGTCGCCCGGGGGGGCGGCCGGGTCGGACCACGTCACGGTGTCGACGCCCGCCACGGCGAGGGCGGCCCGCAGCTCTCGCGAGAGGTCGCCGTGGGGCATCCAGATCACCACTCTCCCCGTGGCGTCCCCGGGCGGAGGGCTCGACACCTTGGCGACCCGGCCCGTGATCGCCCGGTCGCCGCGATCGAGCGCCATGGCGCGTACGCGCTCGTCCGCCGCGCGCGCCGCCAGGCTCTTCGCGTCGGTTCCGGCGAGCACCGCGGCGATCCGGTCGCGCAGCTCCGACGCGGTCGGGCGGTCCTCGGGCTTCTTCCCGAGGGCCTCCCGCACGATGGCCTCGAAGCCCTCGGGGATGTCGCGGTCGGGCGCCACCTCGCGCAGCGAGGGCGGCTCGAGGAACAGGTGCTGCGCCATGAGCGTGGCGGTGTCGTCGCTCGTGAAGGGGAGGCGCCCGGTGAGCGCCTCGAAGAGCATCACGCCGACCGAGTACACGTCCGTGGACGCGTCGGTGTGACGTCCGCGGCACTGCTCGGGGGACATGTAGTGGGGCGTTCCTCGGACGGCGCCCGTCTCGGTGAGCCTCCCCTGCTCGGCCGGATCGGCCAGCAGCACGAGCCCGAAGTCGAGGATCTTGATGCGCCAGAGGCGATCGCCCGCGTCGAGGACCATGATGTTGTCGGGCTTGAGATCGCGGTGGACGATCCCCAGCGCGTGCGTCGCCTCGACGACCTGCAGGATCTGGTCGAAGAGCGCGCCGAGCCGGAAGGGGGGCAAGGGCCCCGCGGAGAGGATCTCCGAGAGGCGCACGCCCTTGAGGAGCTCCATGACCATGTAGAGATCGTCGCCGTGCTCGCCGAAGTCGATGATGGAGACGATCCCCGGGTGCCGCAGGCGCGCGAGGGCGACCGCCTCGCGCCGGAAGCGCGCCCGGATCTCGGGCATCGACGCGAAGAGCGGGAGCAGGAACTTCACCGCGACCGGCTCGCCGAGCTCGCGGTGGGTGGCGCGGTAGACGCGCCCCATGCCGCCGGCCCCGAGGAGCGCGTCGATCGTGTACTTGCCCGCGACGACGGTCCCGAGGCGGGGGTCGACGCCCGGCGGCGGCGTGCGTGGCTCGCTCATGACGACAGCTCGAAGACCTCGACGCGGCTGGACTTGCCGCGAATGGGCTGTTCGCCGAGGGTGCTGAAGGCGAAGGCGGCGCCCGCGCCCTGCACCACCGCAGCCGTGACGAGCGTCTGCCCCGGGCGCGCCAGCGTCTCGAGGCGCGCCGCGACGTTGACCACGTCGCCGATGGCCGTGTGCTCCATGCGCTCACGGCTTCCGAGGTTGCCGACGAGAGCCGGGCCCGACGCGATGCCGATGCCCAGCCGCACGTCGAGGTTCCAGCGCTCGCGCCACGCCTCGGCGCTGGCCTCGACGAACCGGTTCATGTCCTCGGCCGCCGCCACGGCCGCCGCGCAGTGCCGGCCCGCGTCGTCGATGACCCCGAAGATGGCCATGATGCAGTCGCCGATGAACTTGTCGACCATCCCGCCGTGACGGAACACGATCTCCGAGAGCATCGTGAACAGCTCGTTGAGGAACGCCGCGGCCTCCTCGGGCGCCGCGCCCTCGGCGAACGGCGTGAACGACGCGACGTCGGCGAAGACGACCGTGACCTCCCGCCGCTTGCCGCCGAGGTCGAGGCTGGACTCGCCGCGGGCGATGGCGCGGGCGAGGTGCGCCGGGAGGTAGCGCGCGAGACCGGATTCGACCGTCGCCCGACGCTGGATCTCGGCCTCGGAGGCCTGCAGCGAGTCGGCCATGCGGGTCAGGGACGTGCCGAGCGTCTCGAGCTCGTCGCCCGTGTGGACGCTCGATCGCGCGGCGAAGTCGCGGCGCCCGTAGGCCTCGGTCAGGCGGACGAGCTCCGCGACGGGCCGCGTGGCCCGCCGGGCCAAAAGGCCGCCCGCGACGAGCGCGATCAGGACGAGGGCGCCGGCCGCGGCGAGGAACGCGCGCCGGGAAGCGGCCAGGGCGTCGAACGCTTCGGCCTCGGGGCGCTGGACCACGACGGCCCAGCGACGCGCGGGGATCGACGTGAGCGTCCCGACGCGCCGGGCGCCGGTGGCGTCCTCGAACTCGAGGGTCATCGCGAACGGGGACGCGAACAGCCCGGGCGAAAGCTGCGTTCGGCCGAGCATCCGCCGCACGTCCATCGCGTCGCCCGCGCCCGCCGGAGCGCCCAGGACGACGCGCTCGCCCTCGTCGACGATCGCGACGCGCCCGTCGCTGCCGAAGCGGGTCCGCGACAGCTCGGAGATGGCCGAGGACAGGCGAGCCACGTCGAGCAAGCCCACCACCCAGCCGCGGACCTGCCCGTCGGCCACCATCGCCGCGACGCAGCGAAGCCGCGGCGGGGCGTCGGCGGTGCCCGCGCACACGACGCGCGCGGGATCGCCCGGCCGCTCGTCGCCGAGGGGTCCGGGGGGAGCCACGCGGTCCTCGCCGCGGACGATGACGTCGATGAGGGCTCCGTCCGCCCCGTAGATCGCCGCCGCGCGCAGATCCGGCGCCTCGCCCACGCGCTCGCGCGCGAGGCTCACGCGCAGGTCGTCGTCGGCGATCCGCCCGTCCGAGAGCACCTCGGCCACGCGGCGGGTGGCCAGCGACGCGTCGGCGATCGTCCCTTCGAGCGAGCGGGTGGCCTCGTCGACCACCGCGACCTCGAGCTCCTGCTCGGCGCGCAGCAGCCCGGCCCGCTGGATGCGCAGCACGAGCGCAGCGCTCACCGCCAGCGGAATCACCCCCAGCGCCACCAGGAGCAGCGCCCATTTCGTCCGGAGGGAGAGCGAGGACACCGCACCCCAGGCATATCGCATCCCGCGCCTCGCCGCTCCCGGCCGTAGCAGGGGTGTGATACCCCATGACCTTCGTCGATGAGCGAGCTGCCCCCCCGTCCGCACAAGGGAGAGACCCTCCCCCGCTCCACGGAGACCGCCCCCGCCCCACGCATCCAGCTCGACTTCGAGTCGAAGGGGCGACGCCAGACCATCGAGGTCGACGGCGACGACGTCCGCGTCGGAGCCCACCCCAGCAACGACCTGGTGGTCGACGACCCGCTCGTCTCGCGCTTCCACTTCCGCCTGCGCCGGGGCAAGACGGTCTGGCAGCTGACCGACCTCGGCTCGCTCAACGGCACGCGCGTCTCCGGCGTCCCCGTCCGCGACGCCGACCTCCTGCCCGGATGCCGCATCGAGATCGGCGACTCGATCGTCACGGTGCGCGAACAACCCTCGACGACGTCGGTCCCGCTGCACTTCGCCGCCAACCTCGGGGGGCTGTTCGGCACCAGCGTCGTGATGCGCCGGCTCTTCGCGCTCCTCGAGCGCGTCGCGCAGAGCGAGGCGAGCGTCCTCGTCGAGGGCGAGAGCGGCACGGGCAAGGAGCTCGTCGCCACCGAGATCGTCAAGCGCGGCCCGCGCGCCGATCGCCCGCTCGTCATCGTCGACTGCGCCTCGATCTCGCCGTCGCTCATCGAGAGCCGCCTCTTCGGGCACACCCGCGGCGCCTTCACGGGCGCCGACCGCGATCGCGCCGGCGCGTTCGAGGAGGCCAACGGGGGCACGGTGTTCCTCGACGAGATCGGCGAGCTGCCGCTCGAGATGCAGCCCAAGCTCCTGCGCGTGCTCGAGGCGCGCGAGGTCACGCGCCTGGGCGAGGTTCGCCCGCGCCCGGTCGACGTGCGCATCGTGGCGGCGACCAACCGCAAGCTCGAGCGGGAGGTCAACCATGGTCGCTTCCGAGACGACCTCTATTTCCGCCTCTCGGTGGTGACGCTGCGCATCCCGCCGCTGCGCGAGCGCCTCGAGGACCTGCCCACGCTCGTGCCGGCGGTGCTCGACGAGCTCGGGGCGTCGGCCTCCGCGAGCCTGTTCACGCCGGAGGTCATGGGCCGCTTCGCCGAGTACGACTGGCCGGGCAACGTCCGCGAGCTGCGAAACGCGGTCGAGCGCGCGGTCGTGCTGCGCACGGTCGACGACCTCCAGGCCGACGCGAGCCCCGAGAGCCTTCCGGACGGGGGCGCGGGCCTCCGCGTCGACCTCGACGTGCCCTTCGGCCAGGCCAAGGAGCGCCTCGTGGCGGAGTTCGAGCGCCAGTACATCACCGCCCTCCTGGCGTGGTCCGGCGGGAACATCAGCCGGGCGGCCCGCCGCGCGAGCATGGACCGGATGAACCTTCATCGTCTCGCGCAGCGCTACGGCCTCAGAGAGGCGCGCCCGTTCCGGGATTGACGGCGCCGTGGAAGGCGGCGCGCAGGGAGGCCGTGAGCTCGCGCAGCGTGAAGGGCTTGCGCACGATGACGTGCGCGAGCGCCTCGCGCTCGACGCGCGCCACCTTCTCGGGGCCGCCCATCAGGAGGACTCGAACCCCGGGGTGCGCGGCGCGCACGTGCCTCGCGAGCGCGATCCCATCCATGTCGGACAGCGCGACGTCCGCGAGCAGGGCGTCGACCGCCGGACGGCCGCGCAGCTCCTCGAGGGCCTCCGCGGCGGCGGTCGCTCCCGCGACGTCGTAGCCGGCCCGCGCCACGACCCGGAGCAAGATGTGACGGAGCGCGTCGTCGCCCTCGACCACGAGCACGAAACGCGACGTCCCGCCCCCCCGCCCCGCCGGCGGAGCCTCGTCCGCCGAGGGGCCCGACGTCCTGGGCGCGGGGACGCTCGATTCGCTGTGCAGCATCATGACCGGGTCCAGAGCAGCCGCCGTGCCGCACCCGCATCTCCTGGAGTCTCCGGGAGATGCGGGTCAGCCGGCGCTCGTCACCCGGGGCGTGCTGCGGCGCGCTCGCCGCGACGTTGCGGTCACGCTGCAGCACCCCGGCGGGCGTCGCGCGCACGCCGCCCCCCCCCGGCCGCGCGTCGCGTCCGCCCTACTTCTTGTCCTGCTCGAGGATGTGCATCTCCACGCGCCGGTTGTTCTGGCGCCCCTCGGGCGTGTCGTTCGTGTCGATCGGCCGCTCCATGCCATAGCCGGCGCTGGTCAGCCGGGCTTTGTCGATGCCGTGCTTGGTGAGCCACGCCACGACGGACGCCGCGCGACGCGCGCTCAGGTCCTTGTTCATCTTCGCGCTGCCGACGTTGTCGGTGTACCCCTCGACCGCGAGCTTCTTGATCTCGGCGTGGTCGCCCAGGATCTTCGCGACCTGCGTCAGGATCGGATCGCTCGCCGCGAGGATCGTCGCGCTACCCGTCGCGAATTTCACCTGCTCGTTGAGCACGATCTGCGTCGCGGTCACGACGACGGCCGGGCAGCCGTTCTTCTTCGGGTCCTTGTTGGCCGGGCCCGCCTGATCGGGGCACGCGTCCTGATCGTTGGGGATGCCATCCTTGTCGCGATCCGGATCGGGCGGGCAGCCGTTGGTCTTCGGATCGTCGGTCTTCACGCCCTTGACGTCGGGGCACGCGTCCTGCGCGTCGGCGATGCCGTCGCCGTCGCGGTCCGCCGGGCAGCCGTTGGTCTTCGGGTCGTCGGTCTTGACGCCCGCCACGTCGGGGCACGCGTCCTGCGCGTCGGGGACGCCGTCGCCGTCGCGGTCCGCCGGGCACCCGTTGGTCTTCGGATCGCTCGTCGCGACGCCGGGGACGTCGGGGCACGCGTCCTGCGCGTCGGCGATGCCGTCGTGGTCGCGGTCCGCCGGGCATCCGTTCGTCCCCGGATCGCCCGTCCGGACGCCGGGGGTGTCGGGGCACGCGTCGACGTCGTCGGGCACGCCGTCGCCGTCGCGATCGGCGGCAGGCGCGGGCTGCGCCTCCACGTCGGGCGCCCACTCGAGGCTGCCCAGGACGCGCACCTCGGGGGCACCGTCACCGCGGGTCAGACCCCCGCCGGCGCCGAGACCGGCCCTCCAGTCGCGGGCGAAGCGAACGTGTCCACCCAGGATCGCCTCGAGGGGCGACGCGTGCGTCGAGAACGCCTCGCCGGACTGCGTGACGATCGTTCCGCCGAAGATCTCCGGCCCGACCACGACGTTGCCGTCGGCGAGGCGCAGCCCCGCCGAGGCCCCGTACGTCAGCTCGCTGCCGAGCGTGGTGCCGCCGACGTTGTCGTTCTCGCCGCGGTACAGGAAGCCGACCTGCGCCGCGTACTGGAACGCGCCCACGATGCCGGCCGCCGACAGGTGCGGCAACACGCGGACGCTCCCGTCGCCGGTGTAGGCGCCCTGGCTGCCCGTCGGCGCGAAGAGCTGCGCGCCGACGGCGAGGGTGAACGGATCGCCGTACGCGCCGAGCAGGCGGACGTCGGCGCCGAGGCGCAGGTCGCCGACGCCGGCGGAGCTCGACGGCGCGCCGTACGTCACGCCGTTGAACGTGCCGGTGTTGCCGGCCTCGTAGAGCGCGATGGGCAGATCCAGCCCGAGGCGCAGCCGGTCCCAGAGGACCAGGCTGCCGCCCACGTGCGCGAAGAGCTGGTGCTCGATGAGGTTGGTCCGCACCGAGCCGTCGGCGTTGTAGATGGCGAGCGGACGGTATCCGTAGTCGAGCACGAGCCCGAGGGCCGGGCGCACGTTGCCGCGGAGGTCGAGCGAGTCGAGGGCGAACCAGTCGCTCCCGCGCTCGGAGGGGTTGAAGCGGTCGACGGCGAAGCCCGCGGTCTGCGCGCGCGCCGCGGGGGCGAGCGCGAAGGTCGACAGAAGGACGCCGGGGATCAGGAAGAGCGCAGTCGTTCGCATGGTCATTCGGTCTCTCGAATGCTTCGGAAGCGGGGTACGTGGATGGGGTGAGGAGGGGGGCGGCGCGCGCAGCGCTCACGCCCCCCGGCGGCGACGCGTCGCCAGGACGAGGACGCCCGCCAGCGCCAGCGCGCCGGCCGGGAGCCCGGAGTCATCGCCGCGCGCGAAGGTGCAGGCGCACCCGCCGCCGCCGATCGATCCGGTGTCGTTCTCGGCGCCCGCCTCGCCGGTGGTCGCGTCGCCGCTCGGGCTCGCGTCCGCGAGCAGGCCGCCGTCGGTCACGGTGGCGTCGCCGCCGGCGTCCTTCGGGCCGGCGTCGGCCTTGGAGCCGCCGTCGCCTGCGGTCCCGCCGTCGGCCAGCCCGCCGTCACCGGCGGCGCCGCTGTCCTGCGCCGTGCCGCTGTCCTGGCCGGTGCCGCTGTCGGCGACCATTCCGCTGTCCTGGCCGGTGCCGCTGTCCTGGCCGGTGCCGCTGTCGACGACCATGCCGCTGTCGACGCCGGTGCCGCTGTCCTGCACGCCGCCGCCGTCGCCCACGCCGGCGTCGACGACCGGCAGGCACACGCCGGGGGAGGTACCACCGCCGACCGAGCACGCCTCGCCGGAGGGGCACACGTTGCCGCCGTCGACGCCCGGATCGCAGCCGGGGACGCAGTTGCCGGTCGTCGGATCGCAGATCACGCCCGAGCTCGGCCCGCCGCAGTTCGAGTCGGTCGCGCACACGGCGCAGCCGCCGGTCGACGGGTTGCAGTACGGGGCGACGGCCGGGCAGTCGCCGTTCGTCGCGCACGCGCCGCACGCGCCCGCGACGGAGCACACGGGCGCGGTGAGCGGGCACTGCGCGTTCGTGCCGCAGACGACGCACACGCCGGTTCCCGTCGTCGTGTTGCACACGGGCGTCGCGCTGGGGCAGTCGGCGCTCGTGCCGCACTGCGCGCACGTGCCGGTCGTCGTGTCGCACACGGGCGTGGGCGCCTGGCAGCTCGCGTTCGACGTGCACTGCACGCAGGTGTGCGTGGTCGTGTCGCACGCGGGCGTCGGCGCCGCGCAGTTCGCGTCGGAGGTGCACTGCACGCAGTCGCCGGTGGCCGTGTCGCACACGGGCGTCGGCGCCGTGCACGTCGCGCTCGACGTGCAGCCGTTCTGGCAGCCGACCAGCGCGCCGCCGCACGTCTGCGCGCCGGTGCACGCCGCGCACGCGGCGCCGCACGCGCTCGCGCTGTCGCACGAGACGCAGCCGTTGACGCCGCACTGGTAGGGCGGTGAGAGGGTGCCGCTGATGGTCGCCGAGGCGGAGCCCGTGCCGGCGATGTCGTTGGAGAGGCCCGCCTTGTTGGTCGACGTGCCGCACAGGAAGCGCATCGGCGTCGCCGCGGTGACGCCGGTGAGGCTGGCGAGCGGCACGGAGAAGTCGATGAAGGCGTCCGGGTTGCCGCTGTAGCTCGTCGGCGCGGGGACGCTGCGCGCGTAGCCGGGTGCCGACGGCGTCACCGACGTGTCCCAGGCGGCGAACGTCACCGTCGTGCCGCTGGGCGCGAAGCCGGCGTTGTTCCCGGCCGCCCCGGTGTTCGGCGTGAGCCCGACGAAGTCGGCGGACTGGTTGCCCTGGACCATCACCATCCACTGGTAGCTGGTGGCGTCGGCCGGGTTCGTGTTGATCATGCAGCCCCAGCCCTGCGCGTAGAAGTGCCCGGGGGTCTGCAGCGGCGAGGCGTCGAGGCGCAGCCGGAAGAAGAGATCGGTGCCGTCGGAGTAGACGTAGACGGCCGGGTCGTTGGGCCCGACGATGTCCATGAAGGCCTGGCCGCTGTTGTCACCGACCGGGTCGGTGATGGGACCACCGCCCTGGCTCATGACGACGTCCCACTGGGAGTCCGCCGGCCACACCGGATAGGTCGACGCCGCGCGCGCGTTGCCCGCCACGCTCACCGCCGCCGAGAGCAAACAAGCTGTCGCGAGTCCCGTCCCGAAGCGCATTTTCGATCCTCCTGGGGGCGCGCGGCGTCCCGGCTCCCGCGCGCAGGCGCCGCGACCGATGCAAGCCATGCGCCAGGTCGCCTGGCGGCCGACGCAGGCCGATTGCGCGGCGCCCCTCGCCCGCGCACCCATCGATCGCGGTGAGCATACCGCAGGTTGATGGACGAGTGCATCAACCGGCTCGCACCTCCTCGCGAGGCGAGGTCGGCCGCCGCGCGACGCCGGGGCGACGCTAGGGCGCGGGCGCCGAGGACGCCGGCGGCGCCGCCACCGGCGTGCCACGGGCACGGGCCTCGGCCAGGATCGCGTCTCGGTGGTCGCGGGTCTCGCGAGTGATCACGTCGAGGACCACATGCTGCCGGAGCCCGTCAGTCTCTCGGCTAGCCTCGTGCACCGCTCCTCGATCGAGTTGTTCTTCACCGCGATGGCGAGCGCCCGCTTGCTGCCGACGAGGATGACGAGTCGCTTGCCGCGCGTGATCCCCGTGTAGAGCAAGTTGCGCTGGAGCATCATGTAGTGCTGCGTGTGCACGGGGATCACGACGCACGGGTACTCGCTGCCCTGCGACTTGTGGATCGAGCAGGCGTACGCGAGCACCAGCTCGTCGAGGTCGCTGTGTTCGTCTTGTGACCGTCCAGGGGCCTTCGACGCGGCTTGGACGCGGATCGGGGCTAGCTTCGCCTGCTCGCCCTACTCGCCCCCCTGCGAACGAAAAGGTAAGGAAATGGTCACGCAGGGCCATTGACCACCCTGGCGCGCCGCCGGATGCTTGCGGCCGTGGATCCCTACGCCCCCATCAACGGAATCTCTCTCGAACGCTATGCGGAGCTCGGCGCCGAGCTCGATGGCATCACCGGCGCGAGCGAGCAGGCCGCGAAGGTCGCCTCCCTCGGCGTGAACCCCGCCGACTTCGAGGCCGCCAGGCAGGGCTGGACGGCCCGGATGCAGGACATGAGCCTCATGGGCCAGGTCGCCATGAAGTACATGCCGCTCTACAACGCGGCGCTCGCCGCCAGGAAGGGCGTGGCGAGCATGACCTTCGAGGACTACGTGCAGGTCTCGGCCGGCATCCAGGTCTTCGGGTACGAGGGCGCGATGAACCACTTCAAGCTCTCGATGGGCGACTGGACGACCATCAGCGCCCACTGGCAGACCGAGCTCACGAAGGATCCCATGAACCTCGCCGTGCGGCGCAACCAGCTCCAGGAGCAGGAGGCCAGCCGGATGCGCGGCGGCGGAGCGCCCCGCCCCGTGCAGGTCACGCGCTCGGCCCCCGGCGCGGCCGGCGCCATGAACGTCATGGGCGGCGGCTCGGCGCTCATCGTCGGCCGCGCGGTGCTCGTGCAGTGGAGCGACGGCAACCGCTACCCGGGCACGATCATGCAGGTGACCCCCACGCACGCCCAGGTCGTCTTCCCCAACGGCCAGGGGCAGTGGATCGAGACGCGCTTCCTCACCCCCGCCTGAGGTCCCCGTGTACGAGCCGGTCCAGACCTGTACCCGGTGCGGCGCCGGGCTCACGCTCGACGATCTGCGCGCGCCCAACTGCAAGTACTGCGGCACGGTGTTCCCGCACAAGGCGCAGGCCGCCCAGCACGCGGAGCTGGCCGGGCAGGTGATGAACCAGATGATGGCGCAGCAGGCGCAGATCCAGGACCAGTGGCGGGCTGCGTTCGGCGCCGGGCCGATGCCGCCCACCGGGCCGATGGGACCGGCCATGGGGCCCATGGGTCCGATGGGCCCCGGAATGCCGCCGCCCCCGGGCGCGCCGGGTAGCCCCTACGCCAGCCCGCAGGCCATCGCCGCCGCGCACATGATGCAGGTGGGCCAGGTGCAGCAGCAGGTCGCGCGGTCGGTTTCGCGCACGACCACGATCGTCATGATCGTGGTCGGCCTGTCCATCGTGCTGACGATCGGCAGCGTCCTGGCGTCGGTCCTGATGGCCAGGTAGGCCGCGTCGCTCAGGTCTTGCCCAGAAGCTTCGCGGCGGCGAGCCCGCCGAGCTTCTCGCTCATGAGGTTCTCGACGAACTTCTCGAGGGTCTGTCCGGCCGGCCTGAACCGCCACGCCCACGCCGTGGTCGCTCAGCCGGCGGGCTTGCAACCGCTCGCCGCACACTGGCCAACGAAGCCAGCCGTGCTGCAGCACATCTGACAGCCGGCATTCCACGTCAGAGGCTGCCCATGCCCATCGTCTCCGCAACAGTGTCCGCTGGAGCAGATGATATCGCCGCCCGGACACTGGTGGCCGCACGTGCCGCAGTTGGCCATGTCGATGGCGACGCTCGTACACTTGTTGCCGCAGAGGTCCTTGAGGGAAATGCCGCCGTCCTCGGACGTCGGCAAGGCGCACGACGTACCGCACGCCGCGACGCACGAGAGCGTGAGGACGCTGTTCGGGTACGACGTCACGAGGCAATCGTTCGCTGCCCCGGGGCACGTCTGGCAGTCGGCCAGGCACGACTGGGTCGCGCCGCACGGGTAGTACGTCGCCCCGTTCGGAAAGACGCAGTCTGGGTAGATCGGAAGCCCCGCGTCCGACGCCGAGGATCCGTCCTGGGCCTGCGGGCCGTCGGGCGTCTGCGGGGCATCTCCCGGCGCCGCGTCCGACGGGAGCACGGAGACGTCTCCCGGCGCCGCGTCTGCCGGGGATACCGAGACGTTGCTCGCGCTGCTGCCGCACCCCGCGAGAAGGGCGGCTCCAGAGAGAAGGCGTCGAACCATGTCGCCCCTTCGATGCAAGGGAGGGTCGGAGCATTCGCTCCCGTGCCGCGCCACGACGGCCTCGCCCCGGCGCCAAAGGTCACGAGCCCTCGACGCCGTAGCGGGCGAGCTTGCGGTAGAGCGTCGTGCGGTCGAGGCCCAGGATGCGCGCGGCCTGGCGCTTGTTGCCCGCGACCGCCTCGAGCACGCGGAGGATGTAGCGCCGCTCCATCTCGGCGAGGGGGGCGAGGTCCTGCGGGTCGTACGCCGCGACGAGCACGTGCGACGACGGGCGGTAGTCGCGCACGTGCCCCGGCAGGTCCTCGACCACCAGCTCCTCGTAGCGGGTCAGCGCCACGGCGCGCTCGACGCAGTTGCGAAGCTCGCGGACGTTGCCGGGCCACGCGTAGGCGAGGAAGCGCTCGGCGACCCCGCTCGAGATGCTGCGCACGGACTTGCGGTACTGCTCGGCGAACTGCTCGACGAACGCCTGCGCGAGGAGCAGCGCGTCGGCCCCGCGCGCGCGCAGCGGCGGCACCTCGATGTGGACGACGTTGATCCGGTAGTAGAGGTCCTCGCGCAGGCGCCCCTCCTCCACGGCCGCGGCGAGGTCGCGGTTGGTCGCCACGATGAGCCGCGCGTCGAACGGGACCTCCTCCGCGCCGCCGACGGGCCTCGCGGTGCGCGTCTCGAGCGCCCGGAGGAGCTTCGCCTGCACCTCGAGGGGCATCTCGCCGATCTCGTCGAGGAACATGGTGCCCCGGTGGGCGTGCTGAAAGAGGCCCTTCTTGTCGGCCCGCGCGTCGGTGAACGCGCCGCGCACGTGCCCGAACAGCTCGCTCTCGAGCAGGCGCTCGGGCATCGCCGCGCAGTTGATGGTCACCATCTGCGCGCCCCCGCGGCGGCCCCTCCGGTGGATGGCGCGCGCGATGAGCTCCTTTCCGGTCCCGGTCTCGCCGGTGACGAGCACCGTGGCGTCCACGTCGGCGATGCGGTCGACGACGTCGTAGACCGCGTCCATGACGGGGCTGTCGCCGATGAGCTCCTCGAAGCGGGCCCGGGCCGTCGCGGCCTGGCGGAGGCGCTTCACCTCTTCCCGCAGCGCCCGATGGTGCGCCGCGCGCTCCACCGAGAGGGCGAGCTGCTCCATGTCGAAGGGCTTGGTGAGAAAGTCGAACGCGCCCGCGCGCATCGTGGCGACCGCCGTCTCCATGCTGCCGAACGCCGTCACGGCGATGACGGGCACGTCGGGCCGGTTGGTGACGATGCGGTCGCAGAGCTCGATGCCGCTCGTGCCGCGCATCTTCAGGTCGGTCACGACCACGTCGAAGTCTTCCTCGGAGAGCCGCGCGAACGCCGCGTCCGCGCCGGTCGCCGACGCCACGTCGAGCTTGCGCGCGCCGAGCTCCTCGACCAGGAGCTCGCACATCTCCCGCTCGTCGTCGACCACGAGGACGCGGGTCACGTCGCGGCCTCCTGCGGAATGTGGACGACGAAGCGGCTCCCGAGCCCGACGACGGTGTCGACGGAGATCCACCCGCCGTGGTCCGCGACGATGCCGTAGGCGACGGAGAGGCCGAGGCCCGTGCCCTCGCCGACGTCCTTGGTCGTGAAGAAGGGCTCGAAGATGCGCGGCACGTGCTCGGAAGGGATGCCGCTGCCCTCGTCCTGGACCTGCATGCAGACGCAGCGCAGCGGGGGGCCGTCGTGGGGGGAGAGGGGCGCGGCGTCCTCCCCGGCGACCGAGACGCTCACGCGCCCGCCGGGCTGGCTCGCGTGGATGGCGTTCACGACGAGGTTGGTGAGCACCTGGCTCATCTGCGCCCGGTCGACGCGCGCCGAGAGCGCGGCCGCCTCGTCGTGCGTCGCCCCGAGCGCCACGCCGCGCTTCCTGGCCATCGGCTCGAGCAGGGCCACCGTCTCGCCGACGAGCGCCGGGAGGTCCACGGGCTCGCGCTTCAGCTCTCGCTTCCTCGCGAGCTCGAGGAGCTGTCGCACGAGCTTCGTCATGCGGTCCACCTGGTCGACGATGATCTGCGCCTTCGCCGCCGCGTCCCCCGGCGTGAGCTCGCCCGTGGCGATGCGCCGGGCGCGCGCGCGGGCGATGTTGAGCGGGGTGCCCAGCTCGTGCGCCATGCCCGCCGCGAGGCGCCCGACGGTCGCGAGCCGCTCGGCGTGCCGCAGCTCCTCGACCGCGCGCGTGCGCGCCTCCGCCTGCACGACGATGTGCGCGCGAGACTCTTCGATGCCGTCGCACATCCTGTTCATCTCCCGCGCGAGGGCTGCGATCTCGTCCTTGCGGTTGACGCCGATGCGAAACGAGAGGTCGCCCGCGCCGACGCGCCGCGCCTGCTCGACGAGGCGCGCGAGCGGGCGCGCGATGAACACGGTCCCGAGCAGCGCCGTGACGAGCGCCGACGCCACGGAGATGCCTCCGGCGGTGAGGGCGGCGCGCACGGCCGCCGAGCGCCGCACCGCGCTCTCCTTCGAGAGCGACTGCGAGATCTCGATCGCGGCGGGCGGCCGTTCGGCCTTGGTCATCGCGCTGTACGTGAAGATGCGGCCCGCCCCCTCGTAGCTCCGGTCCACGATCGTGATGTCCTGGCCGGCGACGACGTCGCCGAGGCGGGAGACGTCGACGCGCGGGCGGTGCTCCGGCTCGGCGTCGGGCGAGAGCCACACCCACCGGATGTCGATGTTGCGCAGCCGCTGATCGGCCTCCTTCACGAGCTCGATCGCGCGGTCGCGCCCCTCCGCGCGCCACTCCGCGGCGATGGCGGGCCGCAGCGCGGCGCCCGTCGCGAGCTGATACGACTCGATGCCCTCCTCGCTGCGCACGTCCTCGTCGCGGACCGACGCCGCCGTCTGGACCGCGAGCACGACCACGACGCACGCGAGGAGGGCCAGCGTGAACTTTCGGGCGATGCTCATGCGAGGACCGCCGCCGCTGCATCAGTTGCCTGGAAACACCGTGGCCTCACGTCGCCTCCACACGTCGTTCAGCGCCCGGAAGATGGCGCGCCCCCAATCGTAGACGTCGTGGGCCCGAACGCGCTCCCAGAGCCTGCGCATGGCCTCGGCGCGCACCTCATCCGGCAGGCGGAGCGACTCGAGCAGCATCGCGGCGCTGCCCTCGACGTCGTACGGGTTGACGAGGCACGCCTCGAGCAGCTCGTGCGAGGCGCCCGTGAACTTCGAGAGCAGGAGCGTGCCGGGCGCGCCGGCGTGCGCGGCGACGTACTCCTTGGCCACGAGGTTCATCCCGTCGTGGAGGGACGTGACGAGGCACGCGTCCGCGCGGCGGTAGAGCGCCGCGCGCTGCTCCCGGTCGTGGTGCTCGGGCAGGTAGTGGACCGCCCGCCAGCCGGCCGGCCCCTCGAAGCGCGCGTTCACCTCGCCGACCGTGTCCGAGATCTCCTTCGCCAGAGCCGCGTAGCGGCCGATCGAGCCGCGCGTCGGAGCGCCGATCTGCACGAACGTGAGCTTGCCGCGAAGCTCGGGGTAGGTCTCGAGAAGCGTCTCGACGATGCGGAGCCGGTGCGGGATGCCCTTGGTGTAGTCGAGGCGGTCGACGCCGAGGAGCATCGTCTGCCCCGCCGTCTTCGCGGCGAGCTCCGGGAACAGATGCTCGAACGAGCTCCGGCGCGCGCTCTCGAGGTAGCCGAGCCCGTCGATGCTGATGGGGAACGGCCGCACGAACGTGCCGTGGCCCCGGCGGGTGGCGCGCTGCTGGTCGTAGTCGACGACGCCCTCGACGCTCCGGTCCACCGTCTCGAGGAAGTTGTGGCAGTGGTGCTGCGCGTGAAAGCCAATGAGGTCGCTGCCGAGGAGCCCGTCGAGCAGCGCCTCGCGCCACGGCAGGACGTGCATCACCTCGCGGTTGGGCCACGGGATGTGCCAGAAGTAGGCGATGAGGAGGTCTGCGCGCGCCTGGCGGAGCATGCGCGGGACGAGCGCGAGGTGGTAGTCCTGGATGAAGACGACGGCGGGCTCGTCGCCGATCTCGTCGAGCACGCAGGCGGCAAAGGCGGCGTTCGCGCGCTCGTACATCCGCCAGTCCGAGTGGCGAAACAGCGGGGCCGTGTAGGCGAGGTGACAGAGCGGCCAGATGCCTTCGTTGGAGAAGCCGTAGTAATAGCCGTCCTCCACCTCGGGCTCGAGCCGCACGCGCCTCACGCGAAAGACGGGGCGCTCGGGCGGCCACGCGATGCCGTCGCGAGCGTCGGTCACGTCGAAGTCGGCGCTTCCGCTGCCGTGCGCGACCCACACGCCGCCGCACGCTTGCATGACCGGGACGAGCGCGGTCGTCATGCCGCTCGCGGGGTGCACGACGCGGACGCCGCCCGGCGTCCGTTCGTGCACGACCGGCTCGCGATTCGAGACCACCACGATCTTCCGCCCGGCGAACGTCGAACGGACCTGATCGATGAGGCGGTCGCGCGTCTGGCGGGTCACGGTTCTCCTGGGTGGCATCCGCGAGCGCGCCGCGGCAGGGGGGTGACTGCACGCGCCGTACCGTCCGCGTTCGCAGGAAAAATAGGCTGTTGCAGGTGAGGCTCGAGCGCGACTTCCTGCAGCATGTTGCGCAACGCCACACCGCGGCGCGCCGCGCGCGTGGCACGCCCGAGCTCTGAATCCGGCCGCGCGGCGCGGCCTCTCGGCGGTCACGCCGCCCGCAGGAACTCGACCACCTCGCGCGCCACCTCCGCGTCGAAGAGGATCGCCAGGTGACCCAGGTGCGCGACCATCCGGTCGCGTCCGCCCCGGTGCGCGAGCGCGGAGGTGCGCGGCGGGTGCACGACGTTGTCGTGCGACGAGTAGATGCTCAGGCTCGGCACGGGCACGGGCCGCCCGGCGTGCGCCCGGAGGAAGGCGCTCCCCGCGCGCATCATCGAGCCCGCCGCCCCCGGGATGGGCCCGGGCCACGCGACGCCGGCGTGGGGGCTCGCGATCGTGACGAGGCGCTCGACGCGCGCGTCGCCGCCCCGGGCCAGGTACTCCATCGTCACCAGGCCGCCCAGCGAGTGGGCGACGATCTGCACGCGCGGCGCGCCCGTCTCGCGGCACACGCGCTCGACGAAGCGGGCCAGGCGCCGCGCGTTGCCCTCGATCGTCGCGAACCACGGGTAGTTGAAGCCGTAGACGGGGCCGAGCCCGGCGGCGGCGCAGGCGCGCGCGATCCGCAGGAAGTCGACGCGGTTCTGCGAGTAGCCGTGGACCGCGACGACGGGCGTCCCCGCGCCGCGCGCGAGGCGGCGGCCGACGACGTAGAAGAGGGGCAGCAGCGGCTGCGTGAGGACGCTCCACCCGATCTCGCGCAGGGCCTCGCGCACCGCGCGGCCCCGCGGGCGCGGCTCGACGTGGGCCCGCATCGCGACGAACGAGCCGCCGACGTAGCCGAGGATGCCGAGCAGCAGCGCCGCGACGACGAGCGCGGACGCGACGAGGAGGCGCGGGCCCGACGGCATGGCCTGCCGCGACTGTAGTCGACCTCGGCGGCCCGTGCCCGCGCTGCCCGCGAGGACGGCCCGAGGGCGGCGGCCCGCCCCGCTGGCGCGCGCGCCGGCTTTTTGGCAAACACGGGGGCCCGTGCGCGTCTCCGGTCGCCCGCTCCTGATCGTCTCGCTCGCCGTCGCCTCCGTGGCGTGCCGGCGCGACGCGCAGCCGCGCGCGGATCCGGACGCCGGGCCCGTGGCGTCCACGTTGGCCGCCGCCGCGCTGCCGCCTCTGCCCCCCGAGAGCGGCCCCCGGCTCGGCGCCACCGCCATGCAGGTCTGGGTGCACGAGGCGGCGAGCGCGGGCTCCCGGCGCGTCGGCTACCTGCGCCTCGGCGCGACTGTCGCCCGCGGCGAGCGGCCCGCCGGCACCGACGGCTGCCCGGGCGGCTGGTACTCGATCTACCCGCGCGGCTTCGTGTGCGTGGGCGACGAGGCGACGCTCGACGCGGCGTCGCCCATCGTGCGCGCCGCGAGCACGCGCCCCGATCTGTCGCGCCCGATGCCGTACCACTACGGCTTCGTGCGCGCGGTCGCGCCGCTGTACCTCGAGGTGCCCGGCAAGGAAGAGCAGCTCGCCAGCGAGTTCGGGCTCGAGCGCCACCTCGCGTGGTGGGCCCGGGACGGCGCGACCGCGAACGCCGTGGCCCCCGGCGCCAACGACGTGGCGCTGGATCCGAGCGGCGTCGCGCTCGACGGCGCGCCGCTGCCGGCGGGCGTCACGCGCTCGACCGAGCTCACCGTCGGGCAGCTCTTCGGCGGCGCGAGCGACACGGATCCCGTGCCGTTCTGGCTCGTCGGCGGCCGCCAGATCCCCAACGTGAGCGGCTTCAAGGTCCCCCCGCACGCCGTCTTCGCCAACCGCGTGCGCCGCCACACGGGCCTCGCGTTCCTCGGCAGCTTCCCCACCGGCGACGGCTCGTTCGACCGGCGCTTCGCCGTCACCACCGACCTGCGCCTGGTGCCCACGACGAAGGTCAAGCCCGACGCGGCGTCGCCCTTCCACGGCGTGGCCGTCCGCTCGGTGGACGAGCTGCCCTTCGCGTGGGTGCGCTCCAGGCACGCCCACGTCTACCGCTTCGGCGACAAGGACGAGCCGGAGAAGACCGGCGAGGAGCTCGAGCGGCGCACGATCCACAAGCTGTCGGGCAAGGCCCGCCGCGTCGGCGAGGTGACGTACCGCGAGACGGCGGACGGCAAGTGGCTCCAGGGCACCGAGGTCGGCGCCGCGCTGGTGCCCACCGAGTGGCCGACGGCCGCGACCGACGGCGAGAAGTGGATCGACGTCTCGATCGACAACCAGGTGCTGGTCGCCTGGAAGGGCAAGGCGCCGCTCTACGCCACGCTCGTGTCGACCGGGCAGGACGGCACGGGCGATCCGCTCACGACCAAGTCGACCATCCGCGGCACCTTCCGCATCCGCGAGAAGCACGTGACCACGACGATGGACTCGAACGGCCAGGCCGCCGAGGGCGAGGCGGCCGCCCCCGAGAAGGACGCGCGCGAGGGCAAGACGGTGCGGCGCGGGCAGGGCACCTTCGAG
Source organism: Myxococcales bacterium (assembly GCA_021778125.1). Taxonomy (GTDB): domain Bacteria; phylum Myxococcota_A; class Polyangia; order Polyangiales; family Polyangiaceae; genus Palsa-1150. The sequence continues at coordinate 23,358 of JAJYCT010000041.1, forward strand.
CTGCGCGACGTGCCGTGGGTGCAGTACTTCGCCGCAGGCTTCGCGCTGCACACCGCCTACTGGCACGACGTCTTCGGCATCGCGCGCAGCCACGGCTGCGTCAACCTCTCGCCCATCGACGGGCACTGGCTCTTCGGGTGGAGCGATCCGCCCGTGCCGCCGGGCTGGCACGGCGTCGAGTCTGGCCCCGACACCGTCGCCGGCACGACCGTCGTCGTGCACCGGTAGCGTCCGCGGCCGCGCGGGCCGGTGTGCTACCTACGTCGCGTGATCCCGCTGACCGAGGCCACGCTGCGCGAGGCGCTCCGCGGCGCCCTGGGCGCACGGCCGAGCCACCGGATCGCGCCCGGCACGGCGAGGCCCGCGGCCGTGCTGCTGCCGCTGTTCGAGCAGGAGGGGGAGGCGCACGTGTGGCTGGTGCGGAGGCCGGCGACGATGCGCAGCCACGCCGGTCAGGTCGCGCTGCCCGGCGGCAAGATCGACACGGCCGACGCGACGCTCCTCGACACGGCGCTGCGCGAGGCGCACGAGGAGGTCGGTATCCCGCGCGAGCGCGTCGACGTGCTCGGCCCGCTCGACGAGATGCACACGATCACGGGGTTCGTCATCTCCCCGTTCGTCGGGTGGCTCGCGCCCGGCACCGAGCTGCGCCCGAGCACGACCGAGGTCGCGCGCGCCTTCGCCGCGCCGCTGCGCGTGTTCCTCGAGCCGCAAACGGGCGTCTTGCCGTGGCGCGGCTGGACCGTCGACGGGGAGCTCGTCTGGGGCGCGACCGCCGCGATCCTCCGGGGGTTCGCGGCGATCGTGCGCGAGCTGGCTCAGTAAGGGTTGTCGTCCGCCGGCTTGGGGGCCGGCTTCGGCGCCGGGGCGGGAGCCGGCGGCTTCGGCGCGGGCGCGGCGGTCGCCGTCGACGGCGGCGTGG
>JAJYCT010000385.1 GCA_021778125.1 Myxococcales bacterium
GCCGGCGCCGAGGCGGGCGAGGGGCCGGAGGCGTCGTCCGCGCAGGCCGTCGTGCTCGGGCCCATGGGGCACCTGACCGGCGCGGGCCACCTCGCGCACGCGTTCCAGGCCCTCGCCACCCTCGAGGAGGGCCGCGCGCACCGCGACGTCCTGGTCGTGCAGTACGGCGACTCGCACACCGCGGCCGATCTCGGGGTCTCGGTCTTCCGGCGCGCGCTGCAGGCGCGCTTCGGCGACGGCGGACGCGGCTTCGTCCCGCTCGGACGGCCCTGGAAGGGGTTCGGCGCCGACGGCGTGCGCGGGAGCATGGACAAGGCGTGGAGCCCCGCCAAGGTCAAGTTCCACAAGGGCGCCTTCGTGGGCGAGGGCGGCTGCTACGGCCTGCTCGGCATCGGCATCGAGACCTCCGAGGCGGGCGCGTCGGCCTCGACGGATCTGCTGGTGCGCGCCCCGCGTCTCGAGCTCGCCTACGCCGAGAACCCGCGCGGCGGCAGCTTCGACGTGTTCGTCGACGGCTCGCGCGTCGGGCGCATCGCGACGCGCGCGCCCGCGCCGGGACCCGCGCACTTCGCCTACGAGGTCGCCGACGCGGCCCACCACGTGGAGGTGCGCGCCGTGGGCGACGGCGAGGTGCGCGTCTTCGGCGTGGCCGCGGATCGCCCCGAGGCGGGCGTCGTCGTCGACGCGCTCGGCATCAACGGCGCGCAGATCTTCACGCCCCTGCGCTGGGGCGAGGCGTGCGTCGCCGCGGAGCTCGAGCACGTGGCGCCCGATCTCGTCGTGCTCGCCTACGGCACCAACGAGGCGCTCGAGCCGGGGCTGACCGACGCGCAGATCGAGCGCGGGTACGTCGATATGCTCGGCCGTGTCGCGCGCGCGGTGCCCAGCGCGTCGTGCCTGCTGCTCGGGCCGACCGATCTGGCGCGGCGCACCAGGGGCCGGAGCGACTGGAAGACGTGGCCGCGGGTGCAGGAGGTCGTCGCCCTCGAGCGGCGCGTCGCCGAGGCGGCCGGGTGCGCCTTCTACGATCAGATGGAGGCGATGGGGGGCGAGGGGGCGATGGCGCAGTGGGCGTCGGAGCCCCAGTCGCGCGCGTCGGGCGATCGCGTGCACCTGCGGCGTTCGGGCTACGCGCAGCTCGGGGCGGGGTTCGCCGCGGACGTGATGCACGCGTACGACGCGTGGCGCGCCGCGCGAGGGCTCTTCCCCGGCGCGGCGCGCCCGCCTGCCGCCCCTACGACGACGTCGTCGTCGCGGGCGGGCTCGCCCTGACGGCGGCAGCGCCACCCTACCGGGGACCCGCCCGGTGCGCCGCGTACCCCGCGACGAGCGCGTCGCTCAGCATGTCGCCCAGGACCTCAGCGCCGAGCGGCGTCGGGTGGGTGAGGTCGCCGCCGCCGAGCGGCGGCTTGGCGCGCACCCAGCGGGCCATCGAGCCCTCGCCGCCCATCGCGTCGAACGTGCACCAGAACGCGGCGCCGTGCGCGGCGGCGACGCGGCGCTGGATGGAGACCAGATCGAGGATGACGGGCTTGGTCACGAGCTTGCCCCCCTTGTCCTCGGCGCGGTCGAGCGGCGCGACCACGAGCAGCGATGCGTGCGGCGCCGCCTCGCGCAGCTCGTCGACCAGCCCCGCCAACGCCGCCTCGTACTCCGCGCGGTCGAGCCTCCACAGATCGCTCTCGTTGGTTCCGTACTGGAAGACGACGAGCGCCGGATCGCGCAGCGCGAGCTGGTCGCGCCAGTGCTGGCGGTCCTGCCTTTGCCAGTAGACCGCCATCGCCGCGTGCGAGCCGAGCGCGTCGACCACGACCCCGGGCACGTCGCGCTCGAGCGCGACGCCGAACAGGCGCACCGGGCCGCCGCCCATGGCGCGCAGCGACATGCGCGCCTCGCCGTCGGGCACGCGCAGCGCGTGCACTCGCGACGCCTTGGCGCCGGCCCGCGTCGAGAAGCGCTCGGCCGGCTGGCCCTTGACCTCGAGCTGCACGTCGCCGCCGCCCGGCTGCTCCAGGTAGTAGACGTCGAAGCGGTCCACCTTCCGCCCGTAGTCGCCGCGCGTGGCGGTCCCGAAGAGCGCGCCCCCGCCACCGTAGCTCGTGAACGACACGCCCCCCAGGCCGTAGGCGCCGTCGCTCGTGATGGGGCCGGCCAGCTTGCTGGCCTTCCAGTCGCCGTCGCTGCCGTGCAGGACGTCGTTGTGGAAGTACCACTCCCACGGGTTCGCGATGAGGATGAAGCCGTGCCCCGCGTCGCCGAAGCGCGACTGGAGCCGGCGCCGGACGGTGCCCGAGATGTAGTCGCTCGCGATGGTGGAGTCGCCGTAGTAGAGGACGCGCGTCACGGCACCCGCCGTCCTGGCGTCGGTGGCGCGCAGCCGGGCGTAGAAGGCGTCGAGCGCGCGGCCGGTCGGATCCTCGATCGGCACGGCGCGCAGCGTCGCCTTCACGTCCGGATCGATGTCCGGCAAGGTCGCTGTCGCCTCCGTCGGCAGCGCGTTGTTCACCGTCGGCGTGTTCTCGCTCGCCGGCAGCGCCTGCTCCCCGGCCGAGGGCGCGGCCGTCGCCGCCGCGGCGGGGGCCTCGAGCGGCGCGTCGTCGTCATCGGCGGCGTGGTCCCACGGCGCCGGCACGACCCGCAGCGCGCGCAGCCTGGGCGTGGCGTACGGCACGGCCAGGGCCGCCAGCATCACCAGCAGCGTGCGCGCGGTCTTGCCGGTCAGGGGGTGAGCGTGCGGCACGACCGGAGTTTCTACCCAGAACCGCGGGCGTGAGCGAGGGGTTCGCCCGCCGGAAACTTTTCCCCCTGGAAGAGATCCTTCTCCTGCGTCGTTCGTTTCACACCCCGAGAGGGCCGGTCGCCGGCCCGCCTGCGAAGGAGCTCGCCATGAACGGTTCTCGCGAGGCGCGCGCCGCGTTGCGCACGTCGGTGGTCACCTGTGTGTTCGTGCTCGGCCTCGGGGCGTGCACGAGAGGGGAGGCGCCCCGCCCGCCGATCCCGGCGGAGCCCCCGGCGGGCGGCGCGGGCACGCGCGCGAAAGGCGAGGAGGGCTCGATGGGTAACCCGGTCACGGCCTCGCCCGCGACGCAGCTCGCCGCGTCCGCGACCGCTTCGCCGCCGGACGACGACGGGCGCCGCGGGCTGGCCCCGAGGCCCAACGCGGCGCCGCCCACCGGGCCGCTCTCGGCCTTCGGCATGGCCGGCGCCCCCGCGGGCAACGGGCCCGTCCTGGGCCACGGGGGAGGCAGCGCGCCTCTCACGTTCGACGCGCCGCCGGCGCCCGTCGCCCCCGCGCCGCGCCTGAACCCCAACGCGCGCTACGCCACGACGTACCGCCCGGGCGGCGCCGCGCTCGCCGCGTTCGACGCCGCGATCGCGCGCGGGCAGATCCCCGCGACGTACAAGGATCTCGTCGGCGACTTCGGCGCCCGCTACGCGCCGGCGATCGGGCGGCCCGAGGGAGGCGCGCTGGCCGTCGCCGCCGACACCGAGCGCGCCGCCGCGGGTCCGGGCGGCGGGAGCGTGAACCTGCGCGTCTCGCTCGTCGGCAGCGAGGTGGCGCCCCCGCGCGCGCAGCTCAGCGTGCACATCGTCCTCGACACGAGCGGCTCGATGAGCGGCCAGGCGATCGACGACGCCCGCAAGGCCGCCGAGGCCGTCGTGGCGCGCCTGGCGCCGACCGACGACTTCTCGATGGTCACCTTCTCGGACCAGGCGCACCTGCTCGTCGGCGACGCTCCCATCGGGTGGCGCCGCGACGACGTCCTCCACCGGATCGACCAGGTCCGGGCGGACGGGGGCACGAACATCTCGAGCGGGCTCGATCTCGGCTACACCGAGGCCCACGCGTCGTCGATCCCGGTCGACGCCGTGCGCATCGTGATGCTCCTGTCCGACGGGCACGCCAACGGAGGCGACACGTCACCGCAGAGCCTCGCCCAGCGCGCCTCCAACGCCTTCCAGGACGGCATCCAGACGTCGAGCTTCGGCCTCGGCCCGGACTTCGACGCCGCCCTCATGAGCCGCATCGCCGATCGCGGCGCCGGCGGCTACTACTACCTGGCCGACTCGTCGCAGATCGGCGTGGCCCTCGAGCGCGAGCTCGACGCGCGCCTCCAGCCGGTGGCGACCGCCGTCGAGCTGCGCGTGCGCCTGCGGCCCGACGTGAGCGCGTCGAAGATCTTCGGGTCGCGCGCCCTCACGGGCGCCGAGGCCTCTGCCGTGCGCGCCCAGGAGGTCGCCCTCGACACGCGGGAGGCCAAGAAGGGCATCGAGCGCGATCGCCAGGCCGACGCCGAGGGCGGAATGCGCTTGTTCATCCCGGCCTTCGCGCGCGCCGACCGGCACGCCACGCTGCTCACCTTGGAGCTGCCGCCCGGCGTGGGCGAGCGGAGCGTGGCGAGCGTGGAGCTGCGGTACAAGGACCGCCTGCTCCAGAAGAACGTCACGCGGGAGCTGCCCGTGCGCGTCCGCTACGCCGCGAGCGACGCCGAAAGCGCCGCGACCTGTGACCCGAGCATCGAGCGCCTGGCGCAGGCCTTCGCGGCGGGCGAGACGATCCTCGCGGCGGCCGAGCGCGTCGACGCGGGCGATCGCGTCGGGGCGGCGCGCATCCTCGACGAGCGCGTCGACGTCCTGAAGCGCGCCTCGGCGGCGCTGCACGAGCCGATGCTCGCCGAGGACGGCGCGCGCCTGGCGCGCCTGTCGACGGCCGTCGGCGGCAGCGGCGCGCTGTCCGATCCGCTGCCCCTGGTCGTGATGCTCCGCGGCTCCGGCTACGGGTACCTGTGATGGGCACGCCGCTCGCCCTCGATTGTGTGACGGCCCTGCCGCTCGAGTCGGGGGCGACGGCGGTCCTCGCGGGGCTCGTGCACACCTCGCGCGACGGCGCGACGTTCGACGTGCCGGCCCTGTTCGACCTCGCCGCCGGGGGGCTGCGCGTGGTGAGCGTGTCGGGCCCGCGCCGCGAGGTCGCGGTCACGCCCACGGGTGATCCGGGGCCCGGATGCGTCGCCGGGGGTGCGAGCACCCCGTGCCTCGTCCCCCGCTTCGCGGCGCTCGCGTACGAGCGCCTCTCCACGCAGGCCGAGCTCGCGGCGACGCTCTCGGGCGGCGTCGAGCTCGACGCCATCGTCCCGCCGCCGCCGCCGCCCCCGTCGATCGCGCTCACCGTCGCGCTCTGGGCGGCGGGCGTCGCCGTGGCGAGC
>JAJYCT010000386.1 GCA_021778125.1 Myxococcales bacterium
GGGCCGACGCCATGTCGGGCGCGATCCTCCGCGGGACGAGGACGCGCACGGTCGTCCCCTTGCCGGCGCGGCTCTCGACGAGGACGGCGCCGCCGACCGACGCGGCGCGCTCGCGCATGCCCAGGAGCCCGAGCGACCGGGTCGGCACGTCGGGGTCGAAGCCGCGGCCGTCGTCGCGCACCTCGAGCGCCACGTGGTCCGGCTGCGCGCGCATCGCGACGGTCACGCGCTGCGCCCGCGCGTGGCGCGCGACGTTCGTCAGCGCCTCCTGGAGCACGCGGTACAGGACGATCGACACCGCCGGGTCCGCCGACACGTCGCCGTCGGCCACGTCGAGGTCGACGGCGAACCCGGCGCGCGCGCTCACCTGATCGGCGTGCCACCGGATGGCCGACGCGAGGCCGAGGTCGTCGAGCACCACGGGGCGCAGGTCCGAGGCGATGCGCCGCGTCGCGGTGATCGCCCCGTCGACGACCGCTTCCATCTCGGCGAGCGGCTCGGCGCAGCCTGGATCCTCGCCGTGCAGCCTGCGCAGGCGGGCGACGTCCATCTTGAGGACGGTGAGCGACTGCCCGAGGTCGTCGTGGATCTCGCGCGCGATGCGCTTGGCCTCCGCCTCGCGGGCCTGCTGCATGCGGGCGCCCAGCTCGCGCAGGCGCTGCTCGCTGCGGCGCAGGCGCTCCTCGCGCCGCTGACGCTCGGTCACGTCCTGGAAGAAGATCGCGATCCCGTCGTCGGTCGGGTACACGCGGTTGGAGAACGGCCGCCCGAGCGGCTCGTAAACGTCCTCGACCTCGACCCGCACGCGCTCCTTCATGGCCTTGCGGTGTGCGCGCTGGAAGGCCGCGCCGGTGAGCGGGAGCACCTCGTCGAGCGTGCGGCCCGTCATCTCCGCGGCGGTCCTGCCCAGGAGCTCGGCCCCCCGGGGGTTGACGTACGAGACGCGCCAGTCGCGTCCGATGAGGACGACGCCGTCGAACATCCCCTCGACCCGCACGCGCAGCTCGTGATCGAGCCGCGCGAGGCCCGACCGCTTGCGCTCCAGATCGCTCTCGTCGACGAGCATGCCGTCGACCGCGACGACCTCGCCGCGCGCGTCCGCGCGGGGGAGGCCCACGACGCGCACGACGCGCGTGGCGCCGGTGCGTGACCGGACGCGCACGCGCAGGTCGACGGGCGCCCTCTCGCAGCGCGCGCGGTCGGCCGCGCTCCAGAGCGCGTCGCGGCCCTCGACGGCGAGGCCCTCGCGGATTTCGGTCAGGGTGGTCGGACGGAAGCCGAACAGGGCGTCGCACGCCCCTCGCAGCGTCACGCCGCCGGCCACGACGTCCCAGTGCCACGTGGCCCTCGAGCACCGCCAGGAGCTGCGTGTTTCGGTCCGCCATCTCGACCGACGGCGCGGGCGAGCTGAAACTCGGTGGCCTCGCGCGCGGTGGCGAGCTGGGCGCGGAGCTCGAGCTCCAGGGCGCGGTCCTCGGCCGACACGCACCAGCGGCCGCCGGCCTGCTCGCCGCGCAGGAAGGTCGCGACGCGGTGCCCGTCGTGGTCGAGGAGCGTGGCCTCGAGGCGGAAGGCAGGCGTGCCGAGCGCCTCGGCGACGAGCTCCCGGTGCGTCTCGGCGACGTGCTCGAGGAAGGGCGTCGCGACGAGCTGGCTGGGGAGCAGGGCGAGCATCGACAGCGCGGCCCGGTTCGCGAAGACGACGCTCCTCTGCGCGTCGAGCACGAACAGCGCCGTGGGCGCCGCGTTGGACAGGGCGAGGGGGTCGAACGTCCCGAACACGGTCGTCCCCGTAGCGTCCCCCAGGCGCGGCCGGCGCTCAAGTCCCGGCGGGGCCGGTCAGGGGGAGGGGGCCAAGGGCGGGGTCGAGGTCGGGATGGGGGTCGGCGTCGGGGTCGGCGTCGGAGTCGAGGTCGAGGTCGAGGTCGGCTCGGCCGCCTCCTCGTACTCGGGGGGCGGCATCCTGGGGGGGGCCTTGGCGCCCCCGCAGGCAGCGGTCAGGATCAGGGCCAGGGCCAGGCGCCTCATGGATGGCCGCTATAGCTTGCTTTTTCCCCGTCCGCGCGTACCTTCCGCCCCCCAAACTGCGGGACGGCCCCTGCGCTCCGCCCAATCCACACGCTCTCCCGCGCAAACCGCGGCCCGGTGCACTGCCCTCTGCAAGCCAGGAGGCGGCGTTGGTCGCGGACGGAGAGCGGAGGCCCAACCGAAAGGACGCGCACCATGACTCAGACGACCGAGATTTCCGCCCAAGGCCTGCCGCAGCTGCGCGGCGATCCGCCCCTGCCGCTGCGCTCGCTGCTCGACGCCGGCGTCCACTTCGGCCACCAGACCAAGCGCTGGAATCCGAAGATGCGCCCCTTCATCTACGGGGCCCGCAACGGCATCCACATCATCGACCTCGACCAGACGGCGCGCCTCTTCGCGAAGGCGTACTCGTTCGTGGTCGACACGGTCGCCCGCGGCGGCCACCTGCTGATGGTCGGCACCAAGCGCCAGGCGCAGGAGATCGTCCAGGAAGAGGCCTCCCGCTCGGGCAGCTTCTTCGTCGTCAACCGCTGGCTCGGCGGCACGCTCACCAACTTCCGCACGATCAAGACGGGCCTCGAGCGCATGCGCCAGCTCGAGCGCATGAAGGAAGACGGCACCTACCAGTCGATCACCAAGAAGGAGGTCTCGCGACTCGAGAAGGAGCGCGAGCGCTTCGAGAAGTACCTCGGGGGCCTCAAGAACATGACCTCCCTCCCCGCGGCCATCTTCGTCATCGATCCGGCGATGGAGCTCATCGCGGTCAACGAGGCGAACAAGATCGGCGTGCCGGTCATCGCCATCACCGACACGAACTGCGACCCGGACAAGGTCAACTTCGTCATCCCGGGCAACGACGACGCCATCCGCTCGATCCGCCTCATCACGGCCCGCATCGGCGACGCCGTCATCGAGGGGGCGCAGCGCCGCAAGGAGTTCGTCGGTCGCGAGGACCAGCAGGGCGGCGGCCGCCGCAACGAGGGTCCGCAGGCCGAGATCATCCGTGGCGGGCGCGGGCCGCGTCGCGATGAGGGCGAAGGCCGTCCGAGCTGAGATCCACCCTCCTGACACGCGAGGAATAGAAGTCATGGCCGAAGTCACTGCTTCCATGGTGAAGGAGCTCCGCGAGCGTACCCAGGCGGGGATGAGCGACTGCAAGAACGCCCTCGTCGAGGCGGGCGCCGACATGGAGAAGGCCGTCGAGATCATCCAGAAGAAGGGGCTCGCCAAGGCCGTCTCGCGCGCCGGGCGCATCGCCGCCGAGGGCGAGGTCGCGACGTGGGTCGCCGCCGACGGCAAGCGCGGCGTCATCGTCGAGGTCAACTGCCAGACGGACTTCGTCGCCCGCGGCGACGAGTTCAAGGGCTTCGTGAAGAGCGTCCTCGAGGTCGCGTCCAAGACGCCGGCCGGCGCGGACCTGGGCGCGCAGAAGTACCCCGGCGGGACGACCGTCGAGGAGGCGCGCGCGGGGATGGTCGGAAAGACGGGCGAGAACACGGTCGTGCGCCGCTGGGCGTCGATCGAGGCCAAGGAGGCGAACGGCCTCGTCCACGCGTACGTGCACGCGGGCGGCAAGCTCGCCGTGCTCGTGCACGCCGAGGGCCCCGACCCCAGAAACCACGACTTCCGGGCGTTCGTCGACAACGTCGCGATGCAGATCGCGGCGATGAACCCGATGGTCGTCCGCAAGGACGAGGTCAGCCAGGGTCAGGTCGACAAGCAGAAGGAGATCTTCACGGCCCAGCTCCGCGAGGAGAAGAAGCCCGAGCAGGCCTGGCCGAAGATCATGGAGGGCAAGGTCGCCAAGTGGTTCACCGAGATCACCCTCCTCGGTCAGGACAACGTGTGGGACCCGCCCGCGGGCAACATCGACAAGATCCGGGTCGAGCTCGGCAAGAAGCTCGGCGGTGAGATCACCATCCATGGCTTCGTCCGCTACTCGCTCGGCGAGGGCATCGAGAAGAAGACCGAGGACCTAGCCGCCGAGGTCGCGAAGACGATCGAGGGCTGAGCCCCGGCGACCGCGATGCGTCCGAAGTTCGCGGTCGTCCGAGAGGATCCCGACGTCGAGCACGCGCTCTGCCTTCACACGAAGGCGGAGCGCGTGGCACTGGTTGCGTCCGGCGGCTGCACGGCGCTGACGCTCGCGCACCGGGTGCCCGGTCTGGGCGTCACGGCGTTCGACTCCTCCGAGCGCCAGCTCGCGCACGTCGAGGACAAGCTGCGGGTCGTCGCGCGGGGGGACCTCGCGGCGCTCAACGTGGGCGACGAGTCGCCCTCGGGCGTCAACCAGCGGGGCGAGTTCGAGTCGCTCTTTCGCACGCTGCGCCGCTTCGTCGAGGAGATGGTCGCGCCGCCGGGCGCGATCGCGCGCTACTTCGACGCGGCGACGGCCCCCGACGAGCGCCGCGCGCTGGTCGCCCGCTGGACGGCCTCGCCGTACTGGCCCGTGGCGTTCTCGCTCGCGTTTCACGACGCCTTTCTGCACGCGATGTTCGGCCCCGGGGCGACGCAGCACGCCGAGCCCGGGTCGTACCCGGGGTACTTCCGGCGCGCGTTCGAGCGCGGCCTGCGGGCCGAGGGTGGCGCCCACAATCCGTTTCTCGCCCACGTGCTGCTCGGCCGCTACCTGCCCGGGCACGCGCCCGACTACGTGCGCGCCGGGCGCGGGCTCGACGTGGAGCTCGTCCACGGGGAGCTGCCCGACGTGCGGGACCTCGCGCGCTTCGACGTCGTGAGCCTGTCGAACGTCTTCGACTGGTCGGACGACGCGCTCGTCGCGCGCTGGGCCGAGAGCCTTCGCGCCCTGCGGCCGGGCGCCGCGATCGTGATCCGCCAGCTCAACAACCGGCGCGACGTCCGGCGGCTGCTGGGCGCGGCCTTCTCGTTCGACGACGCCCTGGGCGCCGACCTGCTCGCCCTCGACCGCAGCCTGTTCTACGAGCGCATCGAGGTCGCCTTCCGCACCCAATGACCGTCCAGTTCCGGTTCCTCCGCGCCGCCGACATCGGTCCCTACGTCGAGGGCCTGCGCGCCATCGAGCGCGCGACCGAGTACCCAGTCGCCGACGGCGCCGACGCCTTCACCATCGACCACGGCGCCGAGTACGCGCCGTTCTTCACGGGGCTCGGGCACGACGCCCGCTTTGTCCTCGCGCTCGACGGCG
>JAJYCT010000387.1 GCA_021778125.1 Myxococcales bacterium
GCCCCGGTCGCACACGATCCGGCGCCGCCGGCCACCGTGCAGCCCGTCACCGGCACGCTGCGCGTCGACGGTCCGCTCATCGGCCAGCGCGTTTACGTCGACGGCGTTGTGCTCACCGCGGGCGCCGCCGTCGTTCGCTGCGGCCCCCACGAGGTTGCCGTCGGCTCGCCATCGCACGCGCGCACGCTCGACGTGCCTTGCGGCGGGGACATCACCATCTTCCGGTGAGCGCCCGCGCCCGGGCGCGATCTCGCGCAGGTACATCGCGATCTCGATCTGCACAGGCCCGATCACGCCCTGTGCTCGCCCGCGATCTCGTCGAGATCGACCCCGATCACGTCATGCTCGGGCATGATCTTGCCCCTGCTCACGTGCGATCTCGCCGCGATCGCAGGCCCGAAGGCGCGGTTGACGTCGCCCCTGGCAACGACTATCCCACCCCGGCCGCGTCCCGACCTTCCGGGCACGTGATTTTCCGGAGCCGCCGTGCCCTCTTCTCTGCTGTCCAGCGATCTACTCCTCGCGCAGAACGTCCCGCCCAAGTCGGGCACGCCGGGCGTCGCCCAGGACACCGCGCCCGCAGCCCCCGGCGGCGGTGCGCCCCAGGGCTCGCCCCTCGGCGGCTTCATGCCGCTGCTGATGATGCTCGTCATCTTCGTGCCCTTCTTCCTGCTGATGTCGCGGCGTCAGAAAAAGGAGCAGGCGGCGCGCTCGTCGCTCAAGAAGGGCGACAAGGTCGTGGGCAACTCGGGCCTCGTCGGCGAGCTCATGGAGTTGGACGAGCACTTCGCGAAGGTGAAGGTCGCCCCCGGCGTCACCGTGCAGATGCTCGCCAACACCGTCTCGCCGATGGCAGAGCCGGGCAAGGCGTCCACGAAGAAGCTCGAGGAGGCCAAGGCGGCCTCCGACAAGAAGTAGGCTCGTCGCCCTCACGCACGCCATATGAACAAGACCGTCCTCGCTCTCGTCAGCGGCGTCGTGGCCCTCGGCCTCGCCGTGCTGGCGGTGTACCTGCACGGGGATCCGCTCCCCGTCCTCGGCGCCACCGTCGCCGCCGTCGCCCTCGTCGGCTGGGGCGTGACCCACCAGGGTCGCCGCACGCCGCTGACGCTCATGGCGCTCTCCGCCGGCTCCGGCGCGCTGTTCTTCCACTTCGACAGCTTCTGGGGCCTGGTCGTGTGCGTCCTCGCGTTCGCGTGGTCGCTCTTCGGCCTCATCCCGGCGATGGACGGCGCGTGGCGCTTCAAGCTCGGCTTCGTGATCGCCGTGTTCCTCGGCGGCGCGGTCGCCCTCTGGCCCACGCTCAACAACATGAGCGGCGGCAAGATCCCCCTGCCCGCCTACTTCCGCGACCGCATCGGCTTCGCGATCGCGCCCGGCCTGGACCTGCGCGGCGGCATGCGCCTCGTCTACACGGTCGAGGTCGAGGAGGCCATCCGCGACAAGCGCGACCACTACGCCGACGACATGCGCCAGGAGCTCGCGACGGCGTTCGGCTTCCACTCGGGCGAGGGCCGCGTCACGCGCGACGAGCTCTCCAAGCTCGAAGACAAGGTGCACGTCGCGCAACCCGAGGCCGCGTCGATCCGCCTGTCGTTCAAGGACCCGGCCGACAAGTCGAAGATCGACGACCGCTTTACCAAGATGTTCCTGAGCGAGCTCGCCGAGACGCCGGGCCCGCAGCCCAACGAGATCTCCTTCAAGATCCGGGCGGACGTCGAGACGCAGATTCGCGAGCGCGCAGTCGCGCAGGCCAAGGACACCGTCTCGCGCCGCGTCGACGAACTCGGCCTGCGCGAGGCCGCCGTCACCACGCGCGACGAGGACATCATCGTCGAGGTCCCCGGCAGCGACGAGGCGAGCTTCAACTCCATCAAGGAGATCATCCGTAAGACCGCGCGCCTCGAGTTCAAGATGGTCGACGACGGCGGCAGCGAGAAGGTCTTCGGGCCGCCCGCGCTCAAGGCCGACGAGATCCCCTCGGACGAGGGCATCGCGCAGTACACCGAGGGCGCCCCCGACGGCATCGACGGCAGCGGCCACAAGAAGCAGCCGGTCAAGGCGTTCTACGCGCGCATGTCGTGCCAGCCGCCCAAGTACGAGAAGGAGTCGATGAGCGAGTGCCTCGCGCGCTTCAAGGCGTGGACCGCGACGCTCAGCGTCCCCGACGATCACGTCATCGGGTTCGAGTCGGTGACCGAGCCGGTCGAGGGCACCGAGCCGCTCCAGTTCAAGCAGGTCGGCTGGCGCACGCTCTACCTGTACGGCCGCGCCGAGCTGACGGGCGACTACATCACCGACGCGACCGTCGGCCAAGACCAGCAGAACTTCGGCCAGTACTACGTCCTCCTGTCGTTCTCGCCCGCGGGCGCGGACCGCTTCGAGGAGGTCACCGGCGCCAACGTCAACCGCCGCTTCGCGATCATCCTCGACGACACGGTCGACTCGGCGCCGGTCATCAAGCAGAAGATCGGCGGCGGCAAGGCGACGATCACGATGGGCGCCGGCGACCCCGAAAAGCAGCTGCACGACGCCAAGCAGCTCGAGCTCGTGCTGCGCTCGGGCGCGCTGCCCGCGCCGATCACGCCGAGCAACGAGTCGCTCATCGGCCCGTCGCTCGGGCGCGACTCGATCCAGCAGGCCGTCAAGGGCGCGCTGCTCGGCGCCGGGGCTGTGCTGGTGTTCATGCTGTTCTACTACCGGAAGTCGGGCGCCGTCGCGGATATCGCGGTGCTCTTCAACCTGATGCTACAGCTCGCGGTGCTCGCGACCTTCGGCGCGACGATGACGTTGCCGGGCATCGCTGGCCTGTCGCTCACGATCGGCATGAGCGTCGACGCGAACGTGCTCATCAACGAGCGCATCCGCGAGGAGCTGCGCGCCGGCAAGACCGTGCGGGCGGCGGTCGACGCGGGCTACACGCGCGCGTGGCCGTCGATCATCGACGGGCACATGACCGTGCTCATCACGGGCCTCATCCTGGCGCAGTACGGCACCGGCCCGGTCAAGGGCTTCGCCTTCACGCTCATCGTGGGCATCATCTGCAGCCTTTTCACCGGCGTGTTCTGCACGCGCCTGGTCTTCGACTGGTGGGTGCGCGGCGCCAAGGTCAAGCGCCTCAGCGTGGGGGCGGAGTTCTAGCCATGGAGTTCTTCAAGCCTGGGCGCGTATTCGACTTCATGGGACAGCGGGCCTTCTGGATCCCGCTGAGCTTCATCCTCGTCATCGGGTCGATCATCCTCTCCTTCTATCCGGGGCCAAACTACGGCACCGACTTCAAGGGCGGCACCGAGGTCGAGATCGCGTTCAAGCAGTCGATCGACGCCGCGAAGGTGCGCAAGGCCATCGAGGAAGCCGGCTTCCAGACGCCGGACGTCGTGCAGGTCGTCGACCCGAACAACCCGTACCACTTCCTCATCCGCGTCCAGGACGTGAGCGCCATCACCGACGAGGAGAAGGGCACCCTCAAGCGCGCGCTCTGCTACGTCGACGACCCGCAGGCTGCCGCCGCCTCCCCCGAGACGTGCCCGCCCGCGGCGCGCGCCACCGAGGTGAAGTTCAGCGCCGGCGGCGACAAGATCAGCACCCGCTACGACGTCGACCCGGACCTCGCGCGCATCCGCGATCAGGTCAAGGCCATCGCCGGCGTGTCGCTGCGCGCGAGCGCCAACAACCCGATGCTGCTCAACCCGCGCGATCACCGCGTGGAGATCCAGCTCCAGAGCAAGGGCGACCAGCTCATCGAGCGCCTCCAGAAGAAGCTCGGCGAGGACGTGGTGCCCGACCGCGCGCTGCGCGTCGAGTGGGTCGGCCCCAAGGCCGGGAAGCAGCTGCGCGACAGCGCACGCAATGCGGTCGGCATCGCGATCGTGTTCATCATGCTCTACCTGGCGCTGCGCTTCGACCTGCGCTTCGCGCCGGGCGTCATCATCGCCTGCGTGCACGACGCGATGGTCGTCATCGGCGTGTTCATTCTTCTGCGCAAGGAGGTGACCCTGTCGACGATCGCGGCGGTGCTCACGGTCCTCGGCTACTCGATGAACGACACGGTCGTCGTCTACGACCGTATCCGCGAGAACCTGGGCAAGCACCGGGGCAAGACGTTTGCGCAGATCATCAACCTCTCGGTCAGCGAGACGCTGTCGCGCACGATCCTCACCTCGGGCGCCGTCATGCTGCCGGTGCTCGCCTTCTTCGTGTACGGCACCGGCGTCATCAAGGACTTCATGCTCGCGCTCGTGGTCGGCATCGTCGCGGGCACGTACTCGAGCATCTACGTCGCCGCCCCGCTCACCGAGTGGATCGACACGAAGATGACCAAGCGCGCGGATCTCAAGAAGCGCCTCAACGCGCCGGCGCGAGCGACCTGAAACCGCCCCGCGGCCGTTCACGCCGCGGGACGGACACGGCGACGCGGACCGCCATGCTGAAGCTCCCGCCGCCGGCGAGCGACGAAGCGGTCGCGCTCGCGCGCACGCTGGGCCTGACGCGCACCGCCGCCGGCGCGCTCGTGGCCCGCGGTCTGCGCGACGCCGCCGAGGGCAGCCGCTTCCTCGACCCGAAGCTCGCGCACCTGACGGCGCCCGACGCGATGATGGACCGGGAGGCGGCCGTGGCGCGCCTGGCCCGAGCGGCGCGCGCCGGCGAGCGTGTGTGCGTCTTCGGCGACTACGACGCCGACGGCGTGACGGCCACGGCCCTGCTGACGGGCGTACTGCGCGCCCTCGGGGCCGACGTCGTGCCCGCGCTCGCGAGCCGCTTCGACGGCGGCTACGGCCTTTCGGGGCCGGCGCTTGCGCGCGTGCGGGCCACGGGCGCCTCGCTCGTGGTCACGTGCGACTGCGGCTCGAGCGATCACGAGCGGCTCGCGGCGCTGCGCACGGCGGGCGTCGACGCGGTCGTTATCGACCATCACCGGGTACCCGAGGCCCCCCTTCCCGCGCTTGCGTTTCTCAACCCGCACCGGCCGGGGTGCGGCTTCGCCTACAAGGGCCTGGCGTCGGTGGGCCTGGCGCTGTCGGTCGCCGCCGGGGTGCGCGCCGCGCTCGGCGCGCCGCTCGACCTGCGCCCCTGGCTCGACCTCGTGGCCATCGGCACCATCGGCGACGTCGCGCCGCTCGACGGCGACAACCGGCCGCTCGTGCGCGCGGGGCTCGCGGCCCTGGG
>JAJYCT010000042.1 GCA_021778125.1 Myxococcales bacterium
CGTGGGCGCCCTCCTGCTGGCGGCGTTCGGCCTCGAGGTGACCGGGGGCGGAGAGCAGGGCGCCTCGCCGGACGTGCTGTACCTCTCGTCGATGGGGCGGCTCGCCTTCGCGCGCTGGCAGCACGACGACATGGTGGAGCGCGCCCACCCGGGGCCGCGCTCTCCCCTGCCGCTTCCGCCCATCACGCCGGTCGGGCCGCGGCGCAGCGTCCTGTTCGTCGTCACCGAGAGCGTGCGCGGCACCGACACCTGCAGCGTCCCGTCGGCGCGCTGCGAGACGACTCCGTACACCAACGCGCTCCTTCCGGACCGGTTCGGGTTCTCGCAGATGCGGTCGCTCGACTCGACGACCGCCGTCTCGCTCGCCGTGCTCTGGAGCGGGCTGTCGCCGACCGCGTCGCGCAAGGCGCTGCACACCGCGCCCCTGCTCTGGGAGTACGCGCACGCCGCGGGCTTCGACACCGCGTACTGGACCGCCCAGAACCTGCTCTTCGCCAACTCCGGGACGTGGCTCGAGGGCGTCCCCGTGTCGCGGTGGGTGAGCGCCACGGACCTCGACGCGAACGCGACGTACGAGGTCGGCGCCGACGACGGCAAGCTCGTCGACGTCGTGCTGCGCGATCTCCCGTCGATGCGCGCCCCCTTCGTGGGCGTCGTGCACCTGTCGAACACCCACTTCCCGTACCTCATCGACGACGGCGACGCGCCCTTCCAGCCGCAGGCCCGCGCGTTCGGGGCCGGCGACGCGGTGCCCGTGCACAACCGCTACCTCGACGCGATCCGGCGTCAGGACGCGATCGTCGCGCGCCTGCTGCGGGGCCTGCGCGCCACGCCGGGCGGCGACTCGGTCGTCGTCGCCTTCGTGAGCGATCACGGAGAGCAGATCCGCGAGCGCGGGGCGATCGGGCACACGTGGAGCGTCTACGACGAAGAGGTGCGCGTGCCGTTCTGGATCGACGCGCCCCCGGGGACGCTGTCCGCCGCGCAGGCGGCGCGGCTGCACGCCCTCCAGGACGTCCCTGTCACCGAGCTCGACGTGCTGCCCACGCTGCTCGACGTGATGGGCCTCTGGGACGCGCGCGAGCTCGCGCCGGAGCGGGCCGCCATGCCGGGGCAGAGCCTGCTGCGCGGCGGCAGCCCGGACCAGGCCCGCGTCCTGACCAACTGCAGCGGCATCTTCGCGTGTGCGTTCAAGAACTGGGGCGCGATCCGGGGCTCGCGCAAGCTGCTCGCGACGCAGAACGATTCCGGGTGGCGGTGCTTCGACGTCGCGAGCGACCCCGGCGAGCGGGCGCCGCTGCCCCGTGGCGCGTGCGACGACCTGCGCCGGCTCGCCGAGGCGGACGGGCGCGGCACGCCGTTCTGAGCGCGCTCACGCGCTCGGCGCCAGGCGCAGCGTCGTCGCGTGGTCCGCGACGTCCTCGAGGAAGGCGCGGCGCAGGTCCGGGTCGGCGATCGTCCGCGCGCGCGCGAGCACGCGATCGCGCGCTGCCACGAGGGCGCTCCGCGCGCCGTCCGCGTCCCCCCGATCCTCGAGCACGCGGGCCCATGCCAGCCGGATCGAAGCCTCGCCGTTCGCCGTCTTGCCCGCCGCCTCCATGCACGCCATCGCGCGCGTCGCGATCTGGTAGGCGTCCTCCGTCGCGCCGCGGGAGCGGAGGACCTCGGCGAGCATCGCGAGGGCATCCCCCTGCATCGCCTTCGCCCCCTCGAGCGCCTCCACGGCCGCGCGCGCCTCGCGCTCCGCGCCCTCCAGGTCGCCCTGCGCGGCCAGCACCCACGCGAGGTACCGCGTCGCCACCGCCGCGAGGCGCGCGTTCTTCTGCTTGCGGAGCGCGTCGATCGCGCGCAGCAGCTCGCCCCGCGCCTCGGCCAGGTGGCCACGCTGGGAGAGCGTGCGGCCGAGCTGCGCCCGCGCGGTACCGACCGCGTTGTCGAGCCCCAGTCGCTCGGCGACCCCGAGCGCGCCCCGGAGCGCGCGCGCCGCCTCTGCGTACGCGCCGATCTCGTTGTAGGCGTACCCGACGCTCACGCGTTGCAGGCACGCGTTGCGCAGATCGCCCACGGCCTCGAAGCTCTCGGCCGCCGCGTCCGCCAGGCGCACGCGCGCCCCCGGGTCGCCCGCGGACCCCGCCGCGACGGCCCGAGCCTCGAGCACCCACCCGGCGACCGCCGGGTCGGTCGCGCCCCCGGCAGATCCGAGCCTGGCGAGCAGCCGCTCGACCACGTCGCCTTGCCCCGTGAGCGCGAGCTGCGTCGTGGTCCGCGCGATCGCGATGGTGTAAGCCCGCCCGGCGGAGGTCGGCGGCAGCGCGAGCAGGGCCTCGGAGACCTCGAGGAGCGTCGCGCGGTCGCCGAGCTTCCCGCTCGCCGCCGCCACCTCGCCGACCGCGGCGCACCACGCGTCGCCGCCGAGCGTCGACGCGCCCATCGCCTGCCGCGCGGCGTCGCGGGCCTCGGCGTTCGAGCCCCTCCACTTGAGCGCCTCGGCCCGGATCTGGAGCAGGGCGGCGAGCGCCGGACCCTCGGCGCCGAACGCAAACGCGCGCCCGGTTCGCGCGATGGCCGCCTCGAGATCGTTGCCCTCGAGCGCCTGCTCCGCCGCGCGCCGGTACCAGATCACGGCGCTCTCGGCGGACTGACCGCGATCGAAGTGCTCGGCCAGCGTGAGGGCGTCACGCTCGCCGGCTTCCTCGAGCCACGCCGCGGCGAGCCGGTGCCCGAGCACGCGATCCTCGCCGACGAGCGTCGCGTAGGCCGCCTCGCGGACGAGCGGATGGTGGAACGAGTACTCCTCCTCGCCCGGGAACTTCCCGCGCCCGCGGCGCACGACCACCTCGCGCTCGGCGAGGTAGTCGAGCCAGGAGGCCGCCTCGGAGCGCGCTCCCGCGAGCAGCGACGCCACGGCGCCGAGCCAGAACTGCTGGCCGAAGACGCTGGCCGCGCGCAGCACCCTGCGCGCCGCCGGGTCGAGGCGCTCGATGCGCCCGGTGACCACGGCCAGCACCGAGCCGGGCGTCTCGTCTCGCTTGCCCTCGGCCTCCGCTCGGATCAGCTCCTCCAGGAGGAACGGGTTGCCCTCGGCCGCCTCGACGATGCGCAGGAGCACGTCTTCCTTCACCTCGTCGCCGAGGACCTCGCGCACGAGGCGCTCGCTCGCCTTCGGGGTGAGCTCCGAGAGGCGGAGCTCCACCATCCCACGCTGGCTCCAGGCGTGCGGGAACAGGTCGTGGACCTCGGGGCGGGCCGAGACCAGGATCATCAGCCGCGCGTCGCGCAGGTTGCGCAGCAGCGCGTCGACGAGCTTCGCGGTCGGGAGGTCTCCCCAGTGCATGTCCTCGAGCACGAGCACCACGGGGTGCCGCGCGCACTCGGCGCGGAGCCAGTCCTCGTACGCGCGCCGCATCTGGTCCCCGCGCAGCACCGGATCGTGCCGGGCGGCCCGGAGCTGCAGGCTGTCGTCCTCGGGGAACGGCGCGCCGACGATCTCGCCGAGGAACTCGGTGACGCGGGGCCGATCCCCCTCGCCGACCACGCGCGCGACGCGGGTGGCCAGCTTCTGCCGGCGGACGGGCAGCGGCTCGCCGTCGGCGATGCCGGCGGCCCCGCCGATGGTCTGCGCGATGACCGAGAAGGGCGCCCCGACGCTCATCGGATCGCCGCGACCGACGAGGACCTCGACGTCGTCGGTGCCCCGCCGCATGCGGCGCAAAAACTCGCGGCGCAGGCGCGTCTTGCCGAGCCCCGCGGCCGCCGTGAGCAGCACCGCGCGGGCCGCAGACTCCTCCACGCACTCGTCGAACGTCGCCGCGAGGGTGCGCAGGTCACGCTCGCGCCCCACGCACGACGTGGGCCTGCCGAGGACCGACCGCGCCACGTCGTTCGACTCGCGGGCGCCACGCAGCCCGGCTCCGTCGGGGTAATCGACGACCTCGAAGCGGAGGTCGAGCAGGCCCGCCGTCACCGGGTCCAGGACGATCTCGCGCGTGCTCGTCGACGCGCCCGGGGGGCGCGAGCGCTGCGAGGACGTCAGCAGCTTGGACGCGCGCTCGAGCACCTCGCCGACCGGGAACCGGCCCGTCACGACGCCGCGGCCCGTGGCCAGGACGATCGGCGTGTCGGGCATCTGCTCGCGCAGGGCCAGGGCGAACCGGGCGGCGCGCGCCGCGTGGTCGGTCGCATCGCCCTCTCCGTAGAGGGTCGCCACGAGCGAGTCGTCCGCGAGGCGCTCGACCTTGGCGCCGAAGCGCGCCAGGGACACCGCGGGGGGCGGTAGCTCCGCGCCCGCCGAGGCGAGCGTCCCCTCGCGCGGAACCGGGGGGATCGCCGGCACGGCGCCCGACGACGGGGCGGCCATGACGACGCACACGAGTCGCTGCTCGCCGTGCGTGAGAGACCGCGGCGCCTCGGACACCGGGACCGACGCGTCCTCGTCGGTGAGGCGCGCCTGCAGCGCGGCAAGCTCGCGCGCGAGCGCCTCGCCGTCGAGCGGACGGCGCGCCGGATCCTTGGCGAGCATGCGGTCAATCAGCTCGTCGAGCTCGACCGGGAACGCTCCTCGCTGCCGCAGGCGCGGGGCATCCTCGAAGAGCACCTTGCCGAGAAGCGCCATCATGTTGTCGGCGGAGAAGGCCGCCAGCCCCGTCAGGCACTCGTAGAGCACGCACCCGAGCGCGAAGATGTCGGCGCGCGCGTCGACCTCGGCGCCGCCGCGCGCCTGCTCCGGCGCCATGTAGCCCGGCGTGCCGAGGTACACGCCCGGCAGCGTCATCCCCATCGTCGCGCGCAGCGGCCGCGCGATGCCGAAGTCGAGGATCTTCACGCGCCGGAGATCGTCGGACACCAGGAAGAGGTTGCGCGGGTTGACGTCGCGGTGGACGACCCCGCGGGCGTGGGCGACCGCGAGCCCCTCGGCTGCCCAGCGCACGACCGTCAGCGCGTCCCGCAGGGCGAGCGGCGCCTTGAGGTGCGCCCGCAGGTCGCGGCCCTCCAGCCACTCCATCGCGAGGTAGTGCCCCCCCCGCTCGGTGCGCCCGTGCGCCAGGTACTGCACGATGCCGGGGTGCCGGAGCTCGGAGAGGAGGCGCGCCTCCCGCGCGAATCGCTCCTCGCTCGTCAGGTCGAGGAGGAGCTTGAGCGCCGCGTCCCTGCCCGTCTCGCGATCGATGGCACGGTAGACCGCGCCCATCCCTCCCCAGTCGGCCAGCGCCACGACCTCGAAGCGGCCCGAGACGAGCTCGCCGACGGTCAGGATGGACTTGGCCGACTCCGACGTGCGGGGCGCCGACGCCTGCTCCGGCGCGGGTGACGGTGCGGCGGACTCCATCCCGGGCGTCCGAAGGTAGCATGGTCGCCCATGACGCCGCTGCCCACGGACCTCGCGCAGATCGCCGGGATCACGGACAATCTGGTCCTGCGAAACCTGCTCATCACCCAGCGCTACCACGACCTGTCTCGGGCCCTGGCCGAGACCATGGGCAACGACCGCGACGTCAACTGGTCCACGTTCGCGACCTGGGCCTCGAAGACCGCGGGGCTGAGCATTCGCGACGAGGAGGTGAGCCTGGCCCTCCCGGGCGGCGCGACGCTGCCGCTGGGCGCGGACATCCCGCCCAGCGCGGCGGCGCGCCCCTACCTGCCGCCCGCGCTCCGGGACATCGGCGCGCCGCCGGCGCTCGTGGAGGTCCTGGCGCGGTTCGACCGCGCCCGCGGCGACACCGACGTCGGCAGCGCCTCGATCGACTGGCGCAAGCTGCCCGATCGCATGAACTTCATCGTCAACCTGTTCCGATCGCGGCAGCAGGAGTGGAGCCTGATGGACCCGCCGTTCAACGACGCGCAGCGGCAGGCGATCGAGGGCGGCCAGGTACCCTCCCCGTCGCTCGGCAAGCTCTGACGTGCGCCGCGGCCTGGTGCTACAGTGAGGCGCGGCGTGGGGCACGCGCCGCGACCTACCCTGGTGGGCGGCGCAGGGCAGGCGTGGTCGGGAGGACTCATGTTCGCGAAGACGGCGTCTCTGCTCGGGCTGCTCACGGCCCTGGCCATCGTCACCCTGGTGGTCGTTCCCGGCTGCGGGGGCGGCGGCTCCGACACGTCGGGCGTCGACGGCAGCAGCGGCGACGACGGAAGCCTCGTCGACGCGACCGCCGACGTCCCGAAGCCCCCGCCGCAGATGGGCTGCAGCAGCTACCCCGGGCAGAACCCGTCGGGTCTCCCGGGCTCCGGTTGCTGCTCCGCCGGCCCGTCGCACTGCGTCCCCAAGAGCAGCCTGCCCCCTTCGCTCGACAGCGCCTTCAACACCTGCTCGGGCGGCCTCTGCGTCCCGGACCCCATCATCCAGGCCGGCAGCGAGTACGTCCCGGCCGCGTGCTCCACGAAGATCCTGTCCTGGACGCTGGCGGGCGTGTGCCTGAGCAAGTGCATCACGCTCGTCGCGAACAACTCCAACGTCGGCACCCTCAAGCAGGAGACGTGCGGGCAGGGAGAGCTGTGCGTGCCGTGCACCGACCCGCTGTCGAACCAGCCCACGGGCGCGTGCACCATCACGAGCCTGGTCTGCGGCGACGGCGGAGGGGCGGACGCCACCGCCGGTGATGGCGGCGGCGTGACCTGCCCGTACACGGGGCCCCCGCTCATCGATCCGACGACGCTGCCGGCGTGCAGCCCGTCGTGCAGCGGCGCGCACTGCCTGCCGTCGTCGCTCGTGCCGGCGGCCGATCAGTCGCAGCTCGCCGCTTGCCCCGGGGGCTTCTGCGCCCCGGACTCGCTCATCGAGTCGGCGGGCCAGGGGGTTCCCAAGACGTGCACGTCGATCGCCGGCGCCGAGGGTCGGTGCCTGTCGACCTGCCTGCCCGCGATCGGCTCCGAGGCGTCGCTGCTGCCCCAGGACGTGTGCGCCTCCGACGAGCGCTGCGCGCCCTGCTTCAACCCGCTGGCCTCGGACCCGACGGCGCCCACGGGCGCGTGCTCGCTCGCGTGCGACAAGCCCGCCAAGCCGCCGACCGTCCTGACGTGCCCGTACACCGGCGCGCCCATCGTCGATCCGAGCGTCTTCCCGGCCTGCAGCCCCGCGTGCAGCGGCGCGCACTGCGTGCCCTCGTCGCTCGTCCCGGCGGCCGACCAGTCGCAGCTCGCGTCGTGCAACGGCGGCACGGGCTTCTGCGCGCCGGACTCGATCACGTCGACCGGCGGCCTGGGCGTTGCCCCGACGTGCACGTCGATCGCCGGCGCCGAGGGCCGGTGCCTGTCGACGTGCCTGCCGGAGGTCTCGAGCCAGGCGAGCCTGCTGCCGCAGAGCACGTGCGCCGCGGACGAGCGCTGCGTGCCCTGCTACAACCCCGTCTCGTCCAGCCCGACCACCCCCACGGGCGCATGCAGCCTGGGGTGCGACAAGCCGACGAAGCCGCCGGTCGTCCTCACGTGCCCCTGGACCGGCCCGCCGGTCATCGACCCGAGCACGCTCCCCGCGTGCGACAACGGCGGGTGCTCGGGAGCGCACTGCCTGCCGGCCGCCGAGGTCCCCGCGTCGGTGCAGTCGCAGCTCGCGGCGTGCAACAACAACACGGGCTTCTGCGCGCCCGACCCCATCATCTCGACGGCGAACAACTATGTCCCGCCGACGTGCGATCCCTTCCCGGGCAGCGGCGCGCCCGGGCGGTGCATGTCGAGCTGCCTGCCGGCCGTCCAGAAGGAGGTCGCGTCGGGGACGCTCGTGCAGTCGAGCTGCTCGACGGGCGAGTACTGCGTGCCGTGCAACGATCCGTTCACGGGCGCGTCGACCGGCGCGTGCACGCTCGCGTGCGACACGCCGCCTGCGACGCCGTGGAAGTTCCCCCTCTGCTGCAGCGACGGCAGCGGCACACTCACCGGCACGTGCGTCCCCTCGGCGATGGTGCCGGCGTCGCAACAGAGCAGCTTGAACCAGAGCGGCAACGGCAACAGCGCGGGGTGCCCGAACAGCGGCGCGAGCTACCTGTGCGTCCCCGACGAGTACCTGCCGGCGCCGTACAACACGATCCCGCTGCAGTTCTGCCGGGCGACGTTCCTCAACCTGTGCGGCACGTGTGTCAGCCAGTGCGTCGTCAACTCGGCGCTCAACCTCCTCGGCTCGGACGACTGCGCCGCGAACCACAAGTGCGTCCCGTGCAGCACCGCCCCAAGCACGCCGGGATGCTCGTCGTTCTGCTCCGGCGGGGCCGTCTGCGGCAACTCGTGCAGCAGCAACGGGCAGTGCGGCGGCTCGTGCGGCACGTGCAACGGGTACTGCGACACGCCGTAGGCGCCGGCGGCCACCGTGCTCGTCGCCGACGACGATCCGGTCGCGAGGGGCGCCATCTGCGAGCTTCTCTCGGCCGAGGGCTACGCCGTCGTCGAGGCCGCAGACGGCGGTCGAGGGGTTCGCCCTCGGCCTCGGCGCCTTCCGCGTCCTCCGGAAGCCTCTCGACGAGGCCGAGCTCCGCGCGGCGCTCCTCGCCGCGGCGTCACCGGGCGCACGCTCGAACGCCCGGAGCGCGTGAGGGCCCCCCTCGCTCGTGTCCTTGCCGCCAGCCCCGGGCCCCCGGGAGGGTTAGTCGGGGCGAGAGGATTTGAACCTCCGACTCCTCGGTCCCGAACCGAGTGCGCTACCAGGCTGCGCTACGCCCCGATCCGCCGACGTTCGGTCGCGCACGGCGAGCGTACGCGGCGGGTGGGCCCTTATGACGGTCCTCGAAGGCTTCGTCAACGCGATTCGTCACGGCGCGCGCAAACGCGGTACATCATACAGCCTCAGCGGAATCATCCTAGAGCCTCGCAACTGCAGCACAATTACGTCTCACGCCTTCCGCATCCACCCGTAGCGTGTTAAGCGTGGCTGTAACCGACGCCACCTGAATTCCAGGTCGGACGGATCCCAGCCGAGCGTGACCGGCCCCCCCAGGCGCGCTCATTGGAGACGCACGATGCCCGCCCCCGAGCTCCCCGCCGTTCGCATCCTCATCGTCGACGACGACAAGGCCATCTGCGAGTACATGCAGACGCTCCTCGAGCGCGACGGCTTCCAGGTCAAGGCGCTCAGCGACCCGACGGGCGTCGAGGAGGAGGTCCGCCACGGCGGCTACCACCTCATCATCCTCGACCTCATGATGCCCAAGCTCGACGGCATCGAGGTGCTGCGCCGCATCCGCAAGCTCGACACCGACATCGCGGTCGTCATCTTCACCGGCTTCCCCAACCTCGAGAGCGCGGTCGCCTCGATGAAGCTCGACGCCGTCGACTACATCAAGAAGCCGTTCAACGTCGACGAGTTCCGCGAGGTCATCTCGCGCGTCATGCGCAAGAAGGGGCTGGCCCGCACGCCCGAGGAGCAGCTCCACCGCGTCATCGGCGACACCATCCGCAACCTCCGCAAGGAGAAGGACCTGACGCTGAAGCAGATGTCCCGGCGCACCGGGCTCTCCGTGTCGCTGCTCAGCCAGATCGAGCGCGCCGAGTCGAGCGCGTCGATCTCGTCGCTCTACAAGATCGCCATCGCGCTCGAGTCGCGCATCCAGGACCTGTTCGGCGAGTACTAGGTCGCCGCGCGAGACAGGATTAAGACCCCGACCCGAAGGCCAGCGGGTAGCTTCGCGCTCGCGACCCCTCGCCGGTCGCTCGAGGAGCCCCGCCCGATGCACCTCCGTTCGCTTGCCGCGGTCTTGATCCTGGGAGGCCTCGCCGTGGGCGTGCACGACGCCCGCGCCGGCACGTGGCCGCCGCCCCGCGGCACGGACATGTCCAACCCTGCGAACTGGCCCAACGATCCGGGCTACGCCGGCGACTGGAACTACTGGGGGTTCCTGCCCAGGCAGCTCGCCGGATCCCAGCCGTACGTGGCCAGCGACGTGAAGCTCGGCGCCAGCGGCATGCACATCGATCAGGCGTGGACGTACACGACGGGGCGCCCGGACGTGCGCATCGCCGTCCTCGACTGCGGCATCGACTGGAGCCGCGCCGACCTCGCGAACAAGGCGCACCTGAGCGCCGCCGAGCTGTCGGGCACGCACCGGCCGCAGAACGCCCAGGGCACCCAGTGCCCCGCGGCGGACCCGACGCACCCGGAGCTCGGCTGGGACTGCGACGGCGACGGCGTGTTCACCGTCGCCGACTACCGCGACGACCCGCGCATCTCTCCGGCAGCGACCTCGCCCAACTGCAAGAGCGGCACCATCGCGGGCGACGTCAACCAGAACTGCCTGCTCGACGCCGGGGACCTCATCACCCTCTTCTCGGACAAGGTCGACGACGACAACAACGGGTACACCGACGACATCAGCGGCTGGGACTTCTACAAGGACGACAACAACCCGTACGACGACACTCGCTACAACCACGGCTCGGGCGAGGCGGAGGACTCGTCGGGCGAGGGCAACAACGGCATGGACGACATCGGGACGTGCCCCGACTGCCGCTTCCTCATGCTGCGCGTCGGCGACAGCTTCGTCGCCGACGGGACCGACTTCGCCAAGGCCGTCGTGTACGCCGCCGACAACGACGTCAAGGTCGTGCAGGAGGCGCTCGGGACGGTGAGCCAGACGGCGTTCTCCAAGGCCGCCATCGACTACGCGTACGCGCACGGCACGACGGTCGTCGCCAGCATGGCCGACGAGAACTCGCGCCACCACAACATGCCGGCAGTGACCAACCACACGCTCCCGGTGCACGCGATCGCGACCGACAAGACGATGATCACCGTCAAGGGGAGCGAGGTCTACACCGACGCCACGACGTTCATCGCGTTCAACGCCTGCACCAACTACGGCGGGCAGAACATGCTGAGCGTCAGCGGGAACTCCTGCTCGAGCGAGGCGACGGGCAAGGGCTCCGGCCAGGTGGGCCTCATCCTCTCCGAGGGCCTCAACAAGGGCCTGCAGCTCACGCCGGAGGAGGTGATGCAGCTGCTCAAGATGAACGCGGAGATCATCGACGTCCCCGAGTCGCGATCGCCCGATCCGAACGTCTCTGGCGCGTTCTACGAGAGCCTGCCCTACTTCTCGCAGCGGTTCGGCTACGGGCGCCCGCGCATGGACAAGACGCTCGAGGCCATCGACCAGGGGAAGATCCCGCCGGAGGTCGACCTCACCTCGCCCGCCTGGTTCGATGTCCTCTACGCCGACCGCACGACGGCCCCGGTGCCGGTCGTGGGCCGCGTCGCCGCCGCGCGCGCGCAGAGCTACGACTACGTCGTCGAGTGGGCCCCCGGCGTCGAGCCGTCGGACGCGCTCTTCCAGCCGCTCACCGACTGGGTGCGCAACGTGCCGTCGACGACCACGAGCGGCGGGGCGAGCGCGCCGCTCGCGATGCTCGCGCCCAAGCAGCTCAACACGTCGCACGCGCGCGATCCGGACTCGGCGATGTTCGGCGAGAACGACCGGACGATCACGGTGCGCGTGCGCGCCATCGCCCACTACGCGAGCGGCGACGTCCCAGGGCAGGCGCGGCGAACCCTGGCGGTCGTCAACGACCTCCCGGCCGAGGTGGACGGCGGCTCGCAGAACGGGCTCGACCGGGATCTCGCGCAGGGCTTCCCCCTGGCGATGGGTGCGTCGGTCGAGCCGAGCCCGAAGCTCGCCGACATCGACGGCGACGGCATCCGCGACGTCGT
Source organism: Myxococcales bacterium (assembly GCA_021778125.1). Classification (GTDB taxonomy): domain Bacteria; phylum Myxococcota_A; class Polyangia; order Polyangiales; family Polyangiaceae; genus Palsa-1150. The sequence continues at coordinate 11,621 of JAJYCT010000042.1, forward strand.
GGCCGCGGCGTCCGACGGCCGCGTGCACGTCTTCACGATGAAGGGCGGAACGCCGGCGGAGCTGCCGGGCTTCCCGTTCCGCACCGACATCATCGACGGCCTGAACCCGAACGTCTCCGATCCCACCGTCCCGAGCTACCTGAGCGCGCCGGCGTACATGCACGGCGGGGGCATCGACCCCGACATCGCGCGCGAGTCGATCGTCGCGGCGCCGGCCATCGGCGACGTCGACGGCGACGGCAAGGACGACCTCGTCGTCGCGTCGTGGCAGGGCAAGGTCTACGTCGTGGGCCACGACGGCCAGGCGCTGCCCGGCTGGCCGCAGCGCCTGCGGCGCATCCCGTCGTGCACCCTGCCCCAGAATCCGGGCGCGACCGATCTCGCGCACCCGTGCATGGACGCGGGCCACAAGTGGGCCCGCGGGGCGGGCGCGAGCCCGGTGCTCGTCGACTTCGACGGGGACGGCAAGCTCGAGATCGTTCAGGCCGCGTTCGACGGCTACGTCTACGTGTGGCACGGCGATGGCTCGCCGCTGGCCGGCTGGCCGGTGCTCGTGCACAACCCCAAGTCGGACGAGTACGCGCGGATCATGTCGACGCCGGCGGTCGCGGACTTCAACGGCGACGGCGTCCCCGACGTCGTGACCGGGTCGAACGAGGAGGTCCAGCAGAACAGCGCCAGCTTCTTCCTCATCGACGGCCGCGGCACGAACACGCCTGGCGGCTCGCCGTACTTCAAGAACTGGCCGTTCATCACGACCGCCCTGCACGTCCTGCCGATGGTCGTCGAGGGGACCGACTCGTCGCCGGCGATCGCCGACTTCACGCGCAGCGGGCACCCGGAGATCCTCTTCATGTCCACGGGCGCCCCGCCCAAGGTCTTCCCGGCGGACCCTGGCCCGCAGGGGAGCTACGTGAGCGATCCGCCGAACCGGCTGCCCGTTTATCACACGGACGCCGGCACGCAGGTCGGCTTCGATCCGACCGCGATCTTCGGGGCCGGGACGAAGGCGGCCCCGGACACGATGTGGCCGGCGTTCGGGCACCCCGCGATCGGAGACGTGGACGGCGACGGCGTGCCCGATCCGATCATGGCGGGGGCGAGCCTGAGCCTCCTCGGCTCGCAGGAGGGCGGCCGCCCCGGCCGCCGCGGCCAGCAGCTGCTCTCGATGTGGAGCGGCGCCACGGGGCACATGACGTGGGGCTCGCCCGTGCCGATCGAGGACTACACGCTGCTCTCGAGCGAGGCGGTGGCCGACATCTCGGGCGACGGCTACCCGGAGGTCCTCGTCGGCACGGGGGGCTACTCTCTGCGCGCCGCCGACGCGTGCGGGTGCGAGGCGCCGAGTTGGCCGAAGTTCACGGGCGGCTGGATCGCGACGACGCCGGCAGTCGGCGACATCGACGGTGACCACTCGCTCGAGGTCGTGGCGGGCACGCGCGACGGCTACCTGTTCGCGTGGCACACCCGCGGCACCGACACGGGCGTCGTGCAGTGGGAGTCGTTTCACCACGACAACGCGAACACCGGCAACTACCTGATCAAGCTCCAGCAGGGCGTGCTCAAGGCCGCCGCGCACCCCATCGACTGCAGCGTCGACTGCGCGGCGCCGCCGCCCCCGCAGAACGCCACGTACAGCGCGGGCGGGTGCGGATGCCGGGCCGCCCCGGACGGCGACGAGCGGGCCGGCGGGCCCGCGGCGCTGCTCGTGGCGGGCCTGGGTGCTGTCCTGGCGCGCCGTCGTCGACGCTGAAACCGTCTTTACAGAGGGGCCGCAGATGACCATACTGCGCGCCCCCTGCCGGAGTAGCTCAGACGGTTAGAGCGGGCGTTTCATACGCGCTAGGTCGGGGGTTCGATTCCCTCCTCCGGCACCCAAAGAGGCCAGTTTCCCGGCCAGTTTTGCCCCCTTCAACCCCCCGGGGCGATTCGAGGAGCGACGCGGGAAAGTGGGGGGAACGGCGTCCTGATCATGCCCGACAGGTCCTCGGCGAGCTTCAGGTAGCCGTTGGTGGTGTCGATGTCCTCGTGACCGCACCGGCGCTGCATCGCGTGCAGCGACAGGCCGGGCCGGTCGCCCCGCGGCAGGGCGAGCCAGGTGATGCCCGTGTCCCGGCAGGACCGGAAGTCGATCGGCCCCGCATTCGCTGCGGTCGGATCGATGCCGAACACCACGTCATACTCACTCGCGCTGGAGGAAGCGCACCGGGAAGCCAGGGGCTCCCTCTGTCACCTTGCGCCGTCCCCAGCCTTGCATCATCCTCCCCCGCCCCCCAATGACCCCGAGCCACGATTTCGCCATCCCCGTGCGCGACCTCGACGCCGGCGGGAAGGACTTCCGCTTCCCCGTTCGCGCCGCGTGGCTGCGGAGCGTTCTCGAGGGGACCGACGTCTCCAGCCCCACGACCGACGGCGACCTCGAGCTGCGTCTCTCCAAGAGTGGCACCGACGTCGTGGTCCGCGGCCGCCTGCACGCCGAGCTCACCGTCCCGTGCGCGCGGTGCCTCGCGCCGTCGCACGTCGTCGTCCACGAGGACCTGAGCGCCCTCGCCGTCCCCGGCGGCGGCCCCTCCGGGGGCGCCGAGGACAGCGACGCCGATCTGGCCCCCGAGCAGGCCGACATGATCCCCTACGACGGCGAGACGCTGGTGCTCGACGACCTCGTGCGCGACGAGTTGCTCCTCGCGATCCCCATGATCCCCTTGTGTTCCGAGGGCTGCCCGGGTATCAGCCCTCCTCCACACGAGCAGCCGGCCGAAGACGCGATCGATCCGCGCCTCCGTCCGCTGCTCGGCCTCAAGAAGAGCCCGAGTCAGTAAGGAGAAGCCGCCGTGGCTACCCCCAAGCGTCGCAAGAGCCGTTCGAAGCGCAACATGCGCCGCGCGAACCACGACAAGGTCGCCGCGCCGAACATCATCCCCTGCCCGAACTGCGGCGAGCCCGCCATCCCGCACCGCGCCTGCGCATCGTGCGGCCACTACAAGGGCCGCGCCATTAGGCGCACCCCCACCGCTACCGAGTAGCTCCGTCTCCCCGGCGATCGCTCGGGGAGCGGTGGGGTTCCGTCCGCGAAGGGCGTCGTGCTACTTGCACGGCGACCAAGCCCGGCGGCGCCGGTTCGTTGTCCGGGATCCATGCGTGCTCCACGGCACGCCGGTATGCTCGCCGTCCGTCCTCCATGCCTAACCCCTTTCCTCGTTCGCGCATCCTGGGCACCGGGCACTACCTGCCGCCCGGCGTCCGGACCAACCTCGACCTCGAGAAGATGGTCGAGACGTCCGACGCATGGATCACCGAGCGGACGGGCATCAAGTCGCGCCATATCGCGCCCGACGGCGTGTACACGAGCGACATGGCCACGGCGGCGGCCCGGAGCGCGCTCGAGATGGCCGGGCTCAAGGCGACCGATCTCGACATGATCATCGTCGGAACGGTCACGCCCGACATGCCCATGCCGGCGACGGCGGTCTTCGTGCAGCAGAAGCTCGGGGCCGGCGTGTGCCCGGCGTTCGACCTCAGCGCAGCCTGCGCCGGCTTCGTCTTCGGCCTCAGCATCGCCGATCAGTTCATCGCGTCGGGGCAGATGCGCCACGTCCTCGTGGTGGGTGTCGAGCTCCTGTCGCGCGTGGTCGACTGGACGGACCGCACGACGTGCATCCTCTTCGGCGACGGCGCCGGGGCGGCCGTGCTGGGCCCCGCCGAGGCCACCGTCGGCGACGCGAAGCCGCGCGGCGTGCTGTCCACGTCGATCCTGACCGACGGCTCGCTGGCGATGTCGCTCAACATCCCCGGCGGCGGCAGCGTCTCGCCCACGACGCACTCGTCGGTCGACGAGAAGATGCAGTACGTCCACATGAAGGGCCAGGACATCTTCAAGGTCGCCGTGAAGAACCTGCTCTCGGCGAGCAAGCTCGCGCTCGAGCGCGCCCATATGACCAAGGACGACATCGACTGGCTCTGCCCCCACCAGGCCAACAAGCGCATCATCGATCAGGTGATGCAGCGGGTGGGGGTTGCGCCCGACAAGGTCCTGCTCAACATCGACCGCGTCGGCAACACGTCGAGCGCGTCGATCCCGATCCTGCTCGACGAGAACCGCCGCGCGGGCAAGGTCAAGGACGGTGACACGGTCCTCATGTGCGCCCTGGGGGCGGGCATCTCGTGGGGGAGCGCGATCGTCCGGATCTGACGGCGGGACGCCGCTACGTCCCGCTGACGCGCCCGCAGGAGCGCGCCGGGGCACTGCTGCGCGCCGCGCCGGTCGCGCTGCTGGCGGGGTGCGGGCTGGCGCTGCGGTGGCCCGGGCTCGTGGGCGTGGCCGTGGCGTGGCGTTTCACTCCGTCGCGCTCCTCTTCCTGGGCGTCGCGCGCGGCCGGGCGGGCGACGTGGACGGGGCGCTCGACGTGCTGCACGCGGTGGAGCGCGCAGGGTGGTTCGAGCATCGGGCCGTGTGGGAGGCGTGGCTGCTGCCGACACGGGCGAGGCTGCACGCGGAGCGGGACGAGGTCGACGAGGCCGAGCGGTGGCTGGCGGAGGCCCGCCGGCGCCTGCCCGAGCACCCGCACGGCGCGCTCGCCGAAGCCGAGGCGCTCGTCGCAGTGCGTCGTGGACAGGCGCCGGCGGCGACCGAGCGCGGCGTGACGCCCGTGAGAATGTGAGCTAAACGCGGCCCCACCATGAGCGTCGCGTGGCTCTTCCCCGGTCAGGGCTCGCAGTCGGTCGGCATGGGCAAGGACGTCCTCCAGGCGTCGGCCGCGGCGCGGGCCGTGTTCGCGCGGGCGGACGCCGCGCTCGGCGAGCCGCTCTCGCGCCTGGTGCTCGAGGGTCCCGAGGACCGCCTCACGCTCACGGCCAACGCGCAGCCGGCCATCGTCGCGACGAGCTGTGCCCTGCTGGAAGCCATCCGCGAGCGGGTGCCCACCCTCGCGCTGCCCGCGTTCGCCGCCGGGCATTCGCTGGGCGAGTACTCGGCCCTCGTCGCGGCTGGAGCGCTCGACCTCGAGGACGCCGTGCGCCTCGTCCGGGCGCGCGGCCGCGCGATGCAAGAGGCCGTCCCCGCCGGGACGGGCGCCATGGCCGCCGTCATGGGCGTCGAGCCCGACAAGCTCGAGGCGCTCTGCCGCGAGGTCGCCGGCGCAGAGGTCGTCGCGCCCGCGAACTTCAACGGCCCCGGCCAGATCGTCGTGGCGGGCCATGCCGGCGCCGTCGCGCGCCTGGGCGAGCGAGTCGCCGCCGAGAAGGGGCGCGCCATCCCCCTCAAGGTGAGCGCGCCCTTCCACTGCGCCCTGATGGCCCCCGCCGCGCGCGCGCTGGAGGGCGATCTCGCGCACACCGCGGTGCGCACGCCCGCCTTCCCGGTCGTGGCGAACTTCGACGCGCGCCCCAACGACGACGCCGAGCGGGTCAAGCACCTCCTCGTCCGGCAGGTGGACGGGCCGGTGCGCTGGGAGGAGAGCGTGCGCCTGATGATGGAGCGAGGCGTCACGCACGCCCTCGAGATCGGCCCGGGCAAGGTCCTGGCTGGCCTCGTCAAGCGCATCACCAAGGACCTCAAGGTCCTGAGCGTCGGCGACGCCGCGTCGCTCGCCGAAGTGCCCGCATTCCTGGCGTCCGCCAGTTGAACGCGCCTACCGCGCCGGTCTATAAGCCCCGCCCATGTTCCGACTCGACGGCAAGATCGCGCTCGTGACCGGTGGATCGCGCGGCATCGGCCGGGCGTGCTGCGAGGCGCTCGCCGAGCAGGGCGCCACCGTCGTGGTCAACTACGTCAAGGGCGAGACCGCGGCCCGCGAGGTCGCCGAGGGCATCGCCGCGCGCGGCGGCAAGGCCGACGTCAGCGGGTTCGACGTCGCCGACACGAAGGCCGTCGACGCCGCGGTCGACGGGATCGTCAAGGCGCACGGCAAGGTCGACATCCTCGTCGCCAACGCGGGCATCTCGATCGACGGCCTGCTGCTTCGCCTCAAGGACGACGACCTCGAGCGGCTCTTCGCCACCAACGTCCGGGGCGCCATCGTCAGCGCGCGCGCGTGCAGCAAGAGCATGATGCGCAGCCGCTGGGGCCGCGTCATCTTCATGTCGAGCGTCGTCGGCGAGATGGGCAACGTCGGCCAGACGGCCTACGCCGCGAGCAAGGCGGCGCTGCTCGGCGCAGCCAAGTCCATCGCGCGCGAGTACGCGTCGCGCAACGTGACGGTCAACGTCGTGGCCCCCGGCTTCATCGACACCGACATGACGTCGACGATGAGCGCCGAGATGAAGGAGCAGCTGGCGAAGCTCATCCCCCTCGGCCGCACGGGGGCGGTGCGCGACATCGCCGCGGCGTGCGCGTACCTGGCGAGCGACGAGGCCGGGTACGTGACGGGGCAGGTGCTGCGCGTCAACGGCGGCATGTACGTCTGACGGATGTGTGAAGGGAGCGTGGCAGCGCGCAGCGAGCTTCGCGTCGCTGGCGCTCGACGCGGCGACGTTTTTCCGATACGAGGCGAGGCACACATGGCTACCGACATCCCCAGCGAGGTCAAGCGCATCATCAAAGAGCAGCTCGACGTCGACGAGAAGGACATCAAGCCCGAGTCGAGCTTCATCGACGACCTGGGCGCCGACTCGCTCGGTCTCGTAGAGCTCGTCCTCGCGTTCGAAGAGGCGTTCGAGATCGACATCCCCGACGAGGACACCGAGAAGATCCGCACCGTGCAGGACGCGATCGACTACATCGAGAAGCACGCGAAGAAGTAGCCGTCGTCACCCATGGAGCGCGTCGTCATCACCGGTATCGGGCTCGTCACGCCCGTGGGCATCGGCACCGCCGAGAGCTGGCGTGCGCTGCTCGCGGGCGAGAGCGGCATCGGCCCCATCTCGCTCTTCGATTGCTCCACCTTCCGTGTTCGCATCGCGGGCGAGGTGAAGCAGTGGGAACCGACGCGCTTCATCGACAAGAAGAAGCTCAAGGAGATGGACCGCTTCACCGAGTTTGCGCTCGGTGCGGCGGCCATGGCCGTCGCCGACGCAAAGCTCGAGCTCACCGACGCCGAGCGGGAGCGCACCGGCTGCTTCATCGGGGTGGGCCTCGGCGGCCTGCACACGCTCGAGAAGACGAAGGAGACGCTGATGGCGAAGGGGCCGACGAAGGTCAGCCCCTACTCCATCCCGGGCATCATCGCCAACCTCGCGGCGGGCCAGGTCTCGATCGCCCACGGCCTCAAGGGCCCGAGCTACTGCACGACGAGCGCGTGCTCGAGCGGCGCCCACGCGATCGGAGAGGCGGCCGAGTGGATCCGGCGCGGTCGCTGCGACGTCATGGTCGCCGGCGGCGCCGAGGCGACGATCACGCCGGTCGGGATCTCCGGGTTCGAGGCGATGTTCGCGCTCTCCAAGCGCAACGACGATCCCCCGCGCGCCAGCCGCCCCTTCGACAAGGGACGTGACGGATTCGTCTCGGGCGAGGGCTCCGGCATCCTCGTGCTCGAGTCGCTCTCGCGCGCCAGGAAGCGCGGCGCACGCATCTACGCCGAGGTCGTGGGCTACGGCGCCTCGAGCGACGCTCACCACCTGACGCAGCCCGCCCCCGAGGGCGAGGGCGCGCAGCGCTCGATGCGGATAGCGCTCCAGGAAGCGCACCTGCCTTCCGACGCCATCGACTACATCAACGCCCACGGGACCTCGACGCCCGTGGGCGACGTCGAGGAGTCGAAGGCGATCGCGGCGGTCTTCGGCGCGAACGCGACGGACAGGAAGCTCTGGGTCAGCTCGACCAAGTCGATGATGGGGCACCTCCTGGGCGCTGCCGGCGCGGTCGAGACCGCGGTCTGCGCGCTCACGATCGCCGAGGGCAAGGTCGCCCCCACCATCAACCTGGTCGACCAGGACCCGCAGTGCCCGCTCGACTACGTGGCCAACACGGCCCGCGAGCGGCGCGTCCGTCACGCGATGAACAACTCGTTCGGGTTCGGCGGTACGAACTGCACCCTGGTACTCTCCCGGCACGAGGGGTGACCCGCCCCCAGCCCGCCCCATGAGATGCCCCTTCTGCTCGCACCTGGAGAGCAAGGTGATCGACTCACGCGCCTCGACCGCGGGGGACGTCATCCGTCGGCGGCGGGAGTGCGAGAGCTGCGGACGCAGGTTCACCAGCCGGGAGCGCGTCGAGGACGTGCTCCCGGTCGTCGTGAAAAAGGACGGCGCGCGCGTACCCTTCGACCGCGAGAAGGTGCTGCACGGGGTGCGCCTGGCCTGCAACAAGCGCCCGGTGGCCATGGACCGCATCGAGCGCTTCATCGACGAGCTGGAGCGCGAGCTCATCGAGAGCGAGGCCAAAGAGGTCGCCAGCCAGGGCATCGGCGAGCGCGTGATGAAGAAGCTGCGCGAGCTCGACGAGGTGGCGTACGTGCGCTTTGCGAGCGTGTACCGGAGCTTCCGCGACATCGAGGAGTTCCGCTCGGAGCTCGACAAGATGGCGCAGGCCCGGGTCGCGGGAGAGGCCGTATGAACGAGCCGCCGCAGGCACCCCCGGCCTTCTCGGCGGAGGACCAGAAGTGGATGGGCGTCGCGCTCGAGCGAGGCGCGCACGGTACGCCGTCGCCGAACCCGCACGTCGGCGCGGTCGTCGTGAAGGACGGCGGGCAGCTCGGCGTGGGCCACCACGAGCGCGCGGGGGAGCCGCACGCCGAGATTGGCGCGCTGCGCGAGGCCGGCGACGGCGCGCGCGGGGCGACGCTCTACGTCACGCTCGAGCCGTGCAACCACACGGGCCGCACCCCGCCCTGCACGGAAGCGATCGCCCGCGCGAAGGTCGCCCGCGTCGTCATCGGCTGCTCGGACCCGAACCCGCACGTGCCGGGCGGCGGCGTCGAGACCCTGCGCGAGGCGGGCATCGTGGTCGACGTCGGCTGCCGCGAAGCCGAGGCCAGGCGCCTCATCGCCCCCTGGGCGAAGTTCGTGACGACGGGAGTCCCGCACGTCGCGCTCAAGCTCGCGCTGTCCCTCGATGGTCGCATTGCGTCGCGTACCGGGGCCTCCAAGTGGGTCACGGGGCCCGAGGCGCGGGCGCGGGTCCACCAGCTGCGTGCGCAGCACGACGCGGTTCTCGTGGGCGTCGGCACCGCCCTGACCGACGATCCTCGCCTGACCGTGCGCGACGCCCCCGGACACAGCCCCCTGCGCGTCGTCCTCGACACCAAGCTACGACTCCTCCCCACGTCGCGCCTGGTCCAGACCGCACGCGACGTGCCGACCTGGGTGATCTGCACGACCGACGCGCCCGCCAGCGCCGAGGACGCCCTCGTCGAGCGTGGCGTCGAGGTGCTGCGAGCGCCGCCGTCGTCCGAGGGCCGCGTCGATCCGCTGGCCGCGCTCCAGATGCTCGCCTCGCGCGGCATCGTCACGGTCCTCATCGAGGGCGGCGCCGAGCTCGCCGGGAGCCTCCTCGCGGGGGCGGTCGTGGACGAGCTGCACTGCTTCATCGCGCCCATCTTGCTTGGTCCCCGCGGCCGACCCGGCGCGGTGGACTGGGCCGGGCCCGCCACGCCGGCCGAGGCTCCCTGCATCGGCGAGCCCCAGTGGGAGGTCTGCGGCGTCGACGCCCACGTCTGGGGCCCGGTCGTCTATCCGGTCGCCGCCAAGGCGTAGCGCGGGTCGCGTGGCGCGCCCGCCGCCGTCGGATTACATTCCTCGCGGGCTCCATGGCCATCCGCACCATCCTGCACTACCCCGACCCGCGCCTGCGTGAACCGGGCCGCCGGGTCGAGAAGATGACCGACGAGCTGCGAAGCCTCGTCGACGACATGGCAGAGACGATGTACGCCGCGCCCGGCGTCGGCCTCGCCGCCACGCAGATCGGCGAGCCCTGGCAGGTCTTCGTGGTCGACTGTGCCGCCGAGGACGAGCCCAGCGATCTGCGCGTCTTCGTGAACCCGGAGCTCCTCGAGCTGGACGGCAAGGCGCCTTTCGAGGAGGGGTGCCTGAGCTTCCCGGGCGCGCGCGAGGAGGTCGAGCGCGCCGAGCGTGTCCGGGTGAGGGCCTGGGATCGCGAAGGAAGCGTCTTCGAACTCGAGGCCGACGGCCTGCTGGCCGTCGCCATCCAGCACGAATATGATCACCTACACGGCGTGCTGATGATCGACCACCTGGGGCCGCTCAAGAAGCGCTTGCTCCACCGCAAGATGGTCCGACGGGACGTCTCGGCGACTGCCTGAGCCAGCTTTTGTACAAGGCTGAGTTCGCGCGGACCCAACGAACGTGGAACAACCGTGTTCTACGGAACGTTCCGGCCATGGCGTAGATCGAATCCTGTCGCCCGACCGTACGACCCATCATCGCATCGTGAGCACCCTTCCGATTCATCCCGTCCGTCCCGAAGGCTCCCTCGACGCCATCACCACGTATTTCGAGCAGCTGGCCCGCGTCCCGCTGCTCACTCGAGAGGGCGAGGTCGTTCTCGCTCGGCGCATCGAGGACGGAGAGCGCCGCGCGCTCCGTGCCATGGTGAGCTGCTCCGTGGCGACGCGCGAGCTGGCGCAGATCGGGCACGCGCTGCGCGATCGCAAGCTGCGCCTGCGCGACGTCACGCGCGCGACGCTCGACGACGAAGCCGAGGACGAGGAGCATGCGATCGCGGGGATCGCGAATGCGCTCCAGCACGTCGGCCCGAGCCGGGCCCCCCGCACCTCGGCGCGCGCGCGCGAGGCCGCCGTCGAGGCGCTCCTGCGGGTGCGCCTGACCAAGCGCGTCGTCGACCGCGTCGTCGCGCGTGTCCGCGCGGAGCGCGCGCAGAGGACGACGGGGGTGCGCACCCTCGACGCCACCCTCGAGGCGATCCGCCTCGCGGAGGCCGACGCCGAGCGCGCCAAGTCCGAGCTCATCGCGGCCAACCTTCGCCTCGTCGTGTCGATCGCAAAGCGCTACCGCAACCGGGGCCTGCACCTGCTCGACCTCGTGCAGGAGGGCAACCTGGGCCTGATGCGCGCGGTCGACAAGTTCGAGTACCAGCGCGGCTACAAGTTCAGCACCTACGCGAGCTGGTGGATCCGCCAGAGCGTGAGCCGGGCGATCAGCGACCAGGCCCGGACCATCCGCATCCCCGTGCACATGGTCGAGACGCACAACAAGCTCACCAAGACGCTGCGCGACCTGGTGCAGGAGGGGGGCCGCGAGCCCAGCCCCGAGCAGCTCGCCGCGAGGATGAACGTGCCGGTCGAGAAGGTCCGCATCCTGCTCGAGGCGACGCGCGATCCGATCAGCCTCGACTCGCCCGTCGGCGAGGACGGCGGCGCCACGGTCGGCGACTTCGTCGAGGACCTGTCGTTCCCCTCGCCCGACGTGGCCCTCGGCGACAGCGAGCTCTCACGCGAGGCGCGCGATCTGCTCAAGCTCCTCAGCCCGCGCGAAGAGCAGGTCCTGCGCATGCGCTTCGGCATCGACGCGCCGGAGGATCTGACCCTCGAAGAGGTGGGGAAGACGTTCGAGCTGACGCGCGAGCGGATCCGTCAGATCGAGGCCAAGGCGCTGCGCAAGCTGCGCCTGCCCTCCTTCCACCGCAAGCTCAAGTCCCACATCGACCGGTAGGAGCCCGGCGCTAGCGCCGCTTGAAGATCGCGGCGTCGACCTTCACGCCGCGCGCGGAGAAGTCACCGGCGACGCGCGGGACGACGCCCGTCGCGGCGAAGCCTGCCTCCCCGGCGCCGTCGGTGCTCATCACGAACACGTCGCGGACGCCGACGCCCTTGGCGTCCCCTCCCGACAGCTCGGCGATGCGCTGTACGCGCAGCCGGCCGTCGCCGTGGCGCGCCACCTCGAGCGCCACGTCGAACGACTCGCCCAGGGCCTCGCGCGCCGCGTCGATGGTGGCGCCAGCGCCAGACATGGCGATCTGCGACGAGAGGCGCGCCAGCGCGTGACGCAGCGAGGGCGCGGCGACGCCCGCCAGCACGCTCTCCGCACCGTCGGCGATGACGTCGATCGCGGCGGCAGCCACCGCCCCCGACATCGACGCGACCACGAGGCGATCGGCGCCCACGCGCGCGGCGGCGCGCACCGCCTCGGCACCTCGCGGGCCCCGATCGATCAGCGACAGGGGCACCACCTGCGCCTGCGCGATCCCGATCTCGTCCACGTCCTGCAGGACCGCAATGCGCTCGCCCGCCGGCGCTGCCGAGGCGAGGGCTCCGAGCATCGTGGGCACGACCCCGGCGCCCGAGCCGGCGACGAGCACGTTGACGCGCGCCAGCATGCACGCCTCCAGGAACTCGGCCATCGGGCGCGAGAGCGCCGAGCCGCGCACGAGCTCCTCCAGCGTCGTCTCGACGCGCCGACGCTTCCGGAT
>JAJYCT010000388.1 GCA_021778125.1 Myxococcales bacterium
GGCGCCGGAGGGCGGCTCCCGGCGCGAGGAGCGCGGCTCTGCGCGCGCGCCACGCGCGCTTCGCCGCGACGAGGGCGGAGCTCCGCGGCGCGACCTCGGACCTCCTCGCGACGAGGGCGGCCCTCCGCGCGAGCGGCCCGGCCTTCCGCCGGACCGGAGCGGGCTTCGGGCGGACCAAGCCGGTCCGGCGTCGCGGGAGATCGCTCCGCTCGCCCGGGACCTCGCGCCGCCCGGGAGCCGGACGCGACCTCCGCGCGAGACGATCGACGTCGCCGCGCGGAGCTCCGGGTTCGCCGCGGAGACGATCGACGTCGCGCGGGAGAACCTCGATCTCGCCTGGCGGAGAAGCGATCCGGAGCCGGAGAGATCGATCTCGCCGGCGCGGAGATCGAGCGTTGCGGCGCGGAGACCCCGCCCCGGGCCGAAGAGGGCGCGATCGGAGCCGGAGACGAGCGGGATCGTGAGGCCGAGGCGCGGGCTTCGGCGCGGCGAAGTCGATGTTCTCCGCGGCGAACACGGGGTCCGGGGGGGCGAAGGCGCGCTCCGGGCGCGGGGCAGGCTCCCGGCCTCGAGCCGCACACGATGCTCGGCCCAGACCCGACGGAGCGCCGGCGAGGCCGTCGCGGAGCCCGGGGCGGCGCCGCCTCAGAAGTACAGCGTCATCCCCGCCGTCAGCAGCCCGCCGCCCGACGTGTTGGTCTGCTGCCCCGTCGTGCTCGTGAACTCCGGCTGCGTCTGCGCGAGCGCGTCGGTCCGGCTGCGGATGAAGCCGCGGAAGTCGACGTTGAACGCGAGCACGCGCGTCACGCGCAGCTCGAGGCCCACGCCGGCCTGCCCGCCGAAGTACGCGTAGTTGGCGTCGAAGGCCGACTGCGTCGGGTCGGACGGATCGTTGCGGCTGTGCGCCCACGCCCAGCCGAAGCCGCCGAGCAGGTAGACCTGGAAGCGGTCCTGCGGGTTGAGGAAGATGAGACCGTTGAACGACAGCGCCGTCTCGTTGCGCAGGTCGCCCGCGTAGCCGTGCCCCCCCACGAAGTCGAGGGTCGTCTCGAGGCCGAAGTGACGCGACGGCTTGAAGCGCAGGCCCGCGCCGAGGCCGCCCATGCCGGCGTCGTTGCGCGTGCCGGACCCGAGCATCGCGCCCTCGAGGTGCAGGTTGACGCCCCACTCCTGCGGCGGCGTGAGCGGCCGGTGAGGCGGCGGCGGCTCGTACTCGTAGGGAGGCGGGGCCTCCGGCCGCGCCCCCATGACCGGCGGCGGAGGCTGGTAGACCACGACCGGCGGGGGCCCCGACGACGGGGCGGGCTGGTAGGTCACCGTCGGCGCGCGCCGCGGCGCCTGGGCCGGCGGCTCATCCGAAGGCTCGGGCAGCGGGTCCAGCCCCACCGGCTTGCCCGCCGGCGCAGCCTTCGCGTCGGGGGGCTCCGCGCAGAACCAGCTGCCCGGAGGACACGACGAGCCGCCGGGCGCCGACTGCGCCGCGGCCACGCCCGGAATGGCGAGCACGAAGGCCAGGACCGACGACGAGACCACGAGCTTCATGGCGACAGAGTCCTTTCGGGCGGAGGCCGGGGCGGGGACAAGCCTGGGGCGAGCCACCCCGCAGAAGTGCAACCCGGGTGCCACAAGCTTGCGGCTCGTCGGCCCGGAAATCAACGCGGGTCGCTCCGGGGCGTCGCCGTTCGTTCACGGCTCCACGTAATCGTCGACGCGGCCCCAGCCGCGCTCTAGCGTGCGGCCCCCCCCATGCCGACGTCCGCGATAGTCCGGCTCAAGCCAGGCCACGTCCAGCCCGTCTGGATGGGCCACCCCTGGGTCTACGCGCAGGCGGTCGACCGGGTCGAGGGGGGGGCGACGGCCGGCGACGAGGTGCGAGTCGTGGATCCGCGCGGCAACGTGCTCGGGCGCGGGTTCTACTCGCCGGGATCGGCGATCCCGGTGCGCCTGCTGGTCCGCGACGAGACGACGCGCCTGGACGCCGCGCTCTTCCGCGCCCGCATCGAGCGCGCCCTGGCCCACAGGACGGCCCTGGGCCTGCCCGGCCCCCACACGACGGGCTTCCGCCTGATCCACGCCGAGGGCGACGGCCTGCCCGGCCTGGTCGTCGACCGGTTCGGCGACGCGCTCTCCCTCCAGATCGGCACGATCGGCATGAAGCAGCGCGAGGAGCAGATCCTCGACGCGCTCTGGGCCGTGGTCGGCCCCAGGACGATCCTCGACCGCACGAGCCCCGGGTCCGCCAAGGCCGAGGGCTTCCAGCCGGCCTCCGGCGTCGTGCGCGGCGAGCCGATCACGGCGCTCGACGTGCTCGAGCGCGACCTGCGCTTCCAGATCCCGCTCGAGCTCGGGCAGAAGACCGGCTTTTACTTCGACCAGCGGCAGCTGCGCGCCCGCGTCGAGCAGCTCGCGCACGGCCGGCGCGTGCTCGACGCGTACTGCTACGTGGGCGCCTTCGCGATCGCCGCGGCGCGCGGCGGGGCGCGCGAGGTGCTCGCGGTCGACGAGAGCGCGCTGGCCGTCGAGGTGGGCGCCGAGTGCGCGCGCGACAACGGCGTGGGCGACCGCGTGACGTTCGTGAAGCAGGACGCGCGGCACGCGCTCGCCGAGGCGCACGGGGCCTACGATCTGGTCATCGCGGATCCGCCGCGCCTGGCGCCCACGCGCGGCGCCCGCGAGCAGGCGCTGCTCGCGTACGCCAGGCTCGCCGAGAACGCGTGCCGGGCGACGCGGCCCGGGGGCGCGCTCGTGCTCTGCTCGTGCTCGGCGGCGGTCGACCTGCAGGCCCTCACGCGCGCGCTCGCGCAGGGGGCCACGCGCGCGAACGTGCAGGCGACGGTCCTCGAGCGCTGGTTCCAGGGCGCCGACCACCCCGTGCCCGCGGCGTTCGGCGAGGGGCTGTACCTCAAGGCGCTCATCGCCCGCGTCGAGCCCCGGTGACGCGGTGAGGCCGCTGTCGGAGCTGTCGCCCGGGGAGGCGCGCGGTCTTCGCGGCGTGCTCTTCGATCTGGACGACACGCTGCTGTCGCACGGGCGCCTGACGCTGCCCGCGTACGAGGCGCTCTGGAGCCTGCACGACGCGGGGCTGCTGCTGGTGGCGGTGACGGGGCGCCCGAGCGGCTGGGGCGAGGTGCTCGCGCGCCAGTGGCCCGTCGCGGGCTTCGTGACCGAGAACGGCGCCGTGGCGTTCCGGCGCGAGGGGCGGGGCGTCGCGCGCCTCGACGCCTGCCCGGACGACGCGCGCCGCGCGCGGCGCATCCGCCTGGCGCGCCTCGTGGAGGACGTGCGGGGGCGGGTGCCCGAGGCGCGGCTGACCGACGACGTCGACCTGCGCCGCAGCGACGTGACGTGGGACGTCGGCGAGCGGGTGGCGCTGCCCGAGGACCGCGTGGCGGCCGTCGTGCGCGCGATCGAGGAGGCCGGCGCGCGCTGGTCGCGCTCGAGCGTGCACCTGCACGCGACCTTCGATCCCGACGACAAGGCCAGCGGCGCGCTGCGCTACTGCGCGCGCGAGCTCGGGCTCGAGGCCGGCGCGGCGACCACGACCCTCGCGTTCGTCGGCGACAGCGGCAACGACGCGGCGTGCTTCGCCGCGTTCCGGACCACCTTCGGCGTCGCCAACGTCCGCGCGAGCCTGGGGAGGCTGACGGTCCCGCCGCGCTACGTCGCGCCCCGCGCGATGGGCGAGGGCTTCGCCGACGTCGCGCGCGCGATCCTCGAGCGGCGCGTCACAGCGTGATCCGCACGTCGCCGAGGGGCACGGGCGCGTGCGTGCGCTCGACGAGGGAGACGG
Organism: Myxococcales bacterium; assembly: GCA_021778125.1. GTDB lineage: Bacteria > Myxococcota_A > Polyangia > Polyangiales > Polyangiaceae > Palsa-1150. The sequence continues at coordinate 3,791 of JAJYCT010000388.1, forward strand.
CGCCCGAGCGCTCGACGAGCAGCACCGTCGTGCACCGCGTCCCGTAGGCGGGCAGGCGGATGAACCGGGGCGAGAGGCGCCGCTCGAGCTCGAGGCCGACGCCGGTGTCGGGCAGGTCCGCGTCGGGCGCGGGGGTCTCGTCTCGCATCATCGACAGCAGCGCGTCGACGTCGACGGGGCCGCCGCCGGCCAGCGCGTCGCGCAGCGCCGACAGCCCCTGCGTCACCTTCGGCCACGGCGTGTCGAGCCGGTGGTTGGACAGGCCGTGCAGCCCCGGCTCCACGCGCCGCGCGCCCGCCGCGCCCCGGTTGGACGTGTACGCGAGCGCGCGCGCGTCGCCGACGACGAGGTTGTAGCCCCGGTAGCGCGCCCCCTCGGCCGCCACGCGCGACGCGTAGGCCAGGGGCGCCTCGTCGCCGCGCAGGAAGTCGGACGCGAGCGCGCCGCGCGACGGCTCGCCCGGGGCCCTGGGGCGCAGGTCACCCGGATCGCGGACGTTGGTGAGCGCGGCGCAGCGGCCCGCGCGCGTGATCCCCAGCCACGTCCCGCCCGCCTCGCGGTCGCGCCCCGCGGCGATCGACGGACCGTCCGGCCACACGTGCGCCTGCTCGGCGGGCCGGGCGAGCGCCTCGTCGCGGTTGGCGACGACGACGAGGCGGTAGCGCGGGTGGGCGTCGTGCGCGAAGAGGAGGAGACACATGGCCGACGGTCCGGGAGCCGGGGAGCCAGGGCTAGCACGCCCGCGTCAGAGCGAGACCGACGTCCCGCGCTTCTTCTTCTGGAGCTCGCGCGCGCCGTCGCCGCCCTCGACGTGCTCGCGCGGGAGGCCCGACGAGAGGATGAGGTCGCGCGACACGAAGAGCGGCACGCCGGCGCCGAGCGCCATCGCGATGGCGTCCGACGGGCGGGCGTCCAGCTCGAGCACGCGCCCGCCCTGCTCGACGAAGACGCTGCCGATGAACGTGTCGCCGCGCAGCTCGTCGATCTGCGACTTGACCGGCCGCCCCCCGAGCTCGTGCACGAGCGAGGCGAGCAGGTCGTGCGTGAGCGGACGGGTCGACCGTTCGCCCTCGAGGCGCAGCTCGATCGTGAGCGCCTCGGTCCCGCCGATGAAGATGGGCAGGACGGTCGTCCGGTGCGCGTCGAGCAGCAGGACGGCCTGGCCGTCGCTGGTCTCGAGGATGCGCCACACGCTCACCGCCTCGTAGCCGCGCGGCGCGCCCCCGTCGGCGAAGGCGGCGGGATCGGGCGCGAACGACGACGCGAGCGTCGCGGGCGGGGGCGCCCCCGGCAGAGCCGCCG
>JAJYCT010000389.1 GCA_021778125.1 Myxococcales bacterium
CAGCGCCCCGCCCGCGAGCACCGCGCGCCGGCTGCGCCCGGCCCCGGTGAGCCACGCCGGGCCGTCGTGGAAGGTGGCGACGACGGGCGGCGGGGGCGGAGGCTCCGTCGACGCGATGGGGTGCACGTCGCGCCCGGACCAGGCGCCGTGCGGCTCGAGGGCGTCGATGACCTCCTCCATCGCCGCGAAGCGGTCGCGCGGCGCCTTGGCCATGGCCTTGCGGACCGTCGCCGCCACGGAGGCCGCCAGATCGGGGCCCGAAAGCGGGGGCGGGTCGGTGGAGAGGATCTCGGACACCAGGCGCAGGCCTCCGCCGGCCACGTGCCACGGGGGCGCGCCGCTCAGCAGCTCGTACGCGACCACGGCCCACGAGAACTGATCGCTCCGCCCGTCGACCGGCTCGCCGCGGAACTGCTCGGGCGCCATGTAGAGCGGCGTGCCGACCAGCGCCCCCTGGGCCGTGGCGAGCATCTCGTGCGTCGCGGCGTCCCCCTCGGTCACGAAGTCGATGCGCCGCGCGATGCCGAAGTCGAGCACCTTCACGACGCCGTCGTTGCGGACCATGACGTTCTCGGGCTTCACGTCGCGGTGCACGAGGCCGCGCACGTGGGCCGCCGCCAGCGCGCGCGCGACGTCCGTGAGCCAGCGGACGCGCCGGGTCATCGAGACGTTCGGGTCGCCGATGAACGCCCGGAGCGTGCGCCCCTCGAGCAGCTCCATCGCGATGAACGGGACGCGCTCGAACTCGCCGACGTCGAAGACGGCCACGGCGTTGGGGTGATCGAGCGCCGCGGCGGCGCGCGCCTCGCGCAGCAGCCGCGCGGCCCCCTCGGAGCTCAGCGTGGCGTACGTCGCGTCGGAAGGCCGCTCGCCGGGGGGCCGCAGGACCTTGAGGGCGACCTTGCGCTCGAGCCTCGGATCGCGCGCGCGGTAGACGCGCCCCATGCCCCCTTCGCCGAGCAGGGCCTCGATGACGTAGCGGTCGAACGTGACACCGGGCCCCAGCTGCAACTCATCGCCGAGCGTAGCACCCGCGAGCCCGGCCTGGCGTGCGACGGCGACCGCGGCTTCCTCGAGGTACTCCATGACGAGGTAGACGAGCCCGGCGTCCTCGCCGAAGTCGTTGATCTCGACGATGTTCGGGTGGTTGATGCGGTTGACGGCGCGCGCCTCGCGCAGGAAGGGCGCCGCAGGAGCCGGTCGCGCGACGCGCCTCTACGGACGCGGGAGGCGCTCGATCACGGGGCCGCCTCCGCGAGCCCGATCACCCGGAGGTACGCGGCGCGGACGTCGCGCGTGACGGCCCGGTAGCGCTCGAGCAAGAGGACGTCGGCGCGCCCGCGCAGCGCGTCGTGCATCCCGAGGCGCCGCGCGAGCAGCGAGAGGCCCGGGGCCCCCTCCTCGAGCAACGTCGCGCCGGTGCCCTGCGACACGCGCAGGCGCTGCTCGATGCGGCGCAGGAAGCGCCAGCCCTCGCGCAGCACGTCGGCGGTGCCGGAGTCGAGGTAGCCGCAGACCTCGAGCGCGGAGAGCGCGACCTCGGTCTCGGTGGTGCGGACGCGCTGGTCGAGGCCGTGACGCATCTGCAGCCACTGGGTGGCGAACTCGATGTCGACGAGCCCCCCGCGCCCGACCTTCACGTCGTACCGGCCGGGCGGGCGGTCGAGGCGCTCGCGGGCGAGCTCGCGCTCCATGCGCGTGCGCAGGTGGTGCATGCGCTCCGGGGGCGGCGCGCCCCGCTCGTACGCCGCGGCACGGGCCACCGCCGTGACGCGCGCGCCCAGGCCCGGGTCGCCCGCGCACGCGCGCGCCCGGACGAGCGCCTGGCGCTCCCAGCTCTCCGCCTGCTCCGCCTGGTACCGGGCGAACGCGTCGAGCGATACGACGAGCAGGCCATGGCTTCCGGAGGGGCGCAGGCGCGTGTCCAGCTCGTAGCCGGGGCCCTCGTCGTGCGGCGTGCCCACGAGGCGCAGCACGCGCTGGGCGACGCGGGCGAAGCGCTCCGGGGCGTCCTCGTCGGGGGCGTCGTAGACGAAGAAGAGATCGAGGTCCGAGCCGTACCCCAGCTCGCGGCCGCCCAGCTTGCCCATCGCGACGAGCGCGAGGCCGCGGACGTCCTCCGCGCCGCGCTCGCGCATGGCGAAGCGGCAGGCGTGCTGCAGCGTCGCGTCCGCGAGCGCCGTCAGGATCGCCGCCACGCCTCCGGTCGTCAGGTCGCCGGCGAGGTCGGCGAGCCCGACCTCGAACGTCACGCGCCGCTTGGCGCGCCGCAGCGCCCCGACGAACGCGTCGACGTCCGCGCGGCCCTCGGCGCCGATGGCCGAGAGCTCCTCCTCGAGCTGCTCGAGGGCCACGTCCGGGGTGGGCGTGCCGCGCGCGTAGAGGACGCGGTCGCCGAGATCCGGGTGCCCCGCGAGCGACTCGCCGAGGAACGCGCTGGCGCCGAGCAGCGAGACGAGGGCGCGCACCAGGTGCGGGTCGTCGGCGAGCGCCCGGACGTACGCGCCCGGCGTGGCGAGGTGGGCGAAGAACGCCGCCAGGAGACGCGCGGCCTGCTCGGGATCCGCCGCGTCGCCGATGGCCTGCAGCAGCGTGCGGACGAACGCGGGCTCCCGATCGCGCGTGCTCGAGCCGAGCGGACCGTCGGGGCGGCGCGCCAGCGAGAGCAGGTGGCGGGGCAGGTCGGGCGCCGCGGCCGTCGCCACGGAGAGGCCCGACGCGGCGGCGGCGACCGCGGCCTCGTCGCGCGCGTCGAGCGCCGCGGCGAGCCGTTCGGCCTGGGCGTCGTCTCCCTGGGGCGGCGGCACACCGAGCGACGCGAAGCGCGCCGCGACGCGGGAGCGCACGCGCGCCACCTCGCGCAGCAGGTCCTCCGAGCCCGCGTAGCCGAGCGAGCGCGCGATGCGCGTGCGCATCCTGCCGTCGTCGGGGAGCGAGTGCGTCTGCAGCCCCGTGGCGAACTGGATGCGGTGCTCGAGCCGCCGCAGGAACAGGTAGGCGTCCGACAGCTCGTCCTCCTCGGGCTCGGAGACGAAGCCGCGCGTGCGCAGCCGGCGCAGGGCGTCGATGGTGTTCGTGCCGCGCACGCGCGGCTCGCGCCCCCCCCAGACGAGCTGCAGCCCCTGCGCGAAGAACTCGACCTCGCGAATGCCTCCGGGCCCGAGCTTCAGGTCCCGGGCGGCGCCGTCGCCGGCCTCGGCGCGCACGCGCAGGAGCATCGCCGTCATCTCCTGCACGATGCGCGGGTCGACCGACCGTCGCCAGACGAACGGGCCGAGGGCGGTGAGCAGCCGCGCCCCGAAGCGCAGGTCCCCGGCGACAGGGCGGGCCCGCACGAGCGCGGCGCGCTCCCAGGTCCGCCCCCACGCCTCGTAGTAGCGCTCCGCGGCGGCGAGCGCGTTGACGAGCGGACCGCGCGTCCCCTCGGGGCGCAGGCGCAGGTCGACGCGCCAGACGGCTCCGTCCTCGGTGGTCTCGTCGAGCGTGGCGACGAAGCGCTGCGCGACGCGCGTGAAGTGCTCGTGGAGCGAGTGCTCTCCCGCCTGCCCCTCGTCGGTCTCGTAGAACAGGATGAGATCGATGTCGCTGCCCGCGTTGAGCTCGCGCCCTCCCAGCTTGCCCATGCCGATGACGACGAGGGGGCAGCGCTCGCCCCCGGCCGCGAGCGGCGGCCCGAAGCGCGCCTCGGCCCACGCGAGGGCCTCGGCCAGCGCGACCTCGCACGACACGTCGGCCAGGTCCGACAGCTCGCGCGCGGTGACGTCGACGTCGTGCCCCGGGTAGGCGACCAGCTCGCGCGCGGCGATGCGCAGGCGCTCGCGCCGGGCGAAGCGCCGCAGGCCGCTGCGCACCGCCGCGCCGTCCGAGAGATCGCCGACGGCGGTGGCGGCGAGCTTGCGGTACGTGCGCAGGTCGCGCGCCTGGCGGGTGCCGCGCGAGAGGACGACGAGGTCCTCCGGGTGCGCCTCGAGAGACGCGGCGAGGGCGGGGTAGGCCTCGGAGAGCTGGGCGCGGAGATCGGCGGGAGCGGGCAACGGGACGGCGGAGGGTAGATCAGGAGCGGGGTCGTGGCCGATCATCGCACCCTCGCGCTGCTCGCCGGGGTCGTGCTTTGCCTCGCGGCCGCCGTGGTGGCCGCGTACGTCACCCGCGAAAACCTCGCCGAGGAATCGGCGTGGTCGGCCCACGCCGACGACGTCCGGCTCGCGATCCGAAACTGCGAGGTCGCCCTGGCGCACGGCGACCTCGACGCCCTGCGTGCCTCCCGAGGGGCTCGTCGTGCAGCTCACCTCCGACAACCCCACCTTCTGGAGGTGCGCCAGCAGCGACTGCTCCAGGCGGTCGTCGAGAGCGTCGACGAAGGGATCTTCGCCGTCGATGCCTCGCGTCGCACGATCGCGATCAACGCCCTGGCCCGATCCATCCTGGGAGCGCCTCCCCCGACGATCACGTCCCCGCGGACTTCGGGCCGCTGGCGGCCTTCCTCGAGGACGGCACGAGGATGGACGCCACGCAAGGCCCGAGGGTACGCGCGCTCCGCGGCGGGCCCTCCGGAGGGCGGCGTATGAATCTCTGTCTCGTCGCGCCCGATCCAAAGCGAGGACGGCAAGGTCGTCGCGGCCGTGACCACGCTGCGCGACATCACGCGGCAACGGGCGAGTGTTGCGCGCCTGCGCGATCGGTCGGAGACCGACGAGCTCACAGGTCTGCTCAACCGGCGCGGCTTCATGACCGCCGCGGACGAGGTCTCGTGCGACGCCGCCCGCGGCTTCGTGACGCGGGCAACGGGCTCGTGGTCGACGGGTTCGACGTCGGCTTCGGATCCGGCTCGGGCAACCTGACGCTGACCGTCCATGACTGGGGGACGGGCTTCGCGCCGTTCGTCGCTCCGCCGGGCGCTAGCATCGCCGGCATGCGCTCTCTCCCGGTCGCCCTCCTCGCGCTCTCGATGGCAGGCTGTCGCTCGAGGGCGACGTCCCCGGCGACCGACAGCGGCGCGACCGCGGCGATCGGGCCGAGCTCCCCGGCGGGCGCCGACGTGGCGACGCCCGCGTCGCCCGCGGCCGCAGACGACGCGGCGGCGCCCGTCGTG
>JAJYCT010000390.1 GCA_021778125.1 Myxococcales bacterium
ATCGCGCAGCAACAGACAAGACGCCACCGGCTCGACGGTCCTTCGTCCGGCCACGAGTCGCTTGCCGCCCGCGGCGGCGTGCGCCTGCACGCGCGCCTGCTGCGCGGGCACGTAGGCCCGGATCGTGCGCTCCGCCGCGCGCTGCGTGAAGAACTCGCGGAGCGGAGCCGTGACGGCGAGCAGGGACGGCATCGTGGGCAAGCCCACGGCCCTTGTAGCACGCTACAATCGCGTCCGTTGAGCCAGGACGACGCGCGCGCCAGGGAGCGAGTGGGGACCCAGCTCGCCGGGAAGTGGACCCTCGAGCGCCTGCTCGGGGTCGGTGGCATGGCGGCCGTCTACGCTGCCCGTCACCGCAACGGCGCGCGAGCGGCCATCAAGGTCCTGCACCCGGAGCTGGCGCGGGTCGAGGAGGTGCGCGAACGCTTCCGGCGCGAGGGCTACGCGGCCAACCGCGTCGATCACCCCGGCGCGGTGAAGGTCCTCGACGACGACGTCGTGGACGAAGGGCCGGACGTCGGCACGGCGTTCCTCGTGATGGAGCTGCTCGAGGGCGAGTCGCTGCAGGAGCGCGTCGAGCGGGCGCCGCCCGTCGGCGAAGGCGAGTTCCTGCGCATCGCCGAGGGGGTCCTCGACGTCCTCGAGGCCGCGCACCGAAGCGGGGTCGTGCACCGGGACCTCAAGCCCGAGAACCTGTTCCTCGTGCGCGCCGAAGGGGCGGCGGACCGGGCGCCGCGCGTCAAGGTGCTCGATTTCGGGCTGGCCCGCCTCGCGGACGGGCAGGCGATCACGTCGCACGGGCTCGCCCTCGGGACGCCGTCGTTCATGTCCCCCGAGCAGGCCAAGGGACGAGTGACCGAGATCGACGGTCGCACGGATCTGTTCGCGCTCGGCGCGACGGGCTTCCGCGTGCGGACGGGGCGTCGTGTGCACGACGCGGCGAACGCCGTCGAGCTCGTGACGAAGATGGGGACGATCCCGGCGCCAAAGATCCGCGAGGTCGCCCCGGACGTGAGCCGCGGGTACGCGCGCGTCATCGATCGCGCGCTCGAGTTCGAGCGCGAGCAGCGCTATCCCGACGCGGCGGCGATGCGCGAGGACGTCCGGCGGGCCCTCGCGGAGCTCGAGGGGAGCGCGCAGACCGTCCTCGCCGTCTTGCCGGCTTCGGCGGTCCCGCCCAGCCAGCCACCCCTGCCGGTGGTCGCATCCGCGCCGCGACGGCGGAGCACGGCGAGGTCACTCGCGGCCTGGGGCGCCCTCGCCCTCGCCCTCGTCGTCGGCGTCGGCGTCGGAGGAGGAGCCGCCTGGCTCGAGCGCAGGGCGGGGCCTGCACGCGTCGACCTCGCGCCGGTCGCGTCGGCGCCCGTGGCCGCCCCTTCTTCGATGGATCCGCTCGTCCGAGCGTCCGCGGTGGCCTCGCTCCCCGTCGCCGCCTCCGCAGCTCCGGGGGACGCCGGCCCCGGCGGGGGCGATGACGCGGGCGTGGAGGCGGCCGTGGAGGTTGCTCCGTCCGCGCGCGCTCCCGTCCCGACGCGGGCCCCGCGGGGCCCCGCGCCCTCCTCGGCCTCCCAGCCCGCGCGCCCGCCCGCGAGGGTCGGGCCGGGCAACGTTCAACCCGCGCCGTCGAAGCACCGCCGCAAGTCGGGGCGGTGACGCCGGGTGGCGACTCGCGCGTTCCCATGGCACCAAGGAGCGGACCTCACCCGCCGAGCTGCGCGGTGCGCTCCCGATCCGCTCGAGGGGTGCCCGTCAGCGGCCGATCGGTCGCAGGAACCCGTCGAAGAGGACGTAGGCCGCGATCGCGGCCACGACCACGAGCAGCACAATGACGACCCACCGTCCGGCCGGGCTCTCCTCGTGCGCGGGCGGCTTGGTCGCGCGCCCCTCATCCGTTGCCGGAGCGATCGGGGTGGAGGTCGAGGGCGGGGGAGCCTCGCCGCCCACGCCGACGAGCGTGGGCTCTCGCCCCGCAGGCGGAGGCGGCAGCGCGCCCGCCGGCGCCACCGGCGCCACCGGCGGTACGGAGCCGAGCCCCGGCACCGTCGGCTCGCGCGTGTCGAGCAGGCGCTCGATCGACGCGAGCATGGCATCGTCGGTGTCGATGAGCTTGACGCCCATCCCGGCCGGCTTCTCGGCGCTCTCGGCCTCCGCCCGGACCCAGACGACGCGCGCCAGCGCCGACCACGGCGACGACTCGCCCAGCACCACGAGGTCGACGGCGATGCGCTGGCCCACGTGCAGGGGCGCGTCGGTCTTGACGAAGAGGCCTCCCGCCGCGAGATCCACCACGTCGGACTCGACGCGCCCGCCGGCGGCGCTCTCGTACGTGACGCGCACGCCAGCGATCGCCGCCCGCCGGCCGCTTCGCCGTTCTTCGGACATCGTGGCCAGAATAGATCAGCTCGCAGTCAGCGCGCGCGTCACCGCCGAGCGCATGACATCCGATGGCTGCGCGCCGGAGAGCGCGAAGCGTCCGGCCAGGATGAAGAAGGGGACCCCGCGGATGCCGCCAGCCGCGGCCTCGGAGGCCTCTTCGCGCGTCCGGGCGAGCTCCGCCTCGTCTCCGAGCGCCCGCCGCGCGGCCCCGTCGTCGATGCCCTGCGCGGTCGCGAGCTCGACGAGCACGTCCGCCTGGCCCACGTCGCGTCCCTCGAGGAAGTACGCCTGGAAGATCGCCCGCGCGAGCGCCCCCTGACTCGCCGGGCCGCCGACCTCGAGCGCTGTCCGCAGCAGCGTGTGCGCGGCCACCGTGCTCACCGATCGCCGGACGCGCGAGAAATCCAGGGGAATGCCGCTCGCGCGGGCCGCCGCCTCGACGCGCCCGAACATCGTGTCCGGGTCGACCCCGTACTTGTGCCGGAGCCGCTCGCGCAGGTCCGCGCCCCCGGGCGGCGTGTCAGGATCGAGCAGGAACGGCCGGAAGCGCACCGTCGCCTGCACGTCGGGCAGACCCTCGAGGGCGAGCTCGAGGTTGCGCGTTCCGATGAAGCACCAGGGGCAGACGACGTCGGACACGACGTCGATGTCGATCGCGGGCATGCGGCCGGACGATAGCGCCGCTCAAAACCCCGCGCAGGTCGTGGCCCCGCCGCAGGTGTCGTTGCAGACGGCGCCCACCTCGCACTGGAAGCTGCAGCCCCCGCCGGCGCAGGCGTTGGCGCACGTCGAGCCGTTCTTGCAGTCGAAGACGCAGTCGCCGCCCGCGCACGAGCCCTCGCACGTCGCGCCGGGCTCGCAGGTGACCGTGCAGCGTCCCCCGGCGCACGTCGGCGAGCACGTGCCGCCGGCGCAGGTGAAGGCGCAGCCGCCGGCGGGACAGGTCGGCGCGCAGCCCGCGGCGCACGCGCACCCGGCGTCGGGCGCCCCGCTCGCGCCGCACGCGGGCAGGGGCCCCGCGTCGTGGACCTGGGCGTCGGTGCCGCCGTCGCGGGGCGCGCAGCCCGACTGGATGGACGGCTGATCAAGGATGGCGGCGCACTGCCCCTCGTCGGCGGAGTTGACGGCGTCGGTGCAGTGCTGCTCGTCGGTCGCTCGCGTGCAGTACGGGCAGAGCAGCGTGAGCTCGGCGCACGGGTCGGGCGACGTGTCCTGGGGCAGGTTGCCGCACGCGGGCGCCGCGAGCGTGACGAGCAGACCAAGGGCTCCGAGGAGACCACCCGGGGGGTGACGACGCAGGGCTTGCACGCCGCGGACCGTAGCACCGCCCGGGTATGCGTCACGCATCACGGCGGCGTGCATGCGGCGTGCGTACCGCCGCCGCCCGTCGTCGCCATCTGGCACGCGCCGAGCCCCACCTGCGCGCAGTCGACGTTGAAGATCGCGCCCCGCGCGCACCCCTGCAGCGTCGTCCCGCTGCACGAGTCGGTGTCGCACGACGGCGGCACGACGGTGCATGCCGAGGTCCAGTCGAACGGCGCGGCGAGGGGCCCGGCGTTGCACGACGACTCGCCCGCCTGCAACAGGCCCGCGCAGTCGACCGTCTCGAGCACGCCCGCCGGGCACGACGTGGCGACGCCCCCGGAGCACGAAGCCGACGCGTCCGGAGCGCACCCGGCGTCGCCCTGCGGCACGCACGCCACCCACTGCGCCGGACCGGTCGATGGGAAGCCCGCGCAGCGCCGTGCCCCGGTCGAGGCGCAGTCGAGGCCGATGTCGCCGCCGTCCGCGCACCAGTGCAGGCGCGTTCCGTCGCAGCCCGACGTCTGGCACGCGAGGCCCCCGCCGTCGGCGGTCGCGCCGGCGCACGTCCCGGTGGTTCCCTGCGTCGCGCACGTCTCTCCGCGCAGGGCGCAGCTCTCGCCGTGCGCTGCGCCGCCGTCGGTGCACTCGATGCGGACCGCGGCGTTCGCGGCCACGCCGCCGACGTCGCCGCATGACGTGAAGTCGCCCGCGCTGCCGCACACCGGCACGCCGCCGGGGAACACGCAGCGATCGACGTCGGCGCACGCCTGCGCGGCCGCGAGGCACTCCCAGAGGGCGAGCGTCCCGCCGCGCGCCGGGTGCCCGGGGCTCACCGTGCAGTCGAGCGCCTGCACCGCGTCGACCATGCACGCACCGAACGCGTTGTGCCCGAGGGGAGATTCGCACGCGCCGAGCCACGCGCACGCGCGGCTCGCGATCTGCCGGGCCGGTCCCGCGTCGACGGCGCAGAGGTCGGCCCCGCCGTCGGCGCACGCTGCGGCGTCGAGCTCGCACACGTCGAGGATCCCGGCGGTCGAATGGAACAGATCGACGCATGCGGTCAGCGCCGCGCCCGCAGCCATGGACGCGACGCCGAGAGCGACGAGCGTGAGGGCGCGCATCCCTAGAAGCTCCCCCGCACGGCCGCCCAGGCCGGGCCCACGACGAGCGACGTCTCCCCGCCGGCGGCGCTCGGCCGAGTCCAGAGCAGCGCGGCCCACGTGCCCACCCCCGCGGCTCCTACCCACGCGACGAGCGCCGTCGCGTCGAGCGCGCGAACGACGGTCTTCTGCGCGTCACAAGGGGCGTGTTGCGACGCGCACTGCGCGGTCCCGCTGGTGACGGCGTTGGCCGCCGCGACGAAGGCGCCGACGCCTCCGGCGGCGAGCACGGCGGCTCCC
>JAJYCT010000391.1 GCA_021778125.1 Myxococcales bacterium
CGGCGGCCGCCACCGCCAGCGCGAGGCCCACCGCGAGCCCGGTCAGCGCGCGGCGGGCGAGCAGGCGCCGGCGCACCGCCCGCGCGGCGCGCTCGAACAGAGGGGGGAACCTGGCCTCGTCGCTCACGGCTCCCCCCATCCTACGCTCCGGGGGCCCGGACGCTCTCCCGGCAGGGCGCAAGAGCTGGCGCGGACGGGCCTCTACCCGTCCTGACACGCCTCCCGGACTCGAGCTTGGACGCCCGGGGCGGCGTCCGGCGCTCAGCGACGGCTGCGGCGACGCGACCGGCCGAGGACCGCTGCGCCGAAAAGGGCGCCGAGCGCGTACACGCTCCCCGACGTCCCGCCGCCGGCCAGGTCGCACGAGCACCCCGGGCTCTGCGTCGGCGGAACGCTCGCGTTCGCGCTCGCGTCGCCTCCGGCGGCGTCGGGCGATACGCTGGCGTCGCTCGGATCGCCCGCGTCGGCGCCTCCGCTGCCGCCGTCGGAGCTGCTCCCGGAGCTGCCGCCCGACGAGCTTCCGGAGCTGCTCCCCGAGGAGCCTCCCGAGCCGCTGCCGGAGCTGCTTCCGGAACTACTTCCGGAACTGCTTCCCGAGCTACCGCCCGAGGAGCTCCCCGAGCTGCTTCCCGAGGAGCTCCCCGAGGAGCTTCCCGAGCTGCTGCCGGAGCTGCTGCCGGAGCTGCTGCCCGACGAGCTCCCCGAGCTGCTGCCGGAGCCGCTGCCCGACGAGCTCCCCGAGCTGCTCCCGGAGCTGCCGCCGTCGGGGGCAGGGCCCGCGCACGTCGTCGTCGGCGACGGAGCCGGCTGCGCGCCCATCGCCGGGTTGCTGACCGCGCAGTTGTTCTGGGCGTTCGACCAGATGTCCTGGCTCACGACCGACGTGCCCGGGATGGTCGCGTCGCCCGCGCCCTGGCACACGTCGCCGACCTCGCCGCAGGTCTGCGCGGTGCTCGTGCTGGTCGGGCCCAGGTACCAGGCGCCGTCGCCGTAGTTGGCCGCCTGTGGCTCGGTCGGCCCGACGTCGGTGTCCGTGATCGCCTCGGCCAGCTCGTGCGACACGGTGTCCGAGAGGTTGGCGCCCTCGAAGCCGCAGTCGGGGATGACGGCGTACGGGAGGTACTGGCCCGTGCACGACGTGCTCGCGGTGTACGGCGCGCTGTAGTGGTAGCCGCCGAACGCGCTGCACGACCCCATGCCCATCAGGTTGATGGTGACGCTGCTCGGGAAGAACACGACGTAGAGCGTGTTCGGGTAGCCCTGCGCGTCGTAGGTCGGCGGGGGCAGGTGGCCGGCGGCGATCTGCGAGGCGAGCTCGAGGCCGATGGCGGCGTTGTCGTCGGTGATGGTGCTGCCGAGCGACGCCGACGGCGTGATCGTGTAGCCCGCCGTGGCCGTGCCGCGCGTGATCGTCTGCCGGGTCGAGAACGGCGTCGTGGGGCCGAAGTACTGCATGCCCCCGTCGATGAGCATGCCGCACGCCTCGCCCGTCTTTCCGGCGGTCGAGTACTCCGAGAGCATGTCGAGCAGCGCGCTGTTCGTGAGCGCGCTCAGGTAACCGGGGGCCCACGACGTCGTCGCGGAGGCCACGCCGCCGCCCCAGTACACGGGCACCGTCTGCACGTTCGCGAGCACCGGCCCGCCGCAGTACGTGGCGACCCCGCACTGCGAGGCCGTGCCCGCGTCGGTGGCGAACGGCCGATTGAGCTTGCCCGGGAAGAAGCCCAGGCGCCCCTCGGCGCGAGCGTCGTGCGCGACGCCGGCGGCGGCGCAGAGGGCGGACGTGACGACGAGGGCGGTGACGCGGCGACGAGCGCGAGCGCGAACGGACATGAAGGTAGCCTCCCAGCTGCGCGCAACCTTGGAGGCTCGGTTGCGCGTGCTCAAGTGATTTCCTTCGCTCGTGCGCTCTGCATCAACGAAATGGACGCGCGGCCCGCTGCCGCCACTGGAATCGTACAGCCTCGCGGACGAACGGTCCCCGGGGAGCGCCGCGTCGTGCTGCCCGCGGCGCCCCCCGTGACCCACCCTCCACGCCGACCTACTTCGTCGTCGGCGTGCCGCCGGGCGCGCCGGGCGCCGCGGCCGTCTCCGGGACGACCGGGGTGACGACCATGGTGGCCGTCACGTTCCCCTTCACGTCCTTCTTCTGCCGCGATCCCTTCGTGCCCCGTGCCTGCCGCGTCGCCCTGGCGCGCGCGGCCGCCACCGCCTTCTGCTCGGCCGTCCGCGGCGCCGGCACCTTGGGGGGTGCGAGGCCGAAGTCGGCGAGGGCCTCGACGCTGGCGCCGAGCATGACGCGGACGATGGCCTCGAACGCCTTCATGAAGGCGGCGAGGGCCGGCATCTGCGCACGCTCGGCCGCGACCTTGGCCCGGGCGGTGGCCTGGGCCCCCGTCGTGGCGGCGCGGTTGTCGATCAGCGTCTGAAGCTGCGCGACGGCCGCGTCCACCGTGACGGTCGCGGTGCTCCCCACGTACGTGAGCGCCTGGCTCCCGTTCGTGAAGTGCTTCCGCGTACCCGCGATCAGCTGCGCTGCGCGGGCCGCCCGGTTGGCCTTTCCATCCTTGTTGTTTCCCATCTCAATCGCCTCCTTTTCCAACGCGGGGACGGAGGGGCTCGCCGCAGGCGCGGGCCGCCCCGTCTCCCTTCACAGATTGAAGTCGGCGCGAGCCGGCAAGTCCTTTCCAGAAAGTGCAGGGGGCGCTTCACTTTCCTGGAAAGACGAGGCAAGACGCGCCTTTGCCGGGCACCGAGGCGGCCCCTTCGCCCCCGAGGCCGGGCCGTCCGGGCGCGGAGGAGCGCTCTTCACGGGCGAAGGCGGCTCGCCCGGGCGCGGAGGAGCGCTCTTCACGGGCGAAGGCGGCTCGTCCGGGCGCGGAGGAGCGCTCTTCGCGGGCGAAGGCGGCTCGTCCGGGCGCGGAGGAGCGCTCGTCGCGGGCGAAGGAGGCTCGTCCGGGCGCGGAGGAGCGCTCTTCGCGGGCGAAGGGGCCTCGCTCGCCCCCGCGGGCGCCGCCTTCGTGTTCGTTTCGCGCGCGTTCGCCCGTCGAGCATGGCACCCTGACGCCGTCCATGGCCGGAGCGCCCCCCGAACCGCTGCTCTCGCGCGCCGTGCGGCGCACCTGGGGCGCGCTCCGGGCGAACCGCTGGGGGGTCGCCGTCACCGTGGCGGCGTACCTGGTGTTCTCGTTCATCTACCGCCACACCGAGACGGCCCACACCCCGGGCTCGGACGGCCACTACACGTGGCTGTTCGCGCGCTCGCTCGTCTACGACCACGACCTCGATTTCACCAACGACTACGCGCTCTGCGGCGACCCCTACCAGCGCAACGTCGACCGCGGGACGGGCCACCCCGACAACCCCTTCTACGTCGGGCCCGCCGTGGTCCTCGCCCCCATCCTCTGGACGCTGCGCCACGTCGAGCCCCCGCCGGCCTCGGCGCCCGAGGCCGAGCGCGCGGCGTGCAAGGGCCCGCTCACCACGCGCACGTTCGCCGTCGGGGCCTGGCTCGGCGCCGCGGCGGTCTTGCTCATGGCGCGCCTCGGGCGGCGGTTCGCGAGCGACGGACAGGCCGCGCTCGCGGCGGGCCTGCTCGGCCTGGGCAGCTCGCTGCCCGCGTACGCCGGCATCTTCCCGGCCTACTCGCACGTCTACGACACGTTCTTCGCCGCCGTGACGATGGTCGCGTCGCTGCGCGCCGCCGAGCGCCCCCGGTCGGCGCCGCGGTGGCTGCTCGTGGGCCTGGCGCTCGGCGTCGGCGTGCTCCAGCGCCCCGTGAGCGCCCTGTTCGCCGCGGTGCCGATCGCGCTCGCCGTGAGCCTCCTCTGGCGGCAGTGGCGGGCCCTCGGCGTCGCGCTCGTCTCGATGGGCGCCGTCGCGTTCGCGTCGGGCGTCGCGCCGCAGGCCCTCGTCTACCGGTACCTCTACGGCCGGTGGTGGGCGGGCGCGCCGCCGGGTCGCTACTTCATGCAGTACGCCCACACGCACCCGTGGCTCGTGCTCTTCGCCCCGCACGGCGGCTTCTTCCACGTCGCGCCCACCGCGTGGCTGGCGGTGGCCGGCCTCGTGCTCGGCGCGCGGGCGCGGCCGACGCGCGCGCTGACGCTCGGCCTGCTCGTGGCGTGCGCGGCGGTCGTGTGGCTCTCGGCGGCCCCGCTCGACTGGCACGCCGACGGGACGTTCGGCGCGCGCCGCCTCACGTCGCTCCTGCCGCTGCTCGCGCCCCCGGCGGCGATCGCCCTCGCCGCGCTCGCGCGGTGGCTCGGCGCGCGGCGCTCGCGGGCGCAGGTCGCGCTCGGCGTCGCGGTGCTCGTCCCGGTGGCCTTCACGATCTGCGGCGCGGCCTTCGGCCTCGGCCAGGGCCGCGTGTCGACCGAGGTCGGCCTCTCGCAGGAGAACCTCTACGGCGAGGGCGACAAGGTCGCCTGGGGCCTGGTCGACGACCGCGTGGGCGATCTGGCGATCTTCCCCGCGGAGCTCGTCTACCAGCTGCGCTACGGGCTGCCGCGCACCTCGTTCCGCGACGCGACCGAGCCGTTCTACGAGCGCAACTACCGGACCATGGCCTGGCGCGCGAACCGCATCCCGCTGGGCGACGCGCGCTTCGAGCACACGCTGCGCGGGATGGTGCACACCAAGGACGGCGCGCGCGTCGTCGCGCCCCGCGCCTCGGCCCTCCTGTCGGTGCAGTGGCCGTACGCCACGCACCTGGTCGTCACCGCGCACGCCGCGTGGCCCACGCGCGTGCGCGTCGGGCGCGGCGGCGTGCTCGGCGTCACGTGGTACGGCGAGATCTCCGTCGGCGACCACGACACCGACGCGCCCGTCGCCATCCCGGCGGGCGGCTTCGACTCGGGCCTGCTCGAGCTCGTCTTCGAGTGCCCCGACGCCGCCGACGCCCGCCTGTTCCTCTCGTCGATCCTCCTCGAGGACGAGGGCCACTACGGGCCGCCGCTGTGATCCTCGGTCGCCTCCCCGCGCGGGCCGCGCTCCTGGTCGTCGCGGCGAGCTGCGGCCCGGGCCCCGGAGGCGCGGGCGCCCCCGACGCCGGTCGCGACGCCGC
>JAJYCT010000392.1 GCA_021778125.1 Myxococcales bacterium
GCAGGATGACCTGGAGCGCGCCTCCTCGCTCGCCCGGCAGATGGTCTGTCGCTTCGGGATGAGCGAGGCGCTCGGTCCGCTGTCCTGGGGCCGCTCGGACGCGATGCGCTTCCTCGGCGGCCCCTTCGACTTCGCAGACAAGGAGTACAGCGAGGAGACGGCGCGGGCGATCGACATGGAGGTCCGCGCGATCGTGGACGCGGCGCACCGCCGCGCGCAGGCTCTCCTGGGGGAGCGACGCGAGACGCTCGACGCGATCGCTGGCGAGCTGCTCGCGCACGAGACCCTGGAGCGCGTGGATCTCGAGGCCCTGGCCCGCGGGCGGTCGGGCCCGCAACCGGCCGTCGCCGCGGCGGGATGAGGGGAGGAGGCCGCCATGTCGCTCGATCGCTTCCGGTGCACGCTCGTCACGATCCGGGCCGAGGATACGGTAGAGGCCGCGGCGCGGCTGATGCGGGACCGGCGCGTCGGGAGCCTGCTGTTGGTCCGGGCCGGCCGGCCCATCGGCATCGTGACCGACCGGGATCTGGTGATCCGCGCGCTCGCCGAGGGGCGAGACGGGGTGCGCACGACCGTCGGCGACGTCGCCACCTACGATCCCATCACGGTATCGGTCGGTGACGGCATCGAGACGGCGGTGTTCCTCATGCGAAAGCACGGCATACGCCGCCTCCCGCTCGTCGACGAAGCCGGCCTGGGGATCGGTATCGTGACGGCAGACGATCTGCTCGTGCTCTTCGGGGGCGAGATCGCGGGCCTCGGCGAGGGGCTCGAGAACCGGACGGACTCCGAGGACAGCCGGTAGCGAGACGCGGGTCCCCCTCTCCGCGGCGTCACCGTCGTCAAGGAGGCACGGACGGTGCTACGCCTGTCGGTCATGAAGCGAATTGTCGTGGGACTCGATGGTTCTCCGCGCGCGCCGAGCGTGCTCGCCTCCGCGGTGACGATCGCGCGCGCGCAGGGCGCGAAGGTGACCCTCGTGCGCTCGGTCGGCCTCCCCCCCGATGTCCCCCAGGACTTCTGGAAGACAACCGAGGAGCCTCTCCTCGAAGTGCTCAGGCAGCGGGCCAGGCAGTACCTCCAGGAGTGCGCCCCGAGCGTGGCCCCCGACCTGCTCGCGGGGACCGAGGTCGCCGTCGGCGTTCCGTGGCAGGCCGTGTGCGATCTCGCGGCGCGCGACGACGCCGATCTCATCGTGATTGGCTCGCACGGCTACGGGGGCATGGACCGGCTCCTGGGCACCACGGCGGCCAAGATCGTCAACCACGCCACGTGCTCCGTCTTCGTCGTCCGCGACAAGACCCACCACGAGAGGCGATAGCGATGCTGCCGCAGCGCATCCTCGTCGGGACGGACTTCAGCGGCGCCAGCAAGGCCGCCGCCGACTGGGCGATCGAGCTCGCCCGCGGGCTCGGCGCTCCCGTGACGATCGTGCACGTGTTCGATCTGCCCATCGTGGGGCTGCCGGACGCGTCGCTGCTGGTCGACGCCAGGACCGCGGCACGGCTCATGAGCGAAGCGCAGGCCGCGGTCGATGCCGAGGTCGCGCGCGTACAGGGACGCGGTGTTACCGTGGACGGCGCGCTCCGACAGGGCGATCCCCGCACACTCCTCGGAGCCCAGACGGCCGGCCAGCCCGCCTCCCTTCTCGTCGTGGGCTCCCACGGCCGCAAGGGGCTCGCCCGGGCCCTCATCGGAAGCGTCGCCGAGGCCGTCGTCCGTCACTCGGAGATCCCCGTCCTCGTCGTACGAGCCTGACGCGGCGGAGACAGGCTCACGCTGCGCTCGGAGCCTGGCGCCGGGGCTCGTGGCCAGGCGAATGCCAGCAGTGCCACGGGGACGTCGCCGGACGCGAGCGCGGCACGGGCGTCGCATCGCCCGCGGGATCATGGGTCCTGCCGGAAACAAACCCCGGTTTGTCGTCGTCGCCGCGGTGGACGAGTCTCCCATGCGCAGCGGCGTGGTGCGCGAAGGCGCAAACCTCGCGCGTCAGGCCGCCGGCGGTGAGCTCCACCTCGTCCACGTGGTCGAGCACCTGCCCCCCCGCGTCGCGCTCGTGCCGCGGCCGGCGGGGCTGGGCATCACGACGGGAGAGATCGTGGCCACGGCGCGCGAGGGCCTGGCCAAGGTTGGAGCCGAGGCCCGCGCCATCTTCCCCGGCCGGATCGTCGCGCACATCGCGGCAGGCAGCCCGTGGAAGCAGATCCTGCAAGTCGCGATCGACGTCCAGGCGGACGTCGTCCTGGTCGGTACCCACGGGCACACGGGCGTAAAGAGGATGATCCTCGGCTCGGTCGCGGAGGCCGTCGTGCGCAAGGCCGCGTGCCCGGTGCTGGTCGTGCGCGAGAAGGACTACCACGCGCTCGTGCCCCCGGAGATCGAGCCCGCGTGTCAGGAGTGCCTCCGCGTCCAGCGCGAGACGCACGGCGCCCGCCTCCGGTGCGACCGCCACGCCGACGAGCACCCGCACGGGCACGTCACCTACGAGATCGCGCCTGCCGCCCCCTCGCGCCCCGAGCTGCCGGAGCTTCGTCGATGAAGGTCGCCGAGATCCTCCACACGGACGTTCCGACCGCGTCTCCGTCCGAGATGGCGTCCACGGCCTGGGAGACGATGAACGAGCGCGAGACCGACTACCTCGTCGTCGTGCGGGACGGGGCGGTCGTCGGGCTCGTCTCGCGATCCGATCTCGGGGGGCCCAAGGGGGGCGCGCACCGGCGCATGGGACGTCGCATCGCGGACCTGATGCACCGCGAGGTGGTGACCGCGACGCCGGGTACGGACGTGAGGCGAGCCGCCTCGCTGATGCGCCGGCATCGCCTCGGCTGCCTGCCGGTCGTCCAGCGTCACCGCCTCGTGGGCGTCGTGACGGTGTCTGACTTGCTCGCGCTGCTGGAGCGTCGGCTCTCCTCCTGAGCCGGCGGGGCCGGCGGGGGCGGCGGTCGGACCGAGCCGAGATCGCCGCTGCTCACGCCGATCTCGTCGTCGAGCGCCTCGTCGTGGAGGCTGATGCGCTCGGCCTCCTCGTCGAGGATCTTGCCGACCATCGCGCCCGCCGCCGCGCCGATCACCATCCCCGCGATCGCTCCGGGCGGCCCAGCCATGCTTCCCACGACGGCCCCGGCGACCTCGCCGGCGAGCGCGCCGGCCTCCTCGCCGTGCGTGTGAGGCGTGGGCACCCTGAGCTCGCGCTGCTTCCGGCTCTTCCTGGACATCTTCTCGCCTCGTGACCGCTCTCGAAGCATGGACGATGCCCGCGCCGGCGCCTCAGCGGTGCGTGCAGCAGGCGTGCGCTCCGGGTGCTCTGTCCCAGGCCATGCCGGCGTGCGTCACCTGGACGCACCCGAGCGCTACGAGGACGAAACCTGCGGCGACGCGAACCCAGCCGACGCGCGCGGCGCGCGCGACGGCGGAGGCAGCCGAGCCCATGGCGACGAGCGTCGGGAGCGTCCCGGCCCCGAACGCGGCCATCGCCGCGGCGCCGCCGACGGCCGAGCCGCTCGTCACGGCCCCGCCGAGGGCGGCGTAGACGAGGCCACAGGGCATCCAGCCCCAGAGCAGCCCGAGGGCGAGTGCAGCCGCGGGCGAGCGTACGGGCACGAGGCGCCGCGCGACGGGTGCCACCCGCCGCCACACCGGCTCGCCGATGCGCTCGATCCAGCGGAGCGCCCGCGCTAGCCCCGCGACGTACAGCCCCACCAGCACCATCGCCGCACCGGCCGCGACCCGGAGGCCGAGCTGCGCGTGCTCCACGAGCCCGAACGACGCCAGGCGCGCTCCGAGCGCCCCGGCCGCCGCCCCCGCGACCGCGTACGACGCGATGCGCCCCGCGTTGTACGCAAGGACGTAGGGCAGCTGCGCGAGGGGACGCGCGCGACGCGACGCGGGCAGCGCCGAGCAGGTCATCGCCACGACGCCGCCGCACATCACGACGCAGTGCGAGCTGCCGAAAAGCCCCATCAGCAGGGCCGAGGCGACGAGCCAGCCGTTCATCGCGACGGGCCCAGGAACGTCCCGGTCACGGTCATGCCATCGCGGGTGTCGCCCTCGCGTCGGACGCGCGCGCGGACGGGAAAATCTCCGCGGAATCGGTCGCGCGGTACCGTCAGGAAGACCGGGACGCGAAGGTCGGCCAGCGCCGGGATGATGACCTGGCTCGCGGGCAGGGTGACCGTCATCCCCTCCGCCGGGTCGACCTCGATCCGGTACGCCTCGCGCTCCGCGCGCTTGTTGACCACGTGGAGCTGCAGGGCGTTGCGCACCTGACCACCGTCGAGCGTGTACGGCTCGCCGGGCAGGCGCAGCAGCGTGACCTCGAAGTCGCTCCTGTGGCGCGTCGCGATGAACGCGACCACCGCGCCGACGGCCATGAGGATCGTGTAGGCGATGACGCGCGGACGAACGATGCGCCGCGGCTTTCCGGCGAGACCGTCCGGCGAGTCGTACCGGATGAGGCCGCGGGGGCGCCCGACGCGGTCCATGATCTCGTCGCAGGCGTCGATGCAGGCCGTGCACGCGAGGCACTCCATCTGCAGCCCGTTGCGGATGTCGATCCCGGTCGGACACACGACGACGCACCGCTTGCAGTCCACGCAGTCGCCGGCGCCCTGCGTGCCCTTCTTCCCGCGGGGCTCGCCGCGGCGTGCGTCGTACCCGACGACGAGCGAGTGCTCGTCGAGCAGCGCCGACTGCAGCCGGCCGTACGGGCAGAGCACGACGCACAGCTGCTCGCGGAAGAACGCGAAGTTCAGGTAGAACGCGCTCGTCATCGCCACGACCCACACGAACGCCTCGGGGTGCTCGGCGGGGCTCTCGCGCACCATCTCGAACGCCTTGGGCAGCGACACGAAGTAGGCGAGGAAGATGTGCGCGATCACGAGCGACGCGAGGACGTAGAGCGCGTGCTTGAGCGCCTTGCGGATCACCTTCGCAAACGTGGTGGGCCCGGCGTTGCGGCGCAGGCGCTTCTCACGCGACCCCTCCACGAGGCGCTCGATGCGCCGGTAGACGCCCTCCAGGAACACCGTCTGCGGACACCCCCACCCGCACCAGACCCGC
>JAJYCT010000043.1 GCA_021778125.1 Myxococcales bacterium
GCGATCGTCTCCCCGGGCCCGGCGACGCTCGCCTCTCGCGCTCGTCGGACCTTCGCACCTCGAAGCATGCGCGCCCGCCCATGGTTGGTCACCAGGTAGGCGCACAGCGTCGAATGGTCGTCGTCGTCGAACTCGGTCCAGTCCATCGCGATGACGATCTGCTTGCGCACCCCGACCACGAACTTCGATATCGAGCAGCTTGAGCCCGTACCCAGCTCGGCGCCGTACAGGAGCGCGTGGGTCGAGACGGACGCGATCGACGCGCCCGTGCCGGGGTGGACCCCCAGGACGTTCTCGCTGCCGGCGGAGTAGTCGAGGACGCTGCCGCCGAGGTAGAGGCCCTCCTCGAAGGCGAGGCCCGCGCGTCCGCCCACGCCGAACCCGAGCGGGTTGGGGGCGCCGGCGCCCGCCGTGGCTACGGCGCGAGCCGCGCCACGACGGTGCGCGTGGCCTCCTCGACGGCCGCGTCGACGTCCACCGAGCCCGGCTCGAAGTAGTGCTGCGTGGCGATGCCGAGGACCAGGCCGACCAGCAGCGACGCCATCACGTCCACGTCGACCCTGGCGATCTGCCCCGCGGCGCGCGCCGCGCGCAGAAGCCGGGCGGCCCTTCGCCGGTAGCGGGCGTAGAGCTCGGCGTTGATCGTGCGCACGGCCGCGTCGGCGGAGAGGCGGCCCCAGAACGACAGCAGCACGCGCCCGGCCACGTCGTTGTCGACGAAGCCGCGGACGTTGCCGCGCACGACCGCGTGGATCTTGTCGCGGATCGTCGCGCCGGCCTCGACCTCGTGACGGACGGCGGCGTCGATCTCGGCGACGGCGCTCGCGAAGACCGCCCGGACGATCTCGTCCTTGCTGGCGAAGTGGTAGGTGATGACGCCGCGCGTGAAGGAGAGGCGCTCCTCGAGGGCGCCGAACGTCAGGGCCTCGAGGCCCCCTTCGGCGACCAGGCGGCGCGCCGCGGCGACGATCTGGCCGCGGCGCAGATCGCGGACGCTCTCAGCCAAGCGCCACCGCTCCGGCCCCCGCGGCGGGCGCCGGTCGCTTCAGGTAGCGCTGCGGCCAGAGCTCGGGGTGCTCGGCCGGCAGGAGCGTGATGCGCCCGCCGTCCTCGCGCAGCAGGTCGTTCACCCGGCTGCGCAGCAGGCGCGCCGCCACGGCCAGGCCCGAGACGTGCGCGCCCAGCACGCCGTGCGACAGGGTGCTCGCCCCGCACATGTACAGGCCCCCGATCGACGTCGTGATCGGCTGCCCGAACGGCCCCACCTGCAAGAGCGACTTCTCGGTGCCGTACAGGTTGCCGCGCGTCGCGGCGCAGTAGTGCACGTTCGACAGGGGCGTCCCGAGCTCGGCGAACACCAGGTGGTCGCGCAGGCCCGGCACGACGTGGCCCACCATCTCGACCATGAGGTCCACCAGCTCGCGCTTGCGCGCCTCGTAGCTCTCGGGCCGCGCGCCGTAGCGGGTGTCGGCCCAGCGGGCGAACGCGTCGTAGCCGACGAAGGCGAAGGCCTCGAGCGTGTGCTTGCCGCCGTAGCGCTTGCTCGGATCCTTGAGCGTGGTGGCGGTCACGAAGCCGCCCGGGATCGGGCCGGCGCCCGGCTCCCAGGCCGTCAGGCCCTGGCGGTAGGCCCCCTCGACGTCTCCCGTGCGAAAGTACCAGGTGTTGCCCGAGTCCAGGCCGAGGCCCCTCAGGTCCAGATCGGTCGCCGCGAAGAGGCTGAGCGCCGAGACGGACCAGCGCGTGCGGGCGAGGCGCAGGCGCTCGAGGGGCGAGAGGCGCTCGGTGCCGACGAGACGGCGCAGGGTGACGTCGGGATCGGCGTTGCTGATGACGGCGCCGGCGCGGATCTCGGTGCCGTCGGCGAGGCGCACGCCGATCGCGCGGCCGTCCTCGACGAGGATGCGCGAGACCTCGGCGCGTACGCGGATCTCGCTCCCGGCCCGGCGCAGCGCGCGGAGGAACGCCCGGGGCAGGGCCGAGGCGCCGCCGAGCGGGTAGTACCCGCCGCGGAAGTAGTGGGACTGCACGGCGGCGTGGATGATCGCAGGCACCCCCGAGGGCGGGAGGCCGTGGTCGCCCGACTGCGCCGCGAGCACGGCGCGCAGCCGCGGATCGCGCACGTGGTGCTCGATGAGGGCCCGGGCCGAGCGCAGGCCCCAGCGCGCGACGGTCGGGGCGCGCCAGGGCAGGCGCAGCACGTCGGCCGGCCCCGAGATCGCCATGAGCGCGTCGAGCTCCCTGGCCACCTTGCCCACGGTGTCGAAGTACGCGCCGATCCCGGCCCGCTCGCGCGGGAACCGCGCGGCCATCGCCTCGACGAGGCGCTCGCGGCCGGCGGGGTAGTCGTAGCGGTCCTCGGGGCGATCGCCGAGCCAGACGTGATCGTATCCGTCGGGGTTGAGCTCGCAGAACGCGAGGTCCGCCCCCAGCCCGAGGCCTTCGTACGTGCGGCGCAGGGCGCCCCCCTCGTGCAGCTCGCCCAGGTAGTGCACGCCGGGGCTGAACCGGTACTGCTGCAGGCTGAAGGAGTGGCACCAGCCGCCCGGCAGGTAGTGCTGCTCGAGGACGAGCACCTTCTTGCCCGCGCGCGCCAGCGCGACCGCCGCCGCCAACCCCCCCGCGCCCGATCCGATGACGATGACGTCGTGCATGGTCGCCTCCCGCGGAGGAGCAGTTATAACGACTGTTATGATCTCGCAAGGCGCGCACGGCGGAGGTGCGCGACGGCGCGTGACGGCGCGTCCGAGATCGTGGCAAGCTCTCGCCCGCTGCTCCGGGCGGGTAGCTCAGTGGCAGAGCGCTGGCCTTACAAGCCGGATGTCGCAGGTTCGATGCCTGTCCCGCCCACGCCTCGGAGATCGACGCGGTTCTGCGCTTCGGGTGGCCTTGGCTTTCGTCGCGTGGAAATCGGCGCTAGCGTTGGGAGACGATGGCGTCGGGCCCTCCCAGCGATGCGTCTTCCCGCCCGCCGGCGGGCCGGGGCGCCGCTGCCGACGATCCTCCGGCCACCACCCGCGGCGGGGGAGCGCAGGTGTCGACGCCTGGCAGCGTTCCCCCGCCGGTGAGCTCCACGCCCCCGCCGGTGCCTTCGGACGGCGGCAGGGAGGACGACTCCCTCGTCGGCACGGTCCTGCTGGACCGCGTGCGCATCGTGCGGCCCATCGCGCGCGGAGGGATGGGCAAGGTCTACTTCGGCGAGCAGGTGGGGATAAAGCGCCCGTGCGCGATCAAGATCCTCGATCCGCGCATGGCCGGCGGCGGCGACATCGAGGACTTCACGCGCCGGTTCCTGCTCGAGGCCAGCGTCGCGGCGAAGCTCACGCACCCGAACGTCGTGACGATCTTCGACTACGGCGAGACCGCCGACGGCAGCTGCTTCATCGCCATGGAGTACCTCGAGGGCAGGTCGCTCTCGGACGAGCTCAAGGTGGTGGGCAAGCTCCCGGCCGATCGGGCGATCCACATCACGCGGCAGGCGGCGCGCGCGCTGCGCGAGGCGCACACGCTCGGCGTCGTGCACCGCGACATGAAGCCCGGCAACGTCTACCTGGTGAAGCGCGACGACGACGAGGACTTCGTGAAGGTGCTCGACTTCGGGCTCGTGAAGGAGGCGTCGACCGGCGAGGGGCAGGACCACACGCAGCTCGGCCAGATCATGGGCTCGCCCCGGTACATGTCCCCCGAGCAGGTGCAGGGCAAGCACGTGGACGCCCGCACCGACGTCTACGCGCTCGGGGCGATGCTCTACGCCATGCTCGCGGGCCGCCCGCCGTTCGACAAGGCGACGGATCTGGCGACGATGATGGCGCACGTCTCGGACACGCCGCAGCCGCTCGGGCAGGTGGCGCCGGACGCCGATCTGCCGCCGGGGCTCGAGGCCGTCGTCATGAAGTGCCTCGCGAAGAACCCGGACGACCGCTTTCCGTCGATGGAGGCGCTCATCACGGCGCTGCGCCTCCGGCCGGGCGAGATGACGACGTCCGACTCCGGCGGTCACCGGGGCCCGAAGCTCGAGCCCCCGATGCTCGCGGTGCAGGCGGCGCCCGAGCCCCGGCGCAAGCCCCTGCCGTACCTGATCGCCGTGGTGGTCGCCGTGGGGATCGCCGGAGCGGTCGCGGTGATGTCCCAGCGGCAGGAGGCCGCGCCGCCGCCGATCGCCTCCACGGCGGCGTCGGTCGCCCCCCCTCCGGCTGCGCCCACGCCGCCCCCCGCGCCGCCGAAGATCACGGCCACGCTCCACGTCGAGACCGATCCGTCCGGCGCGAAGGTGAAGGAGGAGGGGGCCGTCGTGTGCGAGGCGACGCCGTGCGACATCGTCTACACGGGCGACAAGGCCGATCCGACCTACGAGCACCTCCTGAGCTTCCTCAAGGCCGACTACAGGCTGGAGAGGAAGCTCGTGAAGATCAGCGCCTCGCCGCTCAGCGTGAAGCTGGCGCGGGGGCGCTAGCGGTCACCACCGGCCGTCGTCGACCGAGCGCACCGTCTCCTCGAGCGTCTTGGCCGGCGCGAAGCCCAGGACCTGCCGCGCGCGCCGGTCGTCGACCATGCAGACGAAGCGGATGTGGTCGAGCTCGGGCGGCGGGAACGTCGTGAGGCGCAGCGACCAGAGGCGGTGCAGGGCGATGCGGGCGAGCGAGTAGGGGACGCTGACGCGCTGGCGCCCGAGGATCTTGATGAGGCGCGAGAGCGGCACGGGCTCGGGCCCCGCGACGTTGAAGACCCCGCGGACGCCCGGCGCCAGGGCCCGCTCGATGGCGCGGACGACGTCGTCCTGGTGGATGACCTGGGTCATCGGGTCGAAGCCCATCACAGTGGGCACGGGATCGAGGCGCAGGAAGTTCGACGGCGCGTTGTGCACGCGCCCCAGGATGTGCACCGGTCGCAGCACGACGGTCTCGGTCTCCGGCAACTTCCAGAAGAAGCTCTGCGCGAGCATGTCGACCTCGATGAGGTCGCGGATGTCGCTGAAGTTCTGGCCCCCGAGGAGCGGGGCGTCCTCGGTCAGGAACTGGGGGTTGCTGGGCTGCGGGCCGTACACGTTCGCGCTCGAGAGGACGACGAGCTTGGGCACCCGGAACTGCGCGACGTACTCGAGGAGCTTGCCGAACCCGGCGACGTTCCACGAGTGGTGGTCGGCCGCCGAGGCGCGCGGATCGTGCATGACGCCCAGGTGGACGACGGCCTGGATCTCGCCCGCGCGGAAGACGTCCTTGAGCTTGGTCCGGCGCAGGTCGACCTGCGCGTGCTCGATGTCCTTCGGCTTGTCGGCGAAGGCCCGGCGATCGACGCCGACGACGCGGCGCTCCCGGTGCAGCACGCGCACCAGGTGCTTGCCCAGCCGCCCGCACACGCCCGTGACGAGGACGGCGCCCGCCTGGGGCGGGGAGGCGGCGGCGCGGGGTCGGCCGCCGGAGGCTCTGGAGTTCGCGTGGGCGGGCATCGGATCACCAGAAGATGTGGCTGCGCTCCTTGAGGCCGCGGTTGAGCATCGACTGGATCGTCTGCTTCACCAGCCAGACCTTCTCGTCGATGATCGAGTCGTCGTCGTCGGGGTCGCCGGTGAAGGTCATCGGCTCGCCGAACCAGAGCCGGTACTTCGTCGGCAGCGGGAGCTGGCCTCCCGGCAGGAACAGCTGCGGGATGATCGGGAACGCGGGCATCCGCAGCAGCTTGGCGAGCGTCTCGACGTTGGCGACGGAGATGTACTGCTCCTCGGCGCCGACGACGGCCACGGGCACGATCGGCGTGTTCGTCTCGATGGCCAGCCGCATGAACCCCAGCCCGAACTCGCTGAGCTTGTAGCGCTTGTCGAAGGTCTTCGAGATGCCGCGCGTACCCTCGGGGAAGACGAGCAGCGCCTCGCCCTGGGCGAGCAGGCGTTTGGCGTTCTCCTGGACGCCGACCACCTGGCCGACGCGCGCGAAGAGCAGCGACACGAACGGCAGGCTGACCGCCCACTTCTCGACCATGGCCCGCACGATGCGCGGGGGCTCGGCGTCCATGAACATGGCGGCGCCGATGAGCGCGCCGTCGATGGGGACCTGCCCCGAGTGGTTCGCGATGAGCAGGATGCGCCCCTCGGGGACCTTCTCGATGCCGTGCACCTCGGTGCGGAAGTAGCGGCGGTGCAGCAGCCCCACGGTGTAGAGGGCATACTTGGCCCACTGGGGATCGAGGCCGAACGGGTCGACCCCGGAGCCGCCGAGGGCCATCGGGACGCGCCGGAGGCGGTCTACGAGCGGCTCGCCCAGCATCCGGGCGAGGAGATCTTCGAGGGACTGCTCGGCCGTCCCGAGGACGCGCCGGAGCAATCCCGACGCGCCGCGGACGGTGGAGTCGATGCGGGCGAGCGCGCGGGGGTTCGTGGCCAAGCGGGCCCCATTATCGTCCGCGCGCGGCCTCGTTCAACGGCGTTATTCTCGCGCGGGTGAGGTTCGCCGCTCCGCCCCCGCTCCGCCCCGG
Organism: Myxococcales bacterium; assembly: GCA_021778125.1. Lineage (GTDB taxonomy): Bacteria > Myxococcota_A > Polyangia > Polyangiales > Polyangiaceae > Palsa-1150. The sequence goes on from JAJYCT010000043.1 coordinate 6,469, forward strand.
TGACGTGGTGGCGGTAGTGGCGCCCGCGAGCCCGTTTCCGCGCGACGAGCTGCTGCGGGGCCTGGCCTGGCTGCGGGCCCGCTACCGGGTTCGACTGTCACCGGGCGCGTTCGAGCGCGAGGGCTACCTGGCGGGAGGCGACGCGCGGCGCGCGGGCGAGCTGGCGGCGGCGCTGCGCGACGACGAGGTCCGGGCGATCGTGGCGGCGCGGGGGGGGTACGGCGCGATGCGGGTCGTCGACGCGCTGCCCTGGGACGAGCTCGCGCGGCGCCCCAAGTGGATCGTGGGGTTCAGCGACGTCACGGCGCTGCACGTCATGGCGTGCCGCCGCGGGGTCCGGTCCGTGCACGGACCCAACGTGACGGGGCTCGGGCGCGGCATCACTCCGGCGGAGCGGCTCGCCTGGCTCGGGTGCGTCGAGGGCGCGGCGGGGCCGCGGACCTGGCAGGGCCTGCGCGTGCTGCGCGGTGGCCGAGGGGAGGGGCCGCTCGTCGGCGGCAACCTTTCCCTCGTGTACGCCATGGCGGCTGCCGGCCGGCTCGCCATCCCGCCGCGGGCCGTGCTGGCGCTCGAGGACGTGACCGAGGCCCCGTACCGCGTCGACCGGATGCTGACGGCGCTCCGTCTCTCGGGCGCGCTGGAGCGGATCTCGGCGATCGTCCTCGGCGGGTTCGATCGCTGCTCGCCGGGCGTCGACGGGCGGACGGTCGACGAGGTGCTCGTCGACCGCCTCCACGACCTCCGCGTGCCGGTCGTGGCCGGGGCTCCCTTCGGGCACGGTGCGCGCAACGAGGCGTTCGTGCTGGGGGCGGCTGCGCGCGTCGAGGACGGCGACGTGACCCTCGGGGAGTGAAGCGCGGGTCACGCGAGGTGGGACGCCGGCGTCAGGGGGCGGCACACGCGGGCACGCGCAGGGAGCGCTCCCGCAGGGGATCGCCGCGGGATCGCCGCGTGGCACCCGCCTTGCTCTTCCGCCGTCCCGGAGGCGAGGATGAAACACGGGGCGCGCATCGTGAGCGCCGTGGCGGGTCTCATGTGGGCCGCGACCGCGTGCGGGAGCGCCGACCTGAGCGGGAACGCCGCCGGCTTCGGCCCGGCCGCCGAGGACGGCGGCACGAGCGCCCCGTCCGGAAGCGGAGGCTCGAGCGGCGGCTACGGAGGCGGGACGAGCGCGGACTCGGGACCGCCCGAGATCAAGGTCGAGGACGCGTACCAGTCGCCCGTGTCGACCGGACAGTACGTCTGGGTGGCCAACCCGTCGAGCGGGCGGGTGGCGTACATCCAGGCCGCGACGCTCGCCGTGGCCACGGTCGCGGCGGGCGATGGTCCGACGTATCTCGCGGCGGTGCCGGACGCCACGGCGGACTCGGCGATCGTGATGAACGTGCGCTCGCACGACGCGACGCTGCTCCGCGCGAGCGGAGGCGCGCTGACGACGGCCACGTTCCCGCTCGCCGCGGACCTCAATGCGTGGAGCGTATCGGCCGACGGTCGGTGGGCGCTCGCCTGGGGCGACGCGACGCGCGCGACCTCGCCCGATCCCACGCAGGGCTTCCAGGACGTGAGCGTCCTGGACCTGTCGGGCGCGGTGCCGCCGACGATCGTGTCGGTGGGCTACCGCCCCGTGAAGGTGACGTTCTCGAGCGACGCGTCGCGCGCGTTCGCCGTCACGCAGGACGGCATCTCGGTCATCGACCTGACCGGGGCCGCGCCCCTGGTGACGAAGAACTTCCCGGTCACGAGCGATCCGAGCCAGGACCCCAGCACCGAGGACGTCTCGATCACGCCCGACGGCACCTACGCGCTCGTCCGGACCGACGGCTCGCCCACGGTCAACGTCGTCGCCCTGTCGGACGGCAGGCTGACGCCGGTGACGCTGCCCGCCAACGCGACCGATCTCACGCTCACGCCGGCGGGCGACCGGGCGCTCGTCGTGCTGCGCGACGTTTCCACCGTCGTGACGCTGCCGGTCCCCGGGATCGCCGCGAATCCGGCGTCGTACACGACGCTGCTGCTGCCCGGGCAGACCGTCGGGCGCGCCATCGTGGCCGACGACGGCGTGACGGCGCTGCTCTTCACGACGGTGCTCCCCGTGGACTCGATGATCGTGCTGGATCTCGCGACGCAGCAGTTCCGGACCGAGCCGCTGCACTTGCCCGTGCTCGCCGTGTTCCCGACGCACGACGCGAGCACGGCGATCGTGCTGCACACGCTGCCCGCCGACGCCGGGACCAGCGCTCAGGGCGCGTTCAGCGTGGCGCCGGTGGGAGCGAACCTGCCTGCGAAGCTGGTGGGGACCGACGCCCCCCCCAACGCCGTGGCGCTCTCGCCGGCGAGCGATCGGGCCGTCGTCACCACGCGCGACGACGGGCTCCAGGTCTACGCGGCGTACCTCGCGAAGATGCCGTCGCTCGAGGTGGACCGGTTTTCGCTCGCGAGCCCCCCCATCGGCGCCGGGGTCGTGGCGGGGGCGAACGTCGCGTGGATCGCCCAGTCGAACCCCGAGGGGCGCATCACGTTCATCGACCTGGTCACCTCCGCCGCGCGCACTCTGACGGGGTTCGAGCTCGGGTCGCGGGTCGTCGACGGGAGCCAGCCATGAGGAGGGTCTCGCTCGTGACCGCGCTGCGCACGGGGCTCCCGGCGCTGCTCGCCCTCGCCGCCTGCCACTCGCGCTCCGACGTCTGGGACACGGGCGCGCCCTCCAGCCTGGTGGCGGTCGGACTGAGCTCGGCCGTGGTGGTGCTCGACGATCCGATGCACCGGGCCATGGCGCTGCTGCCGCAGCCCGACCAGCGCCTGGACGTCACGCCGCTGCCCATCGGGCACCAGATGCTCGCCGCCACGGCGTCGCCGGACGGAGCGCGGCTCTTCGTGCTGAGCGCCGGGGACGCGCCGAGGAGGAGCGCGCAAGACGAGTACCCGTCGATGACGGTCCTCGACGGCGCGACCGCGACGGTCCGCGCGACGCGCTACGAGATGGCCGAGCCCCTCGGCAGCCTTGCCATCGATCCGCAGGGGCACTGGGCCGCCGCGTTCGCGGGCGCTCAGGCCACGACCGACTTCGTACAGAACCCGAACGAGATCGTCCTGTTCGACCTGACGCGGGAGCCGGGGCCCTCCAACCCGATCTCGCGGACGATCCGGTCGTTCGGCGGGACGCCGCAGCGGCTGACGTTCACGCCCACGCTGCACCTGCCCGGCGGACCGCGGCGGCTGCTGGTGATCGAGAGCGACCGGGACGTCACGCTGCTCGACCTCGACCATGCCGAGGACGTCCCGCCGCGACCGGAGATCACCGTGCGCCTGACCAACGGCTCCGACACGCGGACGCTCGCCCCGGCGGGCGTCGTCGTGGACGACGGGGATCCGACGCGCACGGACGACGCGCGCGTGGCGGTCCGCACGAGCAGCGACTCGAACGTCATCACGCTGCAGCTGGGCCCCTCGGCGTCGGGCTCGCCGAACGACTTCCAGCCGGTCGTGAACCTCACCGACGTCGGCGCGATCCCGTCCGACATCGCCTTCGTCCGGACCGACGGGGGCCTGCGCGTCGCGGCGCTCGTGCCCTCCACGTCAAGCGCCGTGCTGGTGGACCCGGACACGAGCATCACGGAGGTCGTCGACCTGCCGGCCCCGTACGCGAGCCTGTCGCTCGTGACCGGCGCGACGGGTGGCACGAGCGGGACGGACGTCGCGCTGCTCTGGAGCGGCGGCCCGGCGGGCGGGGTGGCGTTCTGGACGCTCGGGGTGACGGCGGGGCAGCCGTACCGGAGCGTGGAGGTCCTGGGGATCACCGACTCCATCGAGCGCGTCATCGCGGTGCCTGCGCCCAACGAGCAGCTCCGCGTGCTCGAGTCGGGCAGCTCGTCGGCGTTCTACGTGCTCGACCTGGGCACGCGCACCGCCGCGCCGCTGGAGACGACCGGTGGGGCGTCGCTCGCCGTGTCGCCGGACGGCCAGCGCGTCTGGGTGTTCGGCCCGCACACGTCGGACCTGGCCGCGATGAGCCTGGCGACGCTGCATCCGGTGCCGCTCTACGTGGATCGTCCCGTCGACGCCGTCTTCGACGTGGCCGCCGCCGGCGGGGGGCGCGCGCTCGTCGCGCTCCACGGAAGCGGCAACGTGGGGGCCACGGTGTTCGATGCGCTCGCGCCCGACACGGCGACGGCGCGCTGCTACTCGGGTCTCTTGCTGGAGGGCCTCTGAGCCATGATGGGTACACGACGGCTTTCGGCCCTGGGCGTGCTGGCGCTGGCGTCGCTGGTGGCGGGGGAGGCGAGGGCGCAGGAGGACGGGGCGCGGGCGTCCGGGCCCGAGGACGCCCCGTGGGAGGCCCGCCTCGCGTACCGCGGCGCGTTCGTCGAGAGCTCGGGCTACGCGCCGTTCTCGACGAACGACTACTTTGCGCAGGTGTCGCTCGGGGCCTCGCGGGTCCTCTTCGTGCGCGGGCGCTTCGCGTTCGCGGTCGGGGCCATGTGGGACTACGGCTCGACGGGGGCGACCGCCCGGGGGGTCGACACCCATCTCGAGATGCACCGCCTCACGGCGCCGCTGTCGATGCGGTACACGATCGTGCGGTGGCTCGACGCGACGGCGACGATCGCGCCGGGTGCGGCCTACCAGAGCGCCAGCGTCGACGAGGCGTCCGCGCCGGCGTCGCTCGTGGCGTCCACGTGGGTCCCGGCGGGGGACGCGAGCCTCGGGGTGGCCTGGTGCTTCTGGAGTACATCGCTCGGCGGGGTGCCGCTCCTGTTCCGGGCCACGGCGGAGGGCGGCTACGCGTGGGCCGCCAGGATGTCGCTCTCCCTGTCGCCCGACCTGCCGGCGAGCGATCCGCGCCTCACGGCCCCGACCAACCTCGGCGAGCTCGCGATGAACGGCGGCTTCGGGAGGGTCGGGGTGGCGGTGGCGTTCTAGGAGCCTGCGCTCGGATGGCGCGGGCGCACGTCGCCCTCGGGGCGGCGGGGCGCGATCACTGCCGCGGGATCGGCGGCGGGATCGAGCGCTTCTTCGCGTCGGCAGGAGGAGGCTCGGTGGGCGGCCCGGCGTCCTCTTCGCCCTCGACTATCTCCGCGAGGTCGTCGGCGATGATGACCTCATCGTCTTCGTCCGCAGCGGCGGCCGCGACGGGGACGTCGTCGCCCCCGGAAGTCGGCGCGAGCGTTACGTCGGAGAAATCGAGCGCCGCCAGCTCGCTCGTCCTGTTCATCTCGCCGGCGGCCGTGGGGTCGTCGTCGATCGGGACCACCGGATCCATTTCGGGCTGCGTCAGCGGTGCGCTGACGGTCGCGTCCTCGGCGGACGACGTCCGGAAGAACAGCCCCTCCGGACGCTGGGGCTTCGCGCGAGCAGGCCCCCTCACCTCGGCGTCCTCGATCTCGGGCTCCGGGGCGAGGGCTGCGCGGAGGCTGGCCGAGAGCGGATCGGCGCGAACCGGCGCCGGGGTCTCGGCGGGGGCGTCGGCCGATGCCGGCGCGCGGTCGGTGTTGCTGCGGACCTCGGCGGGAGGCGCCGCGGAGGCAGGCTTGGCCTTCGGGGCCACCGGCTCCGATCCGGGCTCCGGCTTGCGGAGCATGTTCGACTTGGCCCGCTCGAGGCCCGCCGTGGCCTCGGTATCGCCCTGCTTCATGCGCAGCACGCGGCGCCAGGCGTCGGCGGCCTCACGCGGATCGGCGAGCCGCTCCTCCCACATGCGCGCGACCTTGCGGGCCAGCTCGGCGCGGGCCGTCATGTCCTTGCCGCGGAGGATCTGGTCCTCGAACAGCTGTACCAGGCCCCGGAAGTCGTCGAGCTCCGTGAGCAGGCCCGAGAGCTCGTCGATGACCGCCTGGTCGTTGGGCGAGAGGTCGTGCAGCTTCTTCAGGTCGACGGCGGCGCCCGGCCGGTCGTCGAGCCGCTCGCGGCGCAGCTTCGCCCGCCGGGCGAGCAGCTGGCGGACGAGCGGTCCGTCGAACACTTCCCCGAGCGCGCGGGTGAGGGTCGCCTCGGCGCGCTTCGGATCGCCCACCTCGCGGCCGAGGGCCTCGAGCGCGTCGAGCGTGAGCGGATCGACGTGCGCGATGAGCGCATCGCCCAGCCAGGTGAACGCCTGCTCGAGATCGTCGAGGTCCCGGTGCGCCAGGGACGCGGCGCGGCGCAGCAGCGAGCCGCGTGTCTTGCCGCCGTCGCGGGCCCCCTGACCGCCGGCGGCCAGCGACGCGCTGAGGGTCCGCCGGAGCGCGTCGCCCCCGGTCTCGGCGTCGCCGTCGCGCGCGGCCTGCTCGAGGACCGCGAGGGTCTCGTCGGACGCGGACCCGCCCAGAGCGAGCTCGAAGAAGCCGTGGGCCCGATCTCCCTGCTCGCGGCTCACCGCGACCTGCGCGGCCCGGGCAAGCGCCTTCACCCGATCGGCCGGGGCCTTGCAGCGCCCGATCTGCCGCTCGTAGAGATCGACGACGTCGGAGGGCCTCTCGGCAAGCGCCGCGAGCTTCGCCAGCAGCTCCTCGGCGTCCGCCGGGGGAACGTTCGCGAGCCCCGACTCTCCGTGCTGGAGCGCCTCGAGGGCGGGAGCCCCAGCCTTCACGCGCGCCTCGGCCTGCCGCACGAGCTCGCGCGCTCGATCGAGGCCCGAGAGCTCGCGCGCGCGGAGGTCGTGCGCGATCGCGATCGCGTCGAGGTCCCTCGCCTTCACGGCGAGCTCCTCGAGCTGCTCGGCCAGGGTCGCGTCGGCGCCCTTGCTCCGGACGAGCTCCGTCGCGACGCGGATGGCGTCCTGGTCGCGGCCGACCTCGACGTAGCGGTCGAACGCGCCGCGCAGGTTCGTCACGCGCTCCGGACTCGGCCTGGACTCGAGCCACCACTCGACGAGCTTGGTCGCCACGATCCCGCGCCAGCCCAGCCGGTCCCCCAGCGCGACGTACGCCTCGCGAACGGGCGCGTCTCCGGTGTCCGCGAGCTCGGTGAGGACCGCGAGGCCCTCGTCACCGCGATTGAGCTTGCTGGCGAGGGCGTCGGCGAGCTTGAGCGTGAGCACGCGGATCTCGGCCTCGTCGGCCTCGACCTCGATCCGGGCCGCGAGAAGCTCGACGGTCTTGTCCCACTGCTCGGTCTTCTCGCAGAGGTCGCACAGGCGGGCGAGCGCCTCGAAATCCTCGGGGTCGGCCTTGCGGACGATCTCCAGCGTCCGGATCGCACTCTTGGCGTCGCCGAGCGGCTCATAGATGCGCGCCAGCCGGGCGGCGATGGGGCCTCGCTCGGCGTCGTTCGAGACCAGCGCGAGCTCGCGCTCGAGGGCCTCGGCGGCGGCCGCGGGCTTCTCGCGCGCCTCCTGGAGGTCCGCGATCGCCTGGAGCGCGGGGCGGCACGCGGGGTCCAGCTCGGACAGCACCTGCTCGTAGCGCGCGATGGCCGCATCGACGTCGCCGACGCCCTCCGCGAGGATCTCTCCCTCGCGCAGCGCCAGGCGCGCCTTCTCCGCCTTGGTCTCCGCGGTGGCGCCGAGGCGGCGCAGCAAGGCGGTGGCCTCGGCGTGCTCTTCGCGCCCGGCGGCGTCGTCCACGAGGCGCTCGAGCGCCTCCTTGTCGTCGCCGTCTTCGAGGACCTTGTGCCACGTGCTCCGCGCCGCGTCCGGGTCCGCGAGCTGGGACGCGTAGAGCTGCGCCGCCTGCTTGCGGACCAACACGCGCGCCGCCTTGTCGGTCAGGCGGTCCCCGCGGCGAAGGAGGAACTCGACGTAGTCGGTCCACCGCGCGCCCGCCCCGTAAAGCTCGCCGAGCGCCTTCGCGTGCTCGTCGCTGGCGGGATCGAGATCCGCGGCGCGCTCGAGGTGGGCCAGGGCGCCCGCGTCGTCGCCCGCCTGCCGGAACAGACCGGCCGCCCGCGCGTAGTGCGGCGCTTGCTCCCGACCCGTCGCGGCCTGCGCCTGCTCCGCGGCCGCCAGCGCGGCGCGATCCCAGCGCTCGGCCGACGTGAAGCTCTGCTCGGCGGAGGCCCAGAGCTTCGCGTTCGGCTGCGCGTGCGCCGCCTCCGCGTAGGCCTCGCCGGCTCCGAGCGCGTCGCCGAGCTTCTCGCGCAGCCGGCCGAGGCGCTCGAGCAGGCGGCTGCGGGCGCTGGCGTCCGTGGTCTGCGGCGCGTTCTCGGCGATGACCTCCGCCGCGCGATCGATCTGGCCGGACTTCTCGAAGAGGTTGGACGCCGTGGTGATCGCCTGGTCGTCCTCGGGGCTGAGGTTGGCGATCCGGGCCCACGACTCGCCGGCGGCGCCGAGGTCCTTGCGCTTGTTCTCCTGCAGGGCGGCCAGCTTCTTCTCGAGCGCGATGCGCTTCTCGAGGTCGCCCTCGGACGAAGCCTCCTGCTCGATGAGGTTCGCCAGGTCGTCCCAGCGCTGGGCCTTCTCCAGCAGGCGCGTCAGCGCCTGGCGGGCCGCGTCGTCGGTGCGGCTGATCGAGAGGAGCTGCTTCCAGGCGTTGATGGCGCCGTCGACGTCGCGGAGGTTGCCCTCGCAGATGCCGGCGACCTCGCGCAGGCGCTCTTTGCGCGTGTCGAGCGACTCACCCGCTGCGCGCGTCGCCGCCAGCAGGACGTCGCGTAGCGCGCCGTAGTCGCGCTTGGTGCGGAGGTAGTCCTCGACCCAGGAGAGCGCCTCCGGGTGAGCGGGGTCCGACTCGAGCACCTCGCGGTACCTGCGGTATGCGTCGGGGCGGCGGCCCTTGTGGGCGAGCGACTGCGCCTCGTCCAGCGCGGTCTGAGTGGCGTCGACGGCCGGGGGAGCCCGACGCTGGCCCGCGCTCGGAGCGTGCGACCCGGGCTGTGCGGCGGCAGGGGGAGGCGGCGCGGCCGGCATGGCCTGGCCCGCCTGCGCGTAGAGCTCTGCGACCTTGGCGGTGGCCTGCTCGTCGCCCCGGCCGCGTAGCGGCTCGAGGATCTGGATCGCGTTCTCGGGCTGCCCGGCGGCCTCGTAGCTGCCAGCAAGCTGCCAGCGGGCCTCCGGCGCCATGACCCCCTCGGGGTTTGCCTCCAGGTAGGCGAGGTAGCGCGTCGCGACCTCGTCCTCGCGCGCGAGGGCGCGCGCGTAGTGCGCGTAGAGCTGCAGCGCGCGGTCGTGTCCCGGGAGGATGTCGAGCGCGCCGGCCGAGTAGGCCAGCCCGTGCTCGCCGTCGTAGGCCTCGGCGAGCCCGACGAGCAGCTCGGCGCCTGCGGTGCGCTCGGTCGCCGGGACGTCCTCGCCGGTCTGCAGGCGCTCGACCACGAGGCCCGCGTACTCCTGCTGGAGGGCGGGATCCTGCTCGTCGAGCTGACGTGCGCGCGCGAGCGCGTGGCACGCTCCGCGGAGGTCGCCCGCCGCTCGCCGCGTCGCGGCCTCGTCGCGCAGGAGCGCGAGCTGCCGCTGGGGATCGGGCTCGACGGCGATCTCCGCGGCGTACATCTGGACGGCGTCGTCGAGCTGCCCCTGGGCCTTGTAGATCTCGCGCGCGCCGTAGATCGCGTACACGTTCGTGGGCTCGAGCTCGATCGCGCGCCGGAAGTTCTCGAGCGCCTTCTTCGGTTGCTGGAGGCTCTCACCCCAGAGTCTGCCCAGCTCTTCGTGCATCGCAGCGAGCTCCCCGTGGACCTCGGGGCTGTGCGCGGCCAGGGGCCCGAGGGCCTTGGCCCGGCGCTCGAGCAGCGCGACCAGCGCCTTCACGTCGCCCTTGTCGCGATAGAGCTGCGCGAGCCGCTCCGCGGCGGTGCGCTGGGTCGGATCGCGGTCGATGGCCTGCATCAGCACGCGCGCCGCGCGGTGGGCGTCGCCCACGGTGGTCGACCAGACGTTCGCGGCCTCGCTCAACCAGTGCGACGCGTACGCGGGGTCCCGGCTCTCGGAGCCCACGCGCTCGAGCAGGAGGGCGTACGACTTGGGATCCGCCGCGCCCGCCTGGTGCGCATAGGCGAGTGCCTCCTCGTCGTGCGGGTTGGCCAGAAGCCTCTGCACGAGCGCATCGATCTGGCTCGCTTCCATTCGGGCGGAGGCTACCACTTTCTTGTTTTTTCCAACAATTGCAGGCCCCCGCGCGCCGTCTCGAAAGAGTCCGCGCGCCGTGCCGAGCGCAGCGTCACTCCAAATAGCCGTAGCCGACGGAAGCGGTGCCGGCCGGTCGGCTGGTCGCGGCGCCACCGGGGCGGCGTGCGGGTCGCGATGGTCCTGTCTGCTGCGGGGCCGTCGTCGGCTCGCTCCGCGGGAGGGCGGAAGCGGGCAGCGTGGGAATCGTGCTGGTCACGGCACCCCGCGCGGTCGCGGGCGGCGGGGGCGCAAGCGCGGCCGGCGGCGCCGCAGCGGTCACGCCAGGGGGCGTGTCGACGCTCGCCGGGGCCTTGCTGCGCGACCCCGACAGGAGGAGCGCCGCGATGGCGAGCGCGGCGAGCGCGCCGAGCACGGCGATCGGGAGCAGGATCCGGCGGGACCGCGACGGAACGCCGGGCGCGGCGCTCAGCGTGTCGTCCGCGAGCGACGTCGCCGTCGGCGGCGCGATGGCAGGGGGTGGGTCCGAGTGGCGGGCGTCGAGCACGCCCTCCGCAGGGCCGACGGAAGCGCGCACGCCGCTCGTGACGACGGCGCTGTCCCTCACGCGCGTCAGCTCCGCGATGAGCGCCTCGGCGCTGTCCGGGCGCTTGCCGGGTTCCTTGTCGAGCACGCGCATCACGAGCGCCTCGACCTCGGGCGCGATGCGAGCGTCGGGCGCGACCTCGCTCGGCGTGCGCGGCATCGTCTTGATGTGACGCGCCATGACGACGATGGCGTCGTCGTCGGTGAACGGCGGGCGTCCCGTGATCATGTGATAGAGGATGACCCCCAGCGAGTAGAGGTCGCTTCGCGCGTCGAGCGTCTTGCCCTGCGCCTGCTCGGGCGACATGTACCGGGGTGTTCCGAACACCGTTCCGGCCTGCGTCTCGACGACGTTCATGGCGAGCTCGCCATCGTTGTGAAGCATCTTGGCGATGCCGAAGTCGAGGACCTTGACGATCTCTTCATGCGTGTCGTTCGTCATGACGCGCGCGAAGAACAGGTTGTCGGGCTTGAGGTCGCGGTGGATGATCCCCTTCGCGTGCGCCTCGGAGAGCGAGCGCAAAGCCTGCTTGACGGCGTCGATGGCCTCTTCGACCGGCATGCGCCCGCGGCGCTTGAGGCGCTGCCCCAGCGACTCGCCCTCGAGCAGCTCCATGGCGAGGTAGAAGTCCCCGGTCTCGCTCTGCCCGAAGTCGAAGACGGTGACCGTGTTGGGCGAGGCGAGCAGGCTGTTCGCGCGCGCCTCGCGGAGGAAGCGCGCCCGGCTCACCTCGTCGACGGCGCGGTCGCTACGCAGGATCTTGACGGCGACCTGTCGCCCGATGGGCGCCTGCTTCGCCCGGTAGACGGTGCCCATCGAGCCCGCTCCCAGCCGGGCCAGGATCGTGAACCGCCCTGCGAGGACGCGACCGAGCATGGGGTCGCCGTCGGCGGCCGCCAGATCGGCGACCCGGACGAGCGGTCGGCCGTCATCGGGGCAGTGGACCAGGGCCCCGGTCTCCTCGAAGCGACGCTGGCACTGCGAGCAGACGAGCCCCTTCGCGGCGCGCTGCGGCGGCGCCGTCGCGTCCGGGGGACGGGCTGCGGCGGGGTGAGACAATACCTTCGTCATGTTCGCGCGCCCGGGCGGGGCGCGCAAGAGCGCGATGTCCAGGGCGCGCGCGTCAGCGAAGCTGCAGCACGTTGCGAGGATCGCAGACCACGCTGTTCTCGTTGGCGATCATGGCTCCCGGCGCAAGCTTGGCGATCTCCACACCATCTCTCACCCTGCGGGTCTCCAGGTGCAGGTGTACGAGCTCGGGCGAGCCCGTGTCGCCCACGAAGCCAACGCGCTGTCCCTCGGCCACGTGGGCGCCCACGGTGAGCCCGGCCGTCGGTGCGTCGAGATGCCCGTAGAGTACGAGGTAGTCGCGCACCTGTCCGCCCTCTCGGACGGCGCAGCGGGTGATCACGGTCGTCCCGAAGAGCGGCCCCACGTAGGCCACCTCGGCGTCGCCCTGCTGGTGCTCGAGCGGTACGGCGGTGATCGGCGTGCCCTTCTTCTGAGGAAGGTCGACCGCGCCATGACCGACGTGGCTCAGACGTCGGCCTCGCCGCTGCGTATCGTCGGGCCGATCGAGGTCGTAGCCGCTCACGACGCACCCGTGCTGGCACGGTACCGGGTAGCGGTACGCGTCGTAGTCGGCCGGCCGCTCCGGGCGCCGGGGGATCTGCTCGTAGACGACCCAGTGTCCCTGCTTGTCGTGGTGCCCGTTGCTCTCGGCCTCCACGTCGGGGCCGTCGTCCTCGTCGGGGAGGCGGACGCACGCGTCGCCATCCGGAAGGGAGCCCGCCGGACAGAGCGCCGGAGCGAGGTGCGCGGGCGACAGCGCTCCTTCGGCCTCGGGTGCGGCGATGCGCACCGGCGCGCCCCGCGAGACGCCCGATCCCAGCGCGAGCGTGGCGACCAGCGCCGCAGAAGCCGGAACGAGGAGCCGCGCCATGTCTTCCGTCTTCATAGTGCATCGTGTCGGTGCTTCATTCCCAGCTATAGTCCTTGCGATGCGCGATCCCGCCAGCACGCTCAAGGACCTCTTCGATGCCGAGCGCGCCGTGCGCGCGTCGCACGACGCCCTCGTGGCCTCGCCCCTCGAGGTCTTGCTGTCCGAGCTCGAGCGGGCGACCCGCGAGGCTCTCGGGCTGGACGAGAAGGACGAGGACGAGAGCTCACTCCGCCTGGTGCGGATTGCCGGCGTCCTCGGGGAGCTCTCGGGGCCGCGCGCCGTCGATCTGCTCATCGACATCCTCGGGTGCGACGAGCCGGAGGCCCGCCACGCGGCCGGGGAGGCCCTTTCGGGGCTCGCGTTCGACCGCTTCAAGGAGGTCGCGCAGGGCGTCGAGCGCGCGCTCGATCGGCTCGCGGCGGGCAGCCCCGCGCTCGCCGAGCTGCCGTACCTGCTGGCGGAGGTGCCCGAGCCGGGCGTCATGAAGCTGCTCGCTCGCTTCCTGGCGCACAAGGATCCCGACGCGGTGGCCTCCGCCATCGAGGCGCTCGCCGAGGGCGGCGACCCGTCGGCCCTGCCGCTGCTCGAGCCCCTCGCGGGCGACGCGCGCAAGGTCCAGCTCGAGGACGAGGGTGGCACCGAGGGGGAGGCGACGATCGCCGAGCTCGTCGCGGAGGCGCGATCCATCCTCACCGGGGAGGCTTCGTGACGATCGTGGAGGCGTCGGGCGCTCATCCCGCCCCGGCCGTTCCCCCTGCGCCCACCGCGAGCGGCCGGCTGGGGCCCGCGGACGCCGCCATCCTCGAGACGTTCGTGGTCCCGCGCTACCTGTCGCTGTTCGGCGAGCTGCTCCTCGAGATGCTGACCGAGAGCGAGGACGCGCAGGTCGTGCACCTTTCCTGCCGGACGGGGTACCCGGATCGGGGCATTGCGCTGAAGCTTCCCGGGGCGCACATCGTCGGCATCGACGCCTCCGCGGCGGCGACGGAGCTCGCGCGCGCGAAGGCGGCCACGATGCCCGACATGGTCAGCGACTACCGGCTGATGACGGACCTGCCGACGGACCTGCCGGGGTCGGCGTTCTCGCACGCGCTGACGCTGTACCCGGTGGGGGACGCGGAGTACCGGCGGCGGCTCCTCGGGGAGCTCGCCCGGCTGCTAGCCCCGGCGGGGCAGGGGCTCATCGCGCTCCCGATGCGCGGGAGCTTCCAGGAGCTCGGCGATCTGCTGCGCGAGTACGCCCTCAAGTTCGACGACCACGCGGTGGTGCTGGCGGTCGATCGCGCCGTCGCGAGCCGCCCGACGGTCGAGTCGCTTGGCGGGGAGCTCGAGAGCGCGGGCTTCGACTTCGTCGACGTGGATCTGCGCCCGACCACGTTCGCGTTTCGCAGCGGGCGGGACTTCTTCGAGGACCCGATTGCGCGGCTTCTCGTCCTGCCGGATCTCCGGGCCGGCCTTGGCCTCGAAGAGCCCGAGAGAGCGCTCGCCTACGTCCGTGAAGCCATCGATCGCTACTGGAGCGACGGCGCCTTCGAGCTGACGCTGAACGTCGGCTGCGCCACGGGACGACGCGCGGGATAACGCGCGCGGAGCCACGGGCGTCGCGCGCCCGCCTACGGCTGCGGAGCCCCAGCCTCGATCCAGTCGTGGAAGAGCTGCGCCATGCTCGGCTCCGCGCCGCCCGGCGGCATGCACGAGAGGACGATCCCGCCCTCGCACGCGAGCTTGCGGAACACGTAGCTTCGCGCCGGGTCGCCGGGGCGCACGCGGTCGAGGGACGGCTCCTCGAAGGAGGGGACGTTGACCATCGCGTCGAACTCGCTGCCGGGGACGATGGGGAAGTTGCCGACCCCGGCGCCGTGGCATCCGTCGACGTTGCCGCAGACCTGATCGAGCACGTCGCGGACATGCACCGCGACGGGGCCGTCGAACCCCGCCTCGTTGCAGAGCAGGCACGGCGGACCGGCGTCGCTCGCGTCGGTCACGCTGGCCTCGACGGGCGGAGGCCCCCCTTGGTCGGACGCAGTGCCGGGCGCGGAGCAGCCGAAGGCCCCGAGCGCGATCGCCGCGAGGAGCGCTCCCTTACAGGCAATAGCCGTCAACGCACACCTTGCCCCCGGAGCAGTAGAGCCCCTCCGACGGATCGCAGTCACTCCCGAGCGTCGTCGCATTGCCGCAGACCGAGTAGGTGCCGGTCTCGATCGTCACTGCCTTGCAGACCGACCCGGTCGACGGACCGGACACACTGCACGAGGGGCTGCCGCCGTCGGCGGCGCATGCGGTGTAGCAGTCGTGATGGACGCAGATGGCGTCCGCCGGGCAGGTCGTCGCGAGCTGGCCGCTCTGGCCGTCGTTCACGCATGCGAAGGTGGCTTGCTGGTCCGGGATGCAGCCACCGTTGACGCACGATTGACCCGCGGGGCACGCGGCGCTGCCGTCGCCGGCGTCGCCCGCGATCGCGCAAGGCGGCACGCAGTGCCCCTCGACGCACGTCGTGCCGCCCTGGCAGGTCGACCCGCCCGAGCCGCTGCACGCTGCCTGGTTCACGTTGCAGACGTTGCGCGTCAGGTCGCACTGGTAGCCGGTAGGGCAGGGGCTCGACGTACTGCAGCGGACCTCGCAGACCCCGTCGACGCACGCGGAGCCCGTGGCGACGCACTGCGAGCCATCGGAGCACAGCTGGAGCTGAGGCGTGCACTGGCCGTCGATGCACTTGGCGCCCTGGCCGCCACAGGTTGCGTCGTCGTTGCAGGGACCGGTGTATATGCCGGCCTCCATGGCGGCGTCCGGAGTCCCGCCGTCGGGCCCCGTTCCCCCTTCGTTCGGGGAGGTCGAGTCGGGCGCGCCCGCGTCCGTTCCGCCCTCGGAGCCGGCAGAAGATGCGTCATCGCCCGAGCCGCCGAGGACCACGCACTGGGCCACGCCGGCCGAGAGCTTGCACACCTGCCCGGAGGGGCACCCCGTGACGCTGCAGTCGGCCGAGCCGCCTTCGCTCGCGTAGCCCGCGACGCACGCTGACTGGTTCGGATCGCAGACGTAGCCCGCGCTGCAGTCGCCGTCCGTCTGACACGGCCACGGCGTGCACGAACTCGAGTACGAAGGGTCCGGGCAGGAGTAGCAGCCTTGCGACGTGCAGACCTCGTACTCCTGCTGGCTCGGGTAGATAGGACATCCCCCCAGAACCGTACCGAGGCCGAGCAGCGTGATGCCGAGCAAAAGACGCTTCATGGGCTTCGTGCTCCCGGTCGAAACTCTAGCAACGCACGTGCCCCCTGACGAGGAGAGGCCGCACCGGAATATTGTGCACCCTGGCCGGCGGATGTGCACCCGTGTTCACGCGTCGACGTGACTCCGCGGGGGTACATCTGGGGCTCTTCGCCCCGCCGCCACGGTCTCCCGCGGGACGAATCGACATCGCCGGAAGCGGCGTGTTAACGTTCGTCACCGCGACGGGACACGCCGCGCAGCCGAGGTTGGCTCACGCGCGTCAGCCGGGCCACGAGCGAATGGACGTCCAGTGCGAGCGCTGTAAAACCGAGTACGAGTTCGACGATGCGCTCGTCAGCGGTCGTGGAACGACCGTCCGGTGCACCAATTGCGGCCACCAGTTCAAGGTCCGCAAGGCGGAGGTGAGCGAGCCGGGCGCCGACCGCTGGGGGGTACGGACAAGCGCGGGACAGGAGCTTACGTTCCTCACGCTGCGCGAGCTGCAGCGCGCGATCCTGGCCAAGCAGGTGGGGCGCGGCGACATCCTCCGGCGCGGCCAGACGCCGCCGAGAGCGCTCGGAGCGATTGCGGAGCTCGAACCGTTCTTCGACGGCCGGGCGTCGAGTCGTCCTCCTCCGGGATCGCCCGCGGCGGCCGGCGCCGGTCGGTTGCCGCCCGCGCCGGCCGTTCCCCGGGGAATGCCCGAAGCTCTCGAGGTGCCGCGCCGAACCGCTTCGTGGGGGATTGCCCCGGAGAACCCGCAGCCCGCGGCGCCTCCGCCGAGGCCGAAGATCGACACTCTCCGCCCGCCGGGGGCCGGTGTGGCACCCCCGCCGGCGCCGCCGATGGCCCCCGTCGCGTCTTCGCTGGCGCTCGCCAGGACGGAGATGGCGCCTGCCCGGATCGTGCCTGTCGACGCGGAGTACGATCCCGTAACGCAGCGCAAGCCAGTGACGCCCCCGCCGCCCGCGGTCCGGGCGGCTCCGCCGGCGTCGCCCCTGGAAGTCAGCTCGCCCTTGCCGCCCGCGACGGCCCCGGTGCGGCGCTCGCACCGCGAGGACGACTACCCGTCGATGCGGCCTTCGATCCCGTCGGCGGGGCTCGACGATTACGCCGCTCCGCCGCGGCGGCGGGTCGGGGGATGGATCGTGGCCGTCGTTCTCCTGCTCGCCGTCGGCGTCGTGGGCTGGGTGGTGGCCAAGCCGTACCTGGTGCGCCCGATGGTGGCGACGCCCCAGCTCGACCCGCGGGCAGCCGAATTCGTCGCGGCCGGCGAGCGCTATCTGTCCGAGGGCGACATCGAGGCCGCGCAGCAGGCCTTCGACAAGGCCAGCGCCCTTGCCGATCGCGATCCGCGCGTCCTCGCCGACGAGGCGACCGTCGCCGCGGTCAGGGCGGACGTCCCGTGGCTGAGGATGCGCCTGCTCGCGGACGACGACAAGGAGGACCGCCGCATCACGAAGGCCGATCTG
>JAJYCT010000393.1 GCA_021778125.1 Myxococcales bacterium
CCAAGTGGGTCATGGGCTACAGCATCAAGACTGGGCTTCTGGAACACGGCGAGTGCGATGCGGAAACCGCGTCGGAGACGCCGCTCTGGAAGAAGCTGGTCCCGACCTTCGCTCGCGGCGTGCTCTATGGTCTCGAGACGTTTCCCACGCTTCGACCCGACTTCGTGACCGTCGCGAAGGACATGCAGAGCGCCTGGGCGGCGGCGAGCGCGCAGTGCGGCGGGACGGACGCTGGCGCGCCCGACGGAGCGGCGCGCGAAGCCGGTCCCGACGGCGCAGCGCACGAGGCGGGGCCCGATGGTGCGCTCCCCAGCGGTGCAGACTCCTCCCCCGCGGACGCCTCCGAAGGCGCCTCGGCTGGCAGCACGGACGCGCCGCCGGAGTCGAATACCCCGGGCTCCGGCGGTTGCGCGGTGAGTTGCGCGGTGACGGGTGGGCGGCCTTCGCCGTCCGTCGGCGGCATGTCGCTCGCGATCCTCGTCGTCGGCACCCTCGTGCGCCGCCGACGGGCGGCACGACGACGTCGCGGAGCTCCGGCGTCCGGCGCTACCATCGCCTTTGGTAGCCCCCGTCGATGTTCACCTATGAGATCGACCCCGCATTCGCCTTCGCCGTGATGCTCTTCCGGCTCCCGGTCGAAGAGCACGACTTGGCTCGATACATCGATGCGATCCCCAAGCTCGACAGGCGGGTGGCGGGACGCGACAGCCCGGTGCTGGTCGTGGAGCTTGCCGAGGGCTATCCCGCGCCAAGCGCCATGTGGCGCAAGCGCCTCGTCGAGGCGCGCCAGAAGCTCGTCTCGAAGCCTCTGGTGGCGATAGCGGCCCCTTCGATCAGTCGCGCGGCATCCGATCCCATGTGCCCCACCTTCACGCCAATGGACAGAGGATTCTCGTCATGACACGAAGAATGGACCCACAAAGTGGGATGCCGCGATCATCCCGCGAGCCCGTGAACGGGTACGCCCCCGAAAGGCACGATGGTTGCTCTGGGCGCGGGCGCCGTGCGATGCGCGATTCCCTCGTGGAGCTCCTCTTCCTTCCCGTCGCCCTCTCGCTCGGCGCGTGCGGCGGCAGCGTCCGCGCGGCACCCGGGCAGGACGCCTCGGACGAGGGCAGCTCCGCGGACGCGGGAACCTGCCCGGCCGGCACCTACCCGGTCGAATGCGCCGGGGGGCCCCTCTTCTACTGCTGCCCGGCGGGTGCCCATTGCGAACCGCCGAGCTGCGGCTCGCCGGACGCCAGCGACGCGGCAGCGCCCGGGGACTCGGGGCCGTGCCCACCCGATCAGTACCTGCTCACGCCCTGCTGCGGGGGGTACAACGACACCTCGTGCAGCAATGGCCCCGGGCCCCCGCCGCCCTTCTGCACGGCGCTTCCGGCGTCCTGCGCGGGGCAGTCGACGTGCACCCTCGGCGGCTGCGAGGGACCCGTCGACCCGATCCACCGGACCTTCGGGTGCATCTGCATCTGACTCCCGCGAGCCGTGCCGCGCGGAGGCCCCGCTGCTTCTGGCTGCCGCAGGAGTCGAGGCTGCGTGAACTCCGCGATCCGAGAGCAATTCAGGCCCGGACCGGGCATGGCCCTGCTGCCATCACCGCGCCCGGGGATCCGCCAGATCCGAGCCGCGACGAGGCAGAGCTCTCCTCCAGCCCGGCTGGCGCGACGCACTCGTTGCGCGCCGCTGGCTGCCCGCGATGGTGTCGACTGAACGTGATCGTCACGGCGCAGGATGGAGGGCGGCGGGTGAGATCCAGGAAGCCCTTTCGGACTCGCGGACGTCTCGAAGGTAGCCAGAGGGCCGATGGCCCCCGCAGCCCTCGCTCGCGCCCCCGTCGCGAAGGCATTTCGCCTGCACGAGCGGTTCCTCTGGGGACTCGCCTACCTGCCGGATGACCGGCAGCGGCGCGCACGGATGAGCCCCTGCGCCCCTGGCTGGTCCGCGTCGCGCTCAACGCCGCGCAACAAACACCCTACGGCGGCGCAGGCGGAGGCCCTACGTGGGGCGGTGGCAGTGGCTTCCCTCTCCGGTTCCGAACGCGCCCGAGCCTACGTGACCCCGCGGCCGCTCCCAGTCGACGTGCGCCACGAGCTGCGCGAGTCTGCGTCGTTTCGCGTTCCAGCTGGCGCTCGAGGCGCTGACGCCACGGAAGCGCGCGGCCCTGCTTCTGCGCGACGTGCTCGACTACTCGGTGCGCGAGACCGCCGCCGCGCTGTCGCTGACGGAGGGCAACGTCAACACGACGCTCCACCGGGCGCGCCGCGCGATGAGCGCGAGCGCCTACGACCGCACGCGGCGACCGCCGGGCGAGGCGCTGACAAGCGAGACGCGGGCCCGAGTCGAGCCCTGCTCACCTCGATCCGCGCCACTTCCTCTTCCGGGGTATGTGACGGGATGCGCGACTCGAGGTCTCGATGCCGGCCCGCACTGACGGAAGGGGCGCGGGCGCCGACCATGTTGCTCGATGTTGCCACGTACGCCGCGACGGCGCCCTTGTGCCTTGCTACGCTCTGGCTGCGTCGCTTGCTCCGGGATTGGGGCGAATTCCGGTCGAGGGCCATGGCGGCTGTTGGTTCACTGACTTGTTGCTCGCCGCGCGAGCATCGGCCCGTAGAGGCGAGATGCGACCCAGATCCTTGAACGTACTCATCGCCTCCCTGGGGTCCGCCGGATCCGGCAGTAGGCGAGACCGACGCCGCGTGCCGTCGCTCGGATCTCGCGTCGCGGTCTCTGCTCTCCTGACGCTCGCGATGGCCTGGGGCTGCAGCGGCGCCTCGCGCGACCCGACCACGCAGGCTTACCAGCCGCCCTCGCTGATGCCGGGCGAATCGTGCGATCCGACCACCGCCCCGACAGTCGCCGTTCACTTCGACCCGCCCTCGTTGGTCCTGGCGCCGGGCGAATCCAGGCCCGTGCGGGTCATCGTCGACCCGGACCTGTGCGCACCCCTGGCGGGCACCTTCGCAGTCGGCGATCCGTCGCTGGTCACGACGCCGTCGTCGTACCTCTTCGACCTCCGGCACCCGACTTACGACTTCCAGGTGCAGGCGCCGTCGCCGGGTCCGTCGTCGCTACGGAGCGGGCCGCAGTCGACCAACCTCACGGTCACCCTCCCTCCCCGCGCGGCAGACTCCGCTGTCGGCTTCGCGGGCGATCCGTCCGGCACCCAGTGGATCGGCAAGCTGCCCGTCGAGGTCCGAAGCAACGCCACGGCGCCGACCTGTTCCGGCAGCGGCCCCATGAACACGCTCTCGGGCTCGTCGACCACGACCCACGGCTCGGGCGACCTCGCCGACGCCTCGCTCTCCGTCGCGGTCGGGGCTTTCTCCCGGACCGACGAGTGGGCGCTGCCGACCTTCGGCGCGAGCATTGGCTGCGGCGGCGACATGTCGGCCAGCGCGCCCGGCAAGCCGGTGGCGCTTGGGCCCGCGGTGACCTTCACGCCGCAGGATCCCTCGTGGCTCACGCATTCGCTGCGTCGCGAGCTGTCCTTCGCCATCCCCGTGAACCCTTCAGCCATGCCCGCCGCGGCGCGGATGCGACACGTCCTGGTCCTGTACGAGGGGCCACGCGCCAAGGCACCCCGCGCCGTCACCATCGCCAATCCCCACTTCGCCGAGCTGCCGGACCACGGCTGGGTCCTCGAGTTCCAGTCGCCCTGGTTCGGCACCTACCAGGCGGCGGTCATGCCGAATGCGGGCACCGTCGCGCTTACGCGCCACCTCACGCACCGCGCGGTGCTCGGCATCTCGATGGGTGGCGGCGGGGCCGGCATCTTCGGCACCCGGCACCACGACCAGTTCGACGCCATCGCGCCGCTGGGCGGCAACAGCGATCTGACGTGGCTCGTCTGGTACATCGAGCAGTACAAGTTCGGCGGCTTCTGCACGGCGACCAACCCCGGCTGCACCCTGCCCGCTCCGAATCTCTACCCAATGAACGAGGTCTTCGCCCACACGGAGGATTTCGACCACTGGTTCTACCAGCCGGGCGGCGGAACCGGCGGCACGTTTGCGCGCGGGGACTGGACGCAGATGCTCGAGGACTTCTCGATCATGGGGGGCAACCCCAACGGGCAGAGCACCGATCCCGCGATCCCCTTCATGGTCGCCGGCCCCAGGGCCACCGATCCGTTCGTCCACGGCGTGGTGCCGGGCACCGACTGCACCGTTACCGTTGGCCCGATCGCGCCCACCAGCACCGACACCGCGGCGCAGATGGCGCAGGAGGCGGCCACCGAAATGCAGCAGCAGGCGACGCAGTCGGCCTGCCTGGCCTCGCGCTGCGATCCGAAGAACGCGTGGATCGCCAGGACGGGCTTCTACGACGGCACCTACAACCCGGACGGCTCGCGTCCTGTCATCAGCTTCTGCGATGGCGGTCAGAACGGAGCCAGTCCCTACGTCGACACATGGGCTCCACCCGCCACGGGCACGGGCGTCGTCCCTAACAACCTCACCTTGGCCGTGGACCTGAACGGCAACGGTGTGCGCGACATGGGCGAGCCCGTCATCCGGCAGGGGCAGGAGCCCTTCACTGACACCGGCACCGATGGCAAAGCCGACGCCGACGAGCCGGGCTACGACGCGGTCTCCAACCCCGACCCCGACCAGGACGACTACGACTTCCAGCTCGATCCGGGCGGCACCGAGAACGACCACGTCTGGGAGCTGGGCGAACCGTTCCAGGACGTGGGCCTCGACGGCGTGCCCCACACGCCGCAACAATCCAGCGGCGGCTACGACGTGGGCGAAGACGACGGCAAGTTCACGCGGTCGGCCGGCGCGCAGTCGATCGAACAGCTCGACCCGCACGCGATCCTCCACGGTCGCGCGACGCCGCCGGGGGGCGCGATGGACGGCGCGGCGCTGGCACGCTTCAACGTTTGGGCCGACGGCGGCGTGCGGGACATGGCGAACTTCGGGGCCATGGCCAACCACCTGATAGGCGCGGTCGCGTCGGTGAAGCGTACTGACGGCACGCAGGTGAAGTCGACGGCGTTCTACGACAACTTCGAGAACCTGCCAGGCGCCGATCCGGCTAGATCG
>JAJYCT010000394.1 GCA_021778125.1 Myxococcales bacterium
GGGCGCCAGGTGCGAAGATGCCGGCGGACAGGTCCGGATCGTGCCGGCGACGAGTCCGGGGATCGCGGGCGACGAAAGGCGTGCCGATCGGCGACAAGAGCGGGATCGTCGGTCGACAAGTCCGGGGTGTGCGGGAGACAAGTCCGGGGTGTGCGGTCACAGGGAGGCGTCGACGCCCGGGTCCGCGCGCGGCCCCTCCATCGCGGAGACAGGCGGTCCGGCTCGTGGCAAGTTCCTGCGATGGCCGGCAACGTGGTGAACCTGAACCGGTTCCGCAAGAAGAAGCAGCGGGAGGAGCGAGCGAAGCAGGCTCCGAGATCAACCGCGTCCGGCACGGCGCGCCTCGCGCTCCTGCCCCTCGAGCTCCCGGATCGCCTTCGCTCGGCGCGCACTTTGGCGCCATGGGGCACCACCTTTTGGCGCGAGAGGGCAGTCCCGCGCCTGGCTTGCTCGGGGAGGGCGTGTCGCCTACACGATGGGCCGCATGCAGCCCCCCTGTCTACGAAACCTCGCGGTCCTGGCCGTCGTCTTCACTGCGGCGTGCGGGGATCTCCGCGTGAACACCGCGTCACCGCGCCCGAACGTCGATCTGCCCGCAGGCATCTCGCCGACCAAGCTCGATCTCGATGCCTCGATCGCCGATGCGTTCGTGATCCCGAAGACCGACGCCGTCAACCAGGTGCCCGTCACCGGCTGGCGCACCACGCTCACGCGCGGCTTCGACAGTGGCTTCAAGGGTTCCTCGACCCAGCTGGTCCTGCAGCTGCGGGAGGCAGACCTCTCGTTCGGCCCGGCGGCCCTGTACACCGGCGGAACCGCGGCGGTTTATGCGCGCGTACGGTTCAAGTCGAGCGTCATCGACGGGGCGGGTAAGGAGGTCCAGCGCATCGCCGGTGAAGTCGTCGCCCGCGACGCGGCGACGAGCCCGACTCCCGAGGCGATGACGGCCAACGCATCGCAGGCCGTCGAGGCGATGTACGAGAGTATCGCGGCGAAGATCGCCGAGCCGGGGAAGGCCGAGCCGGGGAAGGGAGAGCCCGATGATCGACTGCGCGACCGAGCGATCCAGAAGGGCAGGTAATCCTTGGGCGAGCACGGCGATCGTCTCCTGGAGCGCCCAGACGTCGGCCGCGCCGGGAATGACGGGCATGACGACCAGGTCCGACGCGAGCATCGCGGCGCGCGTCTCAGCCCCCATGCGCGGGGGGCAGTCGATGACGGCGACGTCGAAGCCCTTGGACACGCGCTCGAGGTCGCGGCGGAGAGTTTTTCCGTCCATCGCGACGACGGGCGGCCCGTCGCGCTCGACTTCGGCCGCCTTCGCACAGGCGCACCTCCGCGCGTGACGCGAGCGATCTTCACGGCGTCGACCCTGTACCGCTACGCGGGACCGTCCCGGCCCTTCGGGGGAAGATCGCTGCGGTCCACTGCAACATGGGCGAGCTGCGGATCCCAAGACAGGATGAGGCGTCGCCCCACGAAGTGCTCGCTCGGTTCCGCCGACTCGGTGACGAGCCCTCGATCCTCGTCAACGTCAACATGCTGACCGAAGGGTTCGACGATCCGAAGGTGAGGACGGTCGTGCTCGCACGGCTTACGCAGTTGTGGACGGATGCGGCGTTCGCCGAGGCCCAGATGCGTGGGGACTTCCTCTCGGCCATGCAGCACGAGGCGCACGGGGCGCCGCTCAGCGCGCAGCCTGCGGTCCCGCCGTCAGCCGACGTAGTCGACGGCCGACCATGGGGCGCTGCCTACACCCGTTGTGGGGCGGCGCGCCGGCAGCGGGTACCAGAGATGACGGGTGTGAGAAGCGGACACCTGCCGCGCGAACGCCGTCGTCATGCTCGCGGCGTCTTGGTCGGCGACGCCGGCATGAACTCCGCCGACAACCGCCGCGCTCTGGCGCTCGGCGGCGGAAAGTACATCCTGGGCTCGCGCATGCGCGCGGGCGACGAGGTGACCACCGAGGTGCTCGCACGCCAGGGCCGCTACAAGGAGGTGCGCGACAACCTGCGCGTCAAGGAGGTCGTCGTCGGCGACGGCGAACGACGGCAACCTCAGGTCCAGGGGTAGCCGAGAAGCGGCGCTGAGCTGCGCCATTGCGGGCCATCGCGCGACGCGCGGATCAGGGCGGACAAGGCGACGCTCTCGGGGAGGGGAGTGGATCGTCGAGGTGGCCCCCGTCTTGCTCTCGCCGCGTGCATGCTCTTCACTCGTTTCTGGGTCCTGGCGTCCGCGCTCGCGGTCGCGGCGTGCAGCGGCACCTTGAGTGAGCGGGCCACGGGCAGCGACGCCGCTGCCGGCGACGCCGGGTCGACCGACGCCCCGATCGCAGACGGGGCGGACGCGGGCGCGTGCACGGTGGGCGATGCCGCCAGAGTGCAGTGCCCGATGTCCCTGGCGAGCCTGTGCGCCCTCGACGGAGGCGCGGGGTACGCATGGAACCCGTGCGGCACGACGTGGTCGAGCGTGACCGCCGCGCCCCCCTGCGCGTTCGCCGGCGCCGCCGGCGACCGCGTCTACCTCGCGTCGTGCGGCGCGACGAACGAGGTCGTCATCGGCGAGGTCGACACGGCCATCATCGCCGACTACGACGTCGCGACCGGCGATCTGGTGGCGGTCGGCGGGATCGGGGATCCCGGCATCTACGGTTGCTCGGCGGGGCCGGCGTGCGCCCCGCTGCAGTGCACGGCCATCCCGGTACAGGTCTGCCTCGACGCCGGGGTCGACGCATCGGACGCCGGCGACGCGTCGGACTGACCGCCGGTCGCGCATCTGCGGCGGGGGTGGGGCCGCCAACGGGCGCCCACATCGGACGCAGGCCGGGGCCACGTCGGAGACCTGCTGCCCGCAGTCGGGGCACTGGACGAGCGCCAGACGAGCGCCATGCCGTCCAGCATACATCGGCTTCCGCCCCGAGCTCACGCGCCGCCGCGTGCGCGCCAAGACCGGCACGCTCGATGACGGTGGGGGCAGCACCGCTGAAATGACGACGGGCCCGACCCTCGCGAGAGGATCGGGC
Organism: Myxococcales bacterium; assembly: GCA_021778125.1. Classification (GTDB taxonomy): domain Bacteria; phylum Myxococcota_A; class Polyangia; order Polyangiales; family Polyangiaceae; genus Palsa-1150. The sequence continues at coordinate 3,023 of JAJYCT010000394.1, forward strand.
CCGTGCGCTTCGAGGGTTATCGCAGGACGCCGGTGTACGTCGTGCCGGCCCCGGGGTTCACGGTCCCCTGCGAGAACGTCACGAAGTACGTCGAGCCGCCCGTCAGGCCGGTGAACGTCGCGTCGACGTAGGTGCCGGTGTCGGTCGTGCTGGTCGTGGTGCCGGCCGCCGTCGTCCCGTTCGTCGTGACCGCCACGGCGACGTCGGTGTTCGGATCGCCGAGGGTCTGCACGCGCAGCGTCGTCTGGCTCGCCGGGAGCGTGACCTTCACCCAGTCCGCCGAGCCGGTGTGGGAGAGGTCGCCGCCCGTCAGGACGAACGGCAGCGCCGTCGCCACGACGGCGCTCGCGACGCTCGCGTCGCTCGACGTGGCCGCCGCCGTCGCCGCGACCGCCGTCGTCGTGCCGGTCACGCTGATGGGCCCTGCGCCGCCCGTCTGGTCCCAGTAGACCCCGAAGACCGGCTGCATGCCCGAGACCAGGATCGTCTGCGTGGCGGAGTACCCGAGCATGTTTGCGAACTGCGCTCCCCACACGCCGGGGCTCGCGAGCAGAGCGATGCCCGGCGTGCCGCCGCCCGTCGTCGTCCCGGCCCAGTCGAGGAGGTTCGACGCCGCCGTCGGCGTCAGCGAGAAGAGCGCGCTGTCGTACGGGTTCGCGATCGTGGCGCTCGACACCGTGCCGGACGTGAGCGCGGTCGCGCTGCGCGCGGCGACCGTGAAGCCCGCCGGAAGCGGGAAGTCGAGCGAGGTCGCCGCCACGCCGCCGTCGGCCTGCGGCGCGCCGGCCACGACGTCGAGGTCCCCCGCCGCCGCCGCGGCGTTGACGTCGACGCTCACGAGCAGCTGCATGCCGAAGTCGCTCACGCTGCCGATCTGCTGGACCGTCACGCCCGCCGGCACCGTCACGGCCATGTTCGGGTAGGTCGTCGCGCCCGTGACCGGATTGACCGAGGACGTCGTGTCGAACGGCTTGGCCGTGTCGAGGTTCTTGATGTTGGCCAGGAGCAGCGCGCCCTGCGCGATGACGCCCTGGACCGACAGCGAGATCGGCGAGGTGACCTCGAACGCGCCCTTGTACGTGTCGGTCTTGCCGCCGTCGGTGACCTTCACGTCGCGCGCGCCGGTCGCGGCCGTCTTGTCGATCGTGATGTCGACGACGAGCGCCGTGGGGCTCGCGACGGTGATCGTGCCGACCTTGATGCCGGCACCGAAGTCGACCGTCGTCGCGCTCGACCAGTTCGTGCCGTAACCGCTGATGGTCACCTCGGCCTGGCGGGCGAGGAACACCTTGTTCGGCGTGATGGCGCTGACGCTGGGGTTGGCGACGGCGCTCGATCCGGGAGCCCCCGACGCCCCCGGCGCGCCCGCCTCGCCGTTCTCCCCGGCCGGCCCCTGCGGGCCCTGGGCCCCCTGGGAGCCTCCGCACGCCCCGAACGCACCCACGGACGCGATGACTCCAAGCACCAACAACCGCTTCATTGGGACCTCCTGAAAAGAGCCCATCCGTGTAGTACATCCCCGTACCGACGCAACCGATTCAGTGAATAATTCCGTCCGGGTTGACGCAGTCGGTCAGCCGGCCCCTGCGCTCGCGAGGGCGGCCCGGGAGCACGGGAATCGTGCCGCGGTCGTCGAACGCCGCATGAGCCCCGAAGGGCGAGTATGGGGCGCCGCGCCTCTTGCTGCTCGCGGCCCTCTTGGACACACTGCTCGCTCAGAACGGCACCTGCATGTGAGCGGGCCGCGCGCGGGGCTCCGCCGATGCTGGCCGGAGGTCGGACCTGGCGGCCACGATGGCGCTCGGATGGAGAATGGAGATGACGATGGACCTGCGAGACCTGGGGCGCGTCGCCGCGGGGCTCGTCCCCGTGGTCGTCGTGGGCATCTCGCTGATGTCCGCCTGCATGGCGCCGGGAGGCGGGCCCACCCCAGCCACCCTCTGCAGCGGGAACGGGAACGACTGCCCGAGCGGCGCGTCCTGCTGCGACGGCGCGTGCGTGTCCGGCGACCGGTGTC